>CAZSVE010000043.1:0-25604 GCA_964610175.1 uncultured Thiotrichales bacterium
ATGTAGTGGTCTTCGAAAAGACAGGGGCCTGCGGTGTTGAATCGTCTTGGCATGGCGAAGGGGTTTCCGTTGTTTCGGATGGGTTTCGTGTTCTCTCGGAGAGGTGATGTCGATCGGAAATACTTTTTGTTGTCGAAGTCGATAGTTGAAAATGGCTTACATTCCTTGTTGGGAATAAGCCGCCTACGGGGCATATTAACTGATGTAAAGCATCGAAATTTTATTGAAAGAGACTAAAAAAAGATAGCATAATCAGTGGTTTATGGATTATACTTGGTGTCACATGAGTGGACACTATGTCTATAGGTCCAATGGAAATAAAACCACAAACGTGACGAGCAAATGCTATGAAGGTAATGCGGATTGCACACAAACCGTTCAAGGGGAAAGGCCGTGACAACATCTTTTGATGTAGATAAGTTTTGTGATGATGCCCTGGCAGCGTCTCGAAGTGATTCTTATAAGGAATTTATTGACGCAAAATTGCCCAATGAAGGTGAGAATTTGGAAGATATATGCAGGACAGGCGCTGAGACGCTTAAACGGAACTCCGATGTATTACATGAAGTTTCGTTAAAAAGTAACCTCTAGTTTTCCGCAAAGGAGCGTTTGCAGTGTTCAACCGAGAAGAGAGAGCACTTTTAAGAAGGCAGATTGCTATAGCCTATGCGGATTTTGCCTATCATAATCAATAGACAGCTACCGATGTTTATTTAAGTCCGATGATTGTTGAATGTGCAATCGGTAACGTTGCCAATGATCTAGAACGTATGAGCGATTTTCATTTGGAGGAAGACAAAAAACCAGATAGGCATAAAATTGCAGGATTTATCTCGAAATGGGTTGCGAAAGAGCGTCCAATTCAGTTGCGCGATAATATTGATAATATTAGCCAAGTTGATGTATCGAGGCGGCTATATTGGGCTAATGCTGATCTTGCCGTTAAAGTATTTCAGATCTTTCTCAGGAAAGAAGTACCGTTCGAGGTAGCCTTGAATTTGAGGTATTGGTTTGCATTCAGGGACGAAAGAGGTGAGACATTGGCTTTGATTGCC
This sequence comes from uncultured Thiotrichales bacterium, assembly GCA_964610175.1. GTDB lineage: Bacteria > Pseudomonadota > Gammaproteobacteria > HK1 > HK1 > CAZSVE01. Next base: position 1,056 of record CAZSVE010000043.1, read on the forward strand.
TATTGCTGTGAAGAGATGAGCAAATAATCGAAACCCCGCTTTTGCGGGGTTTTGTTTTTATGGTTGTGTTATTTCCTTATACGGCCTTCTCTTCCCCGGCTTTGGGGTTTGCGCGTCTGCCAATTCTCCAATTCACTTTGCGTCTCTAACTGTGTCGAATATTCCAGCTTCCATAGCCAGAGTAACACGCAGTGTTTTGTGAATCTTACAGAAGTTATAAAACACGGTACAAAGCACGATCGGATCACATCCCCACTTATGTGTTCCGATGAGCATGGGTTATGATTCGATCACAGAAAACAGAAAGGGATACTTCCGTACTACCATTCGTCGATTCCTCGTTTTTTTGCCGCGGCCTTGTAGGATGGCAATAAAATCGATTGCGGCTCAGTCACGCTAGGGAATGACGTAATCTCCTGCTTGTCCCCGGAAATCGCCTGCCCTCGTCAAGACCGAATAAGCCTTCGACCAACAATGCCGCCCCAATGAAAAAAAGACATACACACCTCGATCGCAAACCCGCCCCGGAATCCGATTCTTCCCTCCGCGTCGCCATTGCCCAGGTCAACCTCACCGTCGGCGACATCCGCGGCAATACCAAAAAGGTCATCCAGTATGCCCAAGAGGCCCGCGATGCCCTCCGGGCCGACGTGGTCTTGTTCCCGGAACTCACCTTGACGGGCTATCCGCCGGAAGATCTATTGCTGCGCGCCGAGCTGTACCAACGCATCGAACTGGCGCTCCATGATATCGCCGAGGCCACCGGTGGCATCGATGTCGTTATCGGTTATCCCCATCGAGACCGAAATGGCAACACCTACAATGCTTGCGCCTATCTGCAAAATGGCGTCCTGGCGGGGCGCTATTTCAAACAGGAGCTGCCCAATTACGGGGTCTTCGACGAAAAGCGTTATTTCGTTCCCGGCGAGGGATCGGGATTGGTGCGCATCGAGGGCGTTCGAATCGCGCTCACCATCTGCGAGGATATCTGGTCTCCGGAACCCATGGGTCGAGTGGCCGCTGTCGGTGCCAGGCTCATGTTCAACATCAATGCCTCCCCCTACCATACCGGCAAGATTCATGAGCGCGAGGCATTGCTCGCCGAGCGGGCGCGGCAAGGCAACATGCCCATCGTGTACGTCAACCTGGTCGGGGGGCAGGACGAGCTGGTATTCGACGGTCATTCCCTGGTGGTGGACGCCGCGGGAGAGACCGTGTTTCGGGCCCCCGACTTCCAGACCGGGCTCTTTCTCGTCACATTCGACACCACGCCCGTGGTGGCGCCGCGCCTCGTGGCGCCGCTGCCGCCGCTGCCCTCCCCGGAGGAAAGCATCTATCGGGCCCTGGTCACGGGGGTGCGCGACTATGTGGACAAGAATCATTTCCGGGGCGCCGTGGTCGGGCTCTCCGGCGGCATCGATTCCGCGCTCACCCTGGCCATCGGGGTCGACGCCCTCGGGGCCGAGCGCATGGAGGCCGTTCTCATGCCATCCCGATATACCGCCGACATGAGCATCGAGGACGCCAATCGCGAGGCCAAGACCCTAAAGGTCGCCCATCACATCATCCCCATCGAAACGGTATTCTCGGCATTTCTGGACAGCCTCGGCGAGGTATTCGCCGGAACCGAGGTGGATGTCACCGAGGAGAATATCCAGGCACGTTGCCGGGGCGTGCTGCTCATGGCCATCTCCAACAAAACCGGCAAGGTAGTGCTCACCACCGGCAACAAAAGCGAAATGGCCGTGGGTTATGCCACCTTGTACGGCGACATGGCCGGGGGATTCGCCCCCTTGAAGGACGTCGCCAAGGAGCAGGTATACCGTTTGGCGAGATGGCGCAACCAGAAGTGGCGCAGCGAAAACAGGCAGGACGCGCAAGGACCCGACGCCTCCGAAAACGTTCCTCGGGGGCCCATCCAAGACCTCATCCCGGAGCGCGTCCTGTCCAGGGCCCCCTCCGCCGAGTTGGCCCCCGACCAGAAGGACGAAGACTCCCTGCCTCCCTATCCCATCCTCGATGCCATCCTGGAGCGTTACGTGGAATACGACCATTCCCCCGAAGAGATCATTGCCGATGGCTTCGATCCGGACACCGTGGCCAAGGTCAGCAGGATGGTGTTGCGCAACGAATACAAGCGCCGCCAGGCGGCCCCTGGCGTTCGCATCACCCAGCGGGCCTTCGGGCGCGAGCGGCGTTATCCCATTACGTCGGGATACGATGGAGTCGTCGAGTCCCATCGGTAGGGTGGAATCGGCGTGCGCCACGGCGTTCGAATCCGACACGAACCCTTACCGCACGCCGTATTCCACACGGAATGGTTCCAAGACTGCACGCGCGGAATACGGCGCGCCTGGAATCCCACGCAAGTCCGAAACGTTTGTGGAGTGCGCGCCGATTCCACCCTTCTACGACTCTGCCCCGAAGGGGCGCAATGTTGGCAAATGGAACGCGAGGAGATGTAAATGAAGACCAAATCCTTGTCGTACCGCCAAGGCATCGCCCTGGCCATACTCCTTTCCGCTTTCGGCGCGATCCCCTTCGCCCAGGCCACCGAGCACACCACCGGCTTCGAGGCCGACCTCGGTGGCTGGACCACCGTCAAGGATACCTCCTTCTTCGATTGGGCCCGCTGGACGAACAACACCCCATCCGGCTATACCGGGCCGTCTCGCGCCTACGCCGGGCAATACTACCTCTATCTCGAGGCCTCGTACGGCAACGCCCCCGGCAGGATCGCCTATGTGGAATCCCCCAATTTCGAAGAGGCGATTTCTCAACTGACCTTCCATTACCACATGTACGGCGGCCATATGGGTACCCTGGCCGTGGAGGCCTTCGACGGCAGCACCTGGAAGCAGGTCTGGGCCATCAGCGGCCAGCAACACCCGAGCCATTCCTCGCCCTGGACACGGAAACAGATCGCCCTCTCGGGAACCGTTCACAAGGTCCGCTTCAAGGGGACGACGGGCTCCGGATACCGGGGAGACATGGCCATCGATCAGGTGACGGTGGTGACGGGCGAGGGGGATCCGCCACCCAGTAACGGCATAATCCCTCATTCATTGATCAAAAGATTCACTTGTTCTTCACATCGAACCGATCGACGGGATATCGATCTCGGATTGGATAATACCAATGCGAAATTTTTGATGGCCATGGTGTTTTCCTCCCACGTTGGGCCTAATCCTGATCATGCCAATCACTTCTTTGGTCGCGCCATTTCATTTACTTCCGCTTCATGGTCATACGAAGATGGTAGTCTTCAAGGGTATTACGATGAAAACGAAGCAGAGAGTAACGGATATGTCGGCATAACCCACAATGGAGATGCTGCTGGAAGCGATTGGTATGGCAATCACGAGCTTCTAATCATTCCCTTGAAAGAGAATCATCGGATGGATGTGAGGCTTTGTGACGGAGGCAACGGAAGCAGCGCGGGCACACATTACATAAAACTGCGCGCCATTGGGTATTTCGAATAAGAGCCGGAGGGTGGAATAGGCGCCACAATGTTTGAATTGGGCACGAACCCTAAACCGCACGCCGTATTCCACGCGAGCGGATTCCGAGATGTCGCCCGTTCCCACGCGTCAGCATGGGAACGGTGTGTAAAGCTACTGGAAGACGCCTTCGCTCTTCTCCCCGGCGAACGCGCCATATTGACCGAGGCAATCCTCGCGAGCTTCGGTTCCCCGTCTTGCCGGGATGTAGATGCGCTTTGGGCCAGGGAGCCGCAGAAAGGATCGATGCCTATGAGCGCGGCGAGATGCGCTCGGTTTCTGCTCGAGAGCTTTTTGACGACCGTATTGGCCGACCACGAAACCATCGAAAATCGAACCAATGTGGAAAAGCGTCGTGACGCAAAAAATATTTCGAATACGGGACGGTGAACCATGGAAACAATCGATCTGCTGAAAACCGAAACCGACCGTGTCGAATGGAAGGAAACCGACAAGGACACCAAGGATAGCTTGCATACGGTATGCGCCCTGGCCAACGACCTGGGGAATACCGGTGAAGATGGCTATTTGATTTTGGGTATAAAAAAGGATGGTGTACCCATCGGGATAAAGGCCGATCAGTTGGATAATATCCAGCAGAATCTGACCAATCTCCTTACATCGACCAAAATTCTGCCGACCCCTTCCTTCGATATCGGCGTCAGGGAATATCGCGGGAAATCTCTCATCGTGGTGCGCGTGCAACCCTATTCGGTGCCACCCGTGGTTACCGTCAATCGAACCGCCTGGGTGAGAAAGGGTTCGGCAACCGTGCGGGCGAGGGATGCCGACCTGTCGAGATTGCGGGAGCGCCGTCCCGAAAACAGGCAACCCTTCGATCTGCGGGTTTGGCCGGGGGGCAGCCTCGATGACCTGGATGAGAGGACGCTTCTCTCCCGTTACGAAACCGCAAGGGACGACGACGTGGATGAGGATACCTTTCCCGATTTCGAGGCTTGGTTGACCCAGAAACAACTGGGGCGAAAGGCAGAAGGAGCATGGCGTCCCAATCCGGCTGCCCTGCTGATCTTCGGCATGAATCCCCAATCTTTTTTTCCTGGGGCGATCATCGAGTTCGTCCGTTACGAGGGGGTGGGTATCGAGAGCCCCATCGTCTCTCGGAAGACGATCTCGGGTACCCTTACCGACCAACTCGACGTGGTTTGGACGCAGTTGAATGCGAATGTCGTGGAAAAACCCATGGGCGACAATGGAATCCGCCTGGAATTCCGGTTCGATTATCCCGTCGAGGCGCTCGAGGAACTGGCGCGAAACATGGTTCAGCACAGGCTCTTCGAGGGTACGAATGCCCCCGCCCGCATCGAATGGTACGAGGACCGCATAGAGTTCAGGAATCCCGGCGGACCATTCGGCCATGCCAGCGAGGGGGAATTCGGCGAGACATCGGATTATCGCAACCCCGTCATCACCGGCAAGTTGGTGGAGCAGGGATATGTCCAGCGGCTTGGCCGGGGGATTCGCCGCGTGAGGAAACTGCTGGAGAAGAATGGCAATCCTCCCCTGGAGGTGGATATCGACGGGTACACCCGCGTCATCGTAAAGGCTACGGTATGAAATCCTTCGTGCTCTTCAATAACAAGGGTGGAGTGGGGAAGACCACGCTCACCTACCATATTGCCCACACGATATCCCGTCTCGGGCGGCGGGTAGTGGTGTTGGATTATGACCCCCAGTGCAATATCTCTTCTCTGTTCATCGAGACCGAGGATCTGTTCGAGATCTGGGAAAAGCCACAAGAGAAAGGCGAGACCGTCACCGCCTGTATCGATCCGGTGAGGCGGGGGAAAGGGGATATCATCCCGCCATACTTGCGGTTCGTGGGGGATAATCTCTGGCTGCTTCCGGGACACCTCTTCTTGAGCACCTTCGAGCAACCCCTGGCCGAGGAGTGGCCCAAGAAGACCAGCACCAGCAATGAGCGCGCCCTGGATGTCACCCTGGCCCTGGATGGGCTTTCCAATCTGGCCGCCGAGGTGGTGGATGCCGACTTCGTCATCATCGATGTCGGTCCGAGCCTGGGCGCCATCAATCGCGCCGCGCTGCTTTCCTGCGACGCGGTCATCATCCCCATGGCCCCGGACCTTTTCAGCCTGCAAGGGCTCGATAATGTGGGTAGTACGCTGGAGGCGTGGCGACAGGAGTGGGCTGAAGTCCGCAACAACTGGATGGAGGGACGAACCCAGGCGCAATTCCCGCGCCACGATTTCCGCCCCATTGGATATCTGCTGCAGCAACCTCTGGCGCGAGCGGACCGCCCGGTCATGGGCTATGCGAAATGGGCGGCCAGGATTCCGTCCCGTTATCGGGAGAAAATGCTTGCGCGGAAATCACCCGACGAGACCATGGAGATCGACGACGACCCGCACTGCATCGCCACCATCGGGCACTTCGCCAGTATCGCTCCCATCGCCCGAATGGCCCGCAAACCCCTCTTCGATCTCGAACGGGCCGATGGCATCGGTATCGGGCAAACCAGGCTGGTGGCCCGGTGCCGCAAGAGCTTCGAGGCCTTGTCCCGGAAGATCATCGAACGCGTGGAGCGGAAACCCAGTGGATAATAGCCGAGTATGGCTGTTCACCCGTCCCATGATGTGGTAAATGATGGCATCATCGAAGACATCGCCATCGAAGCTACAGAAGGAGAGACCATGCACAAGACCATTCAAGTGAACACCAATCGACGCGAGGAACTGGTGGATATCACCCCCCAGGTCGAGGCCGCGGTGAAGGCCGGTGGCGTTACCGACGGGCTCGTCAATGTCTATGTTCGGGGGGCCACGGCGGCCATCATGGTCCAGGAGAACTGGGACGATAGCGTACAGAGCGACGTGATAAATTTTCTGGCGAAATCGATCCCCCGGGGGGTATGGCTGCATGACCGCCAGGACGGCAATGGAGACTCCCACCTCAAGGCCGGGCTCGTGGGGCCGTCGGAATCGGTGCCCATCCTGGGCGGCAAGCTTGGATTATCCACTTGGCAGAACCTTTTCCTGTGTGAATTCGATGGACCGAGGCGGGCGCGGGAAGTGGTGTGCACGATCCTCGGATAGCATCATTGCAATGGCCCATTCTCTCGCGAAGCCAGGCGGGAGATAAACGAATCGATGACGCTGGGCGAAAAAACCATTTTCATTACTTTGGCTATTCGGAGGTGAAGATTCCCGAATAGTTCGAGTCGAAGTCACGGAGAAAAATCATTATGTTCGGTCTAAAACCCGATTGGTCCTGGGAACTCACGCAGCGCCATTTCGTACTCGACGACTACGTGAGCAACGAACCCAGATGGTGTCCCGGATGTGGGGACCACGGCGTCCTCACCGCCGTGCAACGCATCCTTCGCGATGAACAAATACCACCGGAACGGGTCGTTGCGGTATCCGGCATCGGTTGCGCGAGCCGCTTCCCCCACTACCTCGGCGCCTACGGATTCCACGGCCTGCACGGGCGCGCCTTGCCCGTGGCGTGCGGCATCAAATCGCGGCGTCCCGACCTCGACGTCTGGGTAGCCACCGGTGATGGCGACTGCTTCTCCATCGGGGCCGCCCATTGGGTCCATGCGGTGCGCTACAACATGGATATGACCGTGATGGTCTTCGACAACGCCATCTACGGCCTCACCAAGAAACAGACCTCCCCCACCAGTCCCGAAGGGCTTGCCACCAACACGCACCCATTCGGCAATCCGTTACCTGCTCACAACCCGCTTACCGTGACGCTCGGCATCGCCAACGTCTCCTTCGTGGCCCAGACCGTGGACTGGAATGTTCCCCACCTCCACGCCACCCTGGCAGCCGCCTTTGCCCACAAGGGGCTCTCTTTCGTGCGCATCTACCAACGTTGTCCGGCCATGAACGACCACGCCTTCGACGAGCTGCAACAAGACCCGAGCCGCATGGTACTGCTCACCCACGAAAAGGGCATCCCCGTCGCGGAGAGCGTCGAGCGCGCCTTCCCCGTGCGGTGCCGACACGACCCTGCCGATATGGGCAAGGCGAGGGAGTTTGCCGAGGGCGGTGCCGGTATTCCCGTGGGGTTGCTGTACCACGACCCCGGCTGCCCCCGTTACGAAGGCTTCACGACGAAAGGAATGGGCATGTTGCCCGAAGAAAAACTCGCCGGCCTTTCCTCGGTACTGGATCGATTCGCCGTCTGACGGCCCGCTCCCTCCTGGACCAAAACGATTCATGACTAGCGTACGAATCATATGAAAACCACCCATTACGATGCCTTCCTGAGTCACCGGGGCGAAAACAAGCCCTGGGTCGAGGCCCTGGCCCGCAACCTCCAACGCGCCGGCCATGGGGTATTCCTCGATATCTGGAATCTCGTTCCGGGGCGGTCCCTCGCCGGGCAATTGGATAGTGCCCTTGGCCATTCCGGAGCCGGCATCCTGGTGGCCACCCCGGAGTCTCTGGAATCCAGTTGGGTAAGGGATGAGTACGACAAGATGCTGGCGCTTCGAAATCGCAGCGACGTCCCGCCCTTTACCATCCTGCCCCTGGTATTCGGGGAGATCCCCAATTTCCCATTCCTGGAAAATCACCTTTGCATCGACTTTTCCGACCCTTCCCCCGCCGGTTATGGCAAGGCCTTCCGTCGTCTGCTGTGTGGTCTCGCCGGGACTCCGCCGGGAGATGTGCCGGGAGATGCGCCAGATCCCTTCCCCTTCGATCTCCAAATCCCGGAACCCATGACCCCGCGCCTTGCCGACATGCCCCGGCAACCCCTGGCCACCGGGGAGGCCGCCTTCGTGGGGAAGATATTCGATACCCTGGCCACGGGTCAGCCCGTGTTGTTGCTGGCCCAGGAAGGGCGCGACCGGCTGGGGATGCACCAGGCCATCCTGGAGCGTGCCCGGTGCCACCCCGGCATCGGCAGGGAAAACTGCCACCACTTGGTGCCCCCCAGCGACCCGGATGCCTCCCTCGCCGACTACTTCGCTTTCATCGCCCGTCAGGCCGGATTTCCGGGAGACATCACCAGCGCCATGGCCCTGGAATTCGCCATCGAGGATCACCTGCGGGGAGGCGCCCCGCTGTTTTTGTTCATCACTCGCCTTGTCGCCGGTTCCCCGGACGGCAGGCAGGCGCTCGCCAGGATGCTGCGCAACCTCAACGAACGATACGGAGAGCAGCTTCGCATCGTCCTATGCGGCTCCGAGCAACTGGCGGCCCTCCGCTTCGCCAATGGCGAGCACTCTTTGCTCGATGGCGCCGAGGCCCTGTATTGGCCGGAACCCACCGTGGCCGATCTCCGCAACTGGCGACAGGCATTCCCGGGCAGCGAAGAGGTACCCGGTGCCACCAGCGACGAGTTGCCGCCCGAGGTTGCCGAGGGATTCCTGGCCGTTACCGGGGGCCACCCCCAGTTATTGCACAAGTGTCTGCGCCAATGGATGCGAGCCGAAGACAGCGACTGCGCCGGGCTCGTTCGGCGAGACCTCGACCTCGCGGCGCTCTTTACCCGCTATCGGCAAGGGGAGGCGGGGGAAAGGTCCCGACTCCGGGACTGGCTGAACCGGGAGCGGATCGCCAGCTATGACTACTGGCCCGGCGATGATCTATTGCGGCGCCTGTTTTGGGACAACCTGCTGGCCGAGCGCGACGGGATGTTCGCCTGGCGGTGTGGAGGGATTCGTGACATCGGGATTCGGGTGATGGATTCGGTCTGAAGTAATGGATATTTTTGTTTGCTCCCGAGCGCCGGCTCTTCCCGCTCGCCCCCAGGCTCCAGTATTTCCTGCTCGTTCCCAAGCGTCAGCTTGGGAACGCGATAGCTCGACAAGCCCCTGGTTTCCCTCGTTGCCGGGCGCCAGCCTGGGAGCGCGATCATGGCCCGGACGCCTGATGCCTGGACGCCTGATGCTTTGGCGTCCAATGCTTTTCGTGCTCTTGGTGATTCCCCTCCTCCTGATCTCCACCCTTGCCCTTGCCGCCCACAGCCCGCCGCCTCTCATCCCGGAGGGGGAGGCCTGGGACAGTTGGGAGGCCCTGGTCGCTGGTATTAGTCGAAGAAGTTCGGTGAATTCGGTTGCGTTCAGTCCGGATGGCAGTCGTCTCGCCTCGGGGGGGGATGACGGGACGGTCCGGGTCTGGGATGTGGGGAGCGGGGCGGAGATTCGGGTCCTCGAGGGGCATGGGGATTCGGTCAGTTCGGTTGCGTTCAGTCCGGATGGCAGTCGTCTCGCCTCGGGGGGGGTGGGTGGGAAAGTCCGCCATTGGCAGGCCGCATCCGGGATGCCATTGGGCGTCCTGGTGGGCGGGCAACGGGGCACCTGGCTCGGTTGCATGGCGGGCCGGTGCCTGCGTCACGACGATGGCACGCTGCTGCGACGGATCGATGGCGCCGGGCGCGTTCGTCCGCTGCCGCCACCCGCGCCTTCGAGGCCCGGGAGGCTCACCGTAGGATGGGCAAAGGCACCGTCAGGTGCCGTGCCCATCACGGGTGAATCCATGGGCACGTCGCTGCACTCCTTTGCCCATCCTGCCGGGGGAAATGTCGAGCCGTTATTGGTCCGCGATGGCAAAAGGACCCCGGTAACCCTCAGGGTGCGTAACCGGGGCGCGGGGCGCGTCTATTGGGTCGATGTAGTGCAGCGGGAGCCAGCCCGAACGGATCCCACTCGCGCCCAAGCGAAAGAGGTTCCCAAGCTGGAGCTTGGGAACCAGTGGAGAAGTGGTCGGCTTGGGAACCAGCAGAATGGTCAGTTGACAGTAGGATGGGCAAAGGCGGGGTCATCGAGGGGGGGCGACGTGTCCATCGATTCATCGGTGATGGGCATACCGTGCGGCGATTTTGCCCATCCTGCCGGGGGGGATTCCGCTTCCCTCCCGGCGGGAGGGGCTGTGCCCGGCACCCGCCTCGTCTTCCATCCCCCGGCGACGCGGGTGATCCTGGAGCCCGGTGAGGGCATCGAACTTACCGGCCATGTGTCCTTTCATTCCGAGTATAAATGCCCTCGGGGCGCCCGGGAGACCCTGTATCTGGCGGTCACCTCGGCCCACGGCGAGCCGGTGCCGCTCGCCATCCCGGTACGGGCACAGACCCCGCAATTGGCGCTCCGCGAGGCGGCGTGGCAATGGGCGGATGCCTGGCAGTGGCTGCGGGCGAGGTTTTGGCCCGAAGATGCCACGCGGGAAGGCGGCAACGCGCTGACCATCCTCCTCGACAATCTCGGCGGGGAGGCCCTGGCCAACACGAAATTTTCCCTGCGGGTAGCAGGTGTCGATGTGGAGCTGGATACCATCGAACGCAAAACCGCCCCTCCCGGTCCCCTGGGTAAATTGGATTTTGCCCTGCCCGCCGGGTTCATGCCCCATGACGATACCCGCATTACCCTGGAAGCCTTCCAACTCGGCCCGCCGGCCCATCGTTGGCGCTTCGACAAGGAACCCATCACTATCCCGCCACCACCGTGGCCGCTGTTCGCAGGACTTGCAGCCCTGTTTCTGGCGACGCTCTCGGTGCTCTATTACCTGCTCCTCTATCGTCATCCCCTGGTGCGTCAGCTTTCCGCGGAGCCTGCCGGATTGCTACGCCTGGTCCCGAGCCGCCTGCCCCAGGCGAGGCGCCTGCTGCGCCGTACCCGGCGCCTTGTCGATGTCCTGGGCAAGGTGGGGGCGCAGCCCCCGGACCTGGCGGCGGCCCTTGCCTATCCGGGGCTCCCCGCCGAGGAACGCTGCCGGGTGCTGGCGGTGCGCCTCGGGGTCGCCTCGGAGGCGGTGGCGGCGGGGTTGTGGAGGCTGCGATTCGGCGAGGGGTTCCCCGTCAATCTCACCGAGTGCCTGGTGCATTTCCCGGAGAGGGGGCAATCGGTCAAAACAGTGATTGCCGATCTGAGCAAAAATGGCGAGGCCAGGGAGCGCGTGGTGGTGATCCTGCATGGCGATGAGGGCGAGCAGGAGAAATTGCGCCGCCTGGCCGATGACCCCGGTAATCTCTATGTGGCCCCGCCCCCGGCGGGGGTGACGGAATTGCTGCTGTCGCCGCAGCCGATGACGGCGCTGGCGCGCATGGTGAGCGACCAGATTCGCCTGATGCGCATCTCCCCCTACCAGAGCGGCGGTGGCACGGCGCGGAATAGCATGTTCTTCGGGCGCGGTCAGCTCATCGCCCATATCATGAATCGGGCACCGGCCAATTACCTGGTGGTGGGCGGGCGGCAACTGGGTAAATCCAGCCTGCTCAAGGCCCTGGAATGGCGCTATCGGGAGAGGCCGGACGTGGATTGTCATTACCTGAGCCTGGGGGACGAGGTGCTGCTGCCGCGTCTGGCGCGACAGATGGATCTCCCCGTGGACGTGGATCTGGATGGCTTCATCGCGCATCTCACCCAGGGAACCGGGGAGAAACGGCTGCTGTTTCTCATCGACGAGGCCGATGCCTTCGTGGCCGCGGAGGCCGGAAGCGGCTACGGGACGCTGCGGAGGGTTCGCAGCCTCAGCGAGGAGGGCAGGGCGCATTTCATCCTGGCGGGTTACTGGGAGCTGTATCGCCATGTGGCCCTGGATTATCAGTCACCGCTGAAGAACTTCGGCGAGGTGCTCGCGGTGGGTGCCCTGGAACCCGATGCCTGCCGCCGATTGGCCACGGAACCCATGGCCCGCATGGGGATCGACTACGAAGCGGATGGCGGTCTCGCGCGGCTGCTGGCGGCTACCGGTCAGCGGGCCAATCTCATCGCCATTGCCTGTAACGAGATCGTGAAAAGGTTGGGGGAGGAGGGTCGTCGTCGCATCGCGTCCGGGGATGTGGACAAGGCCCTGTCGGGACAGGGCATACGCATCGCCCTGGATGGCTGGGAGCAGGCCATCAGTGACGATCCCGGCGAGGCGCGCCTCGGGCGCATGGTGGTCTACGCCACGGTGGAGGGGGACGGTTTCGATTTGGGTTCTCTGGCCGAGCGCCTGGCGGCAGCGCGGGAAGAGGCCGAGGCGAAGGCCGGGGTGGAGGCAAAGAGAAGTACCACCATGACCACCCGCGACCTGGAGAGGGCGTTGGCCTTGCTATCCCTTGCCTACATTATCGAGGAGGAGGATGGAAGGTATCGCTACCGGGTGCCGCTTTTCCGCGAGCGCATGCGGACCCGGGCACCGGGGCGCTTGTTGGCGGATGAGTTTTCTGATGGGTTTTCTTCCCCGTGAGGGGGGGAAGGGGGACGAGCGTTTTTACGCGTTGGTTCCGTAGTTGGGGGCTTCCTTGGTGATGCTGACATCGTGGACATGGCTTTCCTGGGCACCGGCGGTGGTGATTCGGACAAAAGAGGATTTCTCGCGCAGGTCGCTGAGGGCGCGGGAGCCGGTGTAGCCCATGCTGGCGCGCAGTCCGCCGAGGAGTTGATGGATCACCGAGGGTAGTGGACCCTTGTACGGTACCCGTCCTTCGATGCCTTCGGGTACCAGTTTCTCCAATTCGGTGATCTCTTCCTGGAGATAGCGGTCGCGGGAGCCGTGCTGTTCGGACATGGCGCCGAGGGACCCCATGCCGCGGTAGGATTTGTAATAACGGCCCTGGTAGAGCTCGACGCCACCTGGGGATTCTTCGGTGCCGGCGAATAATCCCCCGATCATGACCGACCAGGCGCCCGCGGCGATGGCCTTGGCGATGTCGCCGGAATAGCGAATGCCGCCATCGGCGATGACGGGAATGCCGGTGTCCCGTAGCGCCCGGCTGACGTTGCTGATGGCGGTTACCTGGGGTATCCCGACCCCTGCCACGATTCGTGTCGTACAGATGGATCCGGGGCCGATGCCTACCTTTACGGCGTCGGCACCGGCATCGGCCAATGCCCGGGCGGCGTCGAAGGTGGCGATGTTGCCGGCGATGACCTCGACGTGGGGATGGTGTTGCTTTAGCCATTTTACGCGATCCAATACGCCTTCGGAGTGTCCATGGGCCGTATCCACCACCAGGACATCGACACCGGCCTCGATCAGCGCGGATACCCGTTGTTCGGTTCTTTCTCCGGTGCTGATGGCGGCGCCTACCCGCAGGCGCTGGTGTTCGTCCTTGCATGCGTTGGGGTATTCGGTGGCTTTTTGGATGTCTTTTACGGTGACGAGTCCCCGTAGTTGGAAGTCACTGTTGATTACCAGCACCTTTTCGATGCGGTGTTGATGGAGTAGTCCGCGGATTTCGTCGCGATTGGTGCCTTCGCGCACGGTTACCAGGCGATCCGCAGGTGTCATTGCCATGGAAACGGGTTCTTCCAATCTGGTTTCGAAGCGAAGGTCCCGGCTTGTCACGATTCCGACCAGGGCCTTTCCATCGACGACGGGGACCCCGGATATCTTGTTGCGATGCGTGAGCGCGATGACCTCCCGGATGGTGGTCTTGGGGGAGACGGTGATTGGATCCTTGATGACGCCGCTTTCGAATTTCTTGACCATCCGGACCTGACGCGCTTGCTCTCCGATGGTCATGTTCTTGTGGATGATCCCGATACCGCCTTCCTGGGCCATGACGATGGCGAGCCGATCTTCGGTGACGGTGTCCATGGCGGCCGAGATGAGTGGAATATTGAGAGGAATATTGCGCGTGGCCCTGGTCGAGAGGTGTGCCTGGCGAGGCAGCATGTCGGAGTAATCGGGGACCAGCAGGACATCGTCGAACGTGAGGGCTTGTTCGGTAATGCGCATGACGGTTTCCTTTGGCACGAAGAAAAGGTCTGATAACCAGCGGGTGCATTACGCTGGCATCTAGGTTCCTCCCGTGCGAGGGTTTCGGGATGGGGCCGGATGTGAATAGAACCCCCGTCATGGGGATCCGTGTACGGAGAAAGTGTGGGTTTAGGGTTGTTTTGTTCGAGATATCGAATGAAGCCTGTTTTACAGAACCAATTTCGCTTTACCGATGCTTGGGTCTGCCTTGTTGGTTCGAGCACAGGCTTCATTCGTCATGAGCGGGGTATCTTGCGATACCGCCGCTCATGTTTTTCGACCGGGAGTCGAGCGTTCAGGGAGTACCCTACGCCTTCGACGCCTGCTTTTTGGTGGCGGATACATCGAGCTGGAATTTCACCGGACCGCGATACTTGGTACCATCCTTGGCCGTGAATTCTCCGTTGACGGGGGATTTCTTGTTGTAGGGGCTGGTGAGAATCGCGACGTGACCGCCCGGGAATGGGACGCTTTCTACCACGGAGCTGTCCTTGATGTACCTGTTGGCCGCAGTGGCGCAGGGTGGAGTCACCAGGTCGTCTTTCATGGCGTAGTTTTGATACCACTTCACCCCTAGCTTGCCAAGGTCATTTACGTTGAGTGGCTTGCCGTAGAGATCCACGGGCAGGTCGCCATTTACCGAAATGGGCTTCTGGAATGTGAGTGAACTCATCTTTGCGATTTCGAGCGGCAGGTGCACACGTTCCTTGAGCAGCCAACGGAACAGGGCGGCTACGGTCTTGCCGGGGTTTTTCTCCGTTGCCTTTTGGAGCGAGATTTGGTCGAGCACCTTGACCAGAGGATTTTCACGATCGATGGCCACGAAACGCATGCCGAGGCTCAACAGGTAGCCATTGGCGACCTTGTTGCCGCTGGGAAGGGTCGTGGTGATGAAGTCGTGATGCATCTGGGGCATGCCGCTGATGGCCTCGCTGAAGGTGCCATCGATGGGTGCCACATTGCTGATGATCGTGTCGCAAACATCGGTGAGCGTTCCCGACAGGACGTTCATCAGGCAGATGTACCCACCTTGACAGGTACCGTTGAGGGTTACCTTTTGGCCGTGTTTTTCCTTGAGCTTTTGGCAAAGTTCCCTGGTTTGGTCGCAATCGCCGTCTGGTGTCGTCTTTTGAACGAGCTCGTTCGTCATGATGTCCTTGACGACACGCACGTAGGTGGGAATCCCCTCGTTGGCGAAGGAATGGGCATAGCTCTTGTCTTCCCAGGGAAGGAAACCGAGGATATGTACGCCGAGCATGTAGGGTGGGACCAGAATCATGGGCTTGAGGTCATCGCGAACTTTGACGCCCGGTTTGATGGGCAATATCTGGTATAAAAGGAATGTATCGGTTTCGTGGACGAGTTTGTAGTCGGAGGTATGGAACTGAAAGCCGAATTCGTCTTTGATTTTTTCGATCTGCTCATGGAAGTTGGCCACGGCCTCCATGATCTCGGCCTCGCGCCGCATGAACCCGGTAATGTTTTCTCCTTCCTTTTTGTTGGAGAAAGTGTTGAAGAATGCCTGGGTCGCCTCTTGTATCTGATCGTAGACATATCCCGTTAGTTTCTCTTGGGTGGCCGACGACGCTTTGGTTGCGATTTCCTGGTTGTGTTGCAATATTTCCATGGTCTCCATGAGACTCAAGGGATTATCGCGGGCCGCCTGCAGCGCGATCTGGGCCGCAATCATCATGCTGTCGTTCATCTCGGCATGCTCTCGGTTCGTGGCCCGGGTGAGAGCAAGGGTGTAACGGATCCAACTCGTGGCGATATCGGGTAAATCTTTCAGGGCTGCTTGCATTATTCTGTACCTCTCTGACCGATTAGGCGGGTTCAATCTGAAAATCTATCAAGAATCAAGCCGGGGCATTATCCTTATCGGAATCACCATGGCATGCCACATAGATCATCAACCGCTTGGGCGCACAAGCCATTGGATTTCCGATAAGGATTGTCATATTTCCGTCCCATTCCCCGTGCGTGACGTGAATTGGGAGCCGAGCCTCGATTGGACGGGAAGAATACCAAATCACGCATTGTATTGGTATCGAATATCTTGTCGTCGGTTAAGGTGATCCGGGTTATCGCCCCAGAAGGTTATCGAGTCCACCTTCCAGCGCTTTGCCCAGATCTTCGCCGACCTCCCCAGTCAACTTGTCGCCCAATTCTTTGAAGAGGATCTTTTTTAGCTCTTTTTCGGTCTTTTCTTTCACTTTTTGCTTTACTTTTTCCTTTGCCTTTTTTTTGAATTCGTTCGTGATCCCTTCGAGTACGCTACCGGTAAGTGTTTCCATGTCGAGGCAATTCGGCGCGCCCATGGGACCGTTGCAGGTAATGGGAATGTCCAGACCGGATAATTCGTCGAATGCCTTTCCGCCTTGCCCCTCGCAGGTAAAGGAGGGTTTCACGATGAATTTGGCATTGTCGAACCGATCGGCGCCGATATCGATGGCACCGCTTACCCCCTCGAGGCGCAGCATGGGTGCCTTTAGCACCAGGGTCTTGTTGATATGGACGCGTCCATTTTCGATGGGAAGCTGTCCTGTCAACTCCTGGAATTCGGTGCCTTGGGGTGCCCCCTGGTCGGCAGCACTGGCGCCACCTGTCTGTTTCAGGATCGAGTTGGCGATGCTGCACACGGTGTGTACGATGTCGATTGCTTTTATCATGCCATTTTGGAATTTGAAGTCGGTATTTCCCGCCAGTGTCTTCTTGAGGTCTTCCGAGGTTGCTCCAACGGCATTGACATCGAGCGCGAACTGGAGTTTTCCGGATACGAGATCATCTCCCTGGAGGTCGCGAAGCAGGGGGCCGATCTGCACACCTGCGAGTTCTTCATCGAGACTGATGTGTATCTTCTCACCGCGGGCATCGATGGCAACATTGCCCGAGTAACTACCTCCATAGATATCCATCTTTACGGGGTGGGCCTGGATTACGCCATTTTTCGCCCTCAGATCCAGCGCGAGATCGGAGAGTTTCAGGTTGGCGATGGCGAGCTTGCCGATTCGCGCCTTTCCATGGATATTCAGGGCGCGTAATGCATCGATGGGGAGCCGGGTGGCCTGGGAGGCGGCGGCCCCTGGTGTGGTGGGAGAGGGTGTGCCTTGGGGGTTGTCGCTCTCGCTGGGTTTCGTTGCCGGCAGGTAACGATCGACGTCGATGCTGTCCAGATCGAGATCGAAGCGAACGGCCAATGCCGAGAAATCATCGATGGCCAACGTGCCGTTCAGGATGGTTTCATCCAGCCGGATGGTCAGTGGCTTTAGGTGTATTCGATCGGTTGTTCCTTGAATGACGGTCGATAGGGATGCCGATGCGAGTGCTTTCGGATCCGCGGTTTCGGGAACCTGCTGACCGAGTTCGGTGAGCAGGGCGCGTGGATTGAATTTTTCCAGTTCGAGTGTTCCATCGAAAGCGGGTTTGTCGAGTAACCGAGTGACGGCAATGGCACCATTTGCATCGATTCGTCCCATGGTGAGGGTCAGGTTCTTTGCCCGCAGGGTTTGTTTTGCCAGATCGGCGTCGATATCGGCCTTGAAGCCCAGGGCGAGCTTACCGTTCGGGAGGGATTGACCGGCAAGTTTTCCGGTGACATCGAGGTTTGCCAGGTGAAATACCTGCTTCGCGAAGTCGGCGGTGAATTTTGCGCTGCTGTCTACCTGCCCGCTGATGCGTGGTTTGTTTCCTGCTATCTTGAATGATGCCTCGATATCCACCGGTTCCTGGAGGGTCATGGATTCTGTAGGAAACTTGGGTGCGATTGCCCCGGTTTCGATGTTCAATTCCTCGAGTCGGTAATGTTGGCCGTTTTGGGCATCGTTCCAACGCAGTGCCGCATTTCGGATGTCCAAGCCACCGATCCCCAGCACTGCCAGGGGCATCCCGTGCCTTGTGCTATCTTCCTCGACCTGTTTCGGGGCTCGATCTTTTTGCATGGCATCTTTTTGTGCGCCCTTCGACGACAAGGCGGCGAGATCGGACCAATTGGTTCGGCCGTTCTTGTCTTTGGCGAGGTTCAATTCCAGGCCGTGCAGCTTTACGGTGCGTACTTCGAGGCGCTTTTGCAAAAGGGGCAGGAGCTTGACGCCGACTTCCATTCGTTCCAATCGGGCGAATTCGTCGTCGGGGAAGCCGGGTGCGTTCCCCAATTCCAAGGCGCCCAATTCGACGGCGATCCAGGGGAAAACGGAGAGTACGATATCCCCTTCGATATCGAGACTACGCCCGGTTTTTTCCTGAACGACTGCCGCTATCTCTTCTTTGTAGTCATTGGGGTGAAAAAAGACCGGGATGATGACGGCAATCGCGATGAAAAGGACGATTACGATCCCGAGGATGGTTCCGATGATTTTCAGCAAGGTCCTCATTTTCGGTTCTCCGGTTTATGTTTGTGGTTTTTTCGAATGGTGCGAGTCAGCGTTTCTTCATCGAATCGGGTGTTATTGGAGATGATTCATTCGACTGGGTGGATTCCCTCGGCTATTGGCCCGGGAACAGCCACGGTGCTTCTTTTCTTCGACGCGCTTCATAGGCCCTGATCTCCGCGGTATGTTCCAGGGTCAGTCCAATTTCATCCAGTCCGTTGATGAGGCAGTATTTTTGATGGGGGGTTGTCGTGAAGGAAAAGGTTTCCTTTTTCGTGGTGACGGTTTCATTGGCAAGATCCACGGTGATCCTGTATCCCACTTCGGCATGCACTTCCGTGAAGAGCCGTTCGATGATGGAAGGGGTCAGCACCACGGGCAAAATGCCGCTCTTGAAGCAATTGCCGTAAAAGATATCGGCGAAGCTGCTGGCGATGATGACACGAAATCCATACTCCAACAGTGCCCATGGGGCATGTTCGCGGCTTGAACCGCAACCGAAGTTGGCACCGGTCAAAAGAATGTTCGCACCTCGATAGCGCTCCTGATTCAAGACGAAATCGGGGTTCAGTGGGCGTTTGGAACAATCTTGCCCGAGCTCGCCGTGATCCAGATAACGCCACGCATCGAATGCGTGTGGCCCGAATCCGGTACGTTCGATGGACCTCAGGAATTGCTTGGGGATGATGACGTCTGTGTCGACATTGGCGCGGTCCAGCGGTGCCACCAATGCCGTGAGTTTCGTAAAGGGTTCCATGGGTTATCAGGATGATTTGTTTGTTTTTATTCTGGCGAAGCTTTGCTAGAGGTCGATGATGGTATTCGTCAGGCGGCTTGCGCAGATCAACCTGTCTTCCTCATCGACGATCTTGATCTCCCAGACATGGGTGCGCTTCCCCAGGTGCAGGGCCGTAGCCGTACCATGGACATAACCCGCGGTTGCGGCCTGGATATGATTGGCGTTTATTTCGACTCCGATTGGGAACTGTTTTTCCAGATCGAGATAATAGGCCGAGCCGGTGCCACCCAGGGTTTCGGAAAACGCCGCCGATGCCCCGCCATGCAAGGCGCCCTGGGGTTGCCGGGTGCGCTCATCCACCGGCATCCTGCCCTTGACGAATTTATCACCGATTTCCAGGATCTCTATGCCGAGATGACCGATGAGGGACCCTCGCATCAATTCGTTGATGGTTTCCAATGTCATGTTGGATAGGGTTGGATTGGGCATGAATTTTCACCGATTGTTCGAGGTCATGAATCGCGAATTTCAGGTTTCAGTGGATTATCAACGCTTGTGTGAAGATATCAAGTGCTGGGGCACCGAACTCGGTTTTCGGCGGGTCGGTGTTTCTTCCATCGATCTTGCGGGGGACGAGAGACGGTTTCAAGAATGGCTGGCCGCCGGTTACCACGGTGAAATGTCCTACATGGCGCGTCATGGTCTGAAGAGAAGCCGACCGGCGGAGCTTGTTCCGGGGACCTGTCGGGTCATCAGCGCCAGCATGGATTACCTGCCGGAGGCGGGTATCGCGGGCGCCATGCGGGTGTTGCGTGACCCGCATCTAGGTTACGTCGCCCGTTATGCCTTGGGCAGGGATTACCACAAGGTGTTGCGTCGACGGCTTGCCCGACTCTTGCAACGGATCGTGACGCAGACGGGTCAAGGGCAATATCGAGTTCCATACCGAGGTGCGAATACCACTGCTGTAAATATCTCTGTCGGCAAGGCATTTTGTTCTCCGGAGGGTTCGAGGGGGTTGGATTCCAATGATTCCAAGGGGTTGGATTGCAAGGACCTGGATTGGAACGCCGATGCGGGGTTGGATACGGAACTGCCGGGTACGGGGCCGAGGCCGGAGCCGGATATGGGGCTGGATGCGGATCTCGGTACGGATACGAACCCCGATCCGTTCCAGGGAAGGGTATTCGTCGATAGCGCGCCGGTATTGGAGAAGGCCCTTGCTCGGAATGCAGGCCTCGGCTGGATCGGCAAGCATGGCAATCTTATCCAGCGAAAGGCCGGTTCGTGCTTTTTGCTCGGGGAGATCTACACCAATGTACCGCTACCCGTCGATACACCATCCCAGAGGCATTGTGGCACCTGCCGCGCCTGTATCACCGCCTGTCCCACCGGGGCAATCGTGGCCCCCTACCGATTGGATGCGCGCAAATGCGTGGCCTATCTCACCATGGAATACCGCGGTGTCATTCCGTTGCCGCTTCGTGAAAAGATCGGCAACAGGATCTTCGGTTGCGATGATTGTCAGATTGCATGCCCCTGGAATTGTTTCGCACGCACCACTGGCGAGCGGGATTTTTCTCCGCGCAATGGTCTCGACGTGCCGTCGCTGGTGGATCTTTTCCGGTGGTCGGAGGCAGAGTTTCAGGAACGCACCACGGGTTCGGCGCTTCGGCGCATCGGGTACGAATGCTGGTTGCGCAATATCGCTGTGGCCATGGGCAACACCCCTCCCTCGACGCGCATGGCTGCGGTACTCGAAGAGAGGGTAGGATATCCTTCCCCTTTTGTCGCCGAGCATGTGGCCTGGGCCCTGGCGCGGCATCGCTGAATGTCTCTTATGGCCAGTGAGTTGCCGGTTCAAGGGTTTCCTGTTTGTACTCGTAGGCTACGATCCGTTGAACCGCTACTTGTGGAATCTCGAACAGAATCTCGAACAAAATGGTCAAGAGAATTTTGCTTTTTGTCATTTCGACCGAAGGGAGATAATGACACCCGTTTTTCTTTGTCCGGAGGGTTTTGGTTCCGGCTATGCCGGGTTGGGAGGAAGGATTTGGTATGGAAAGGCCATTGTGAGTCGAAGTTTTTAGTTTGTTTATTTCCCGCTCATTTTCACAAATGAGTTTTACAAAACGCTAATTTTGCTCTGCTAATACCAAATTCATGCTTCGTCGGTTTGGGGCGAGGCTTCGCTAGCAAATTGAGGTGATGATTGAAAATGTTGAAACTAACCGAAAGAACCGAGCCGGTGGTATGGTCGAAAGGGATCCATACCCCCCTGAATGCCCGGCAGCTCGATGATTATGAGCGGCAGGGATATCTATTCATTGAAGATTTCTTCGCGATACAGGAAGTGGATGATTTGAATGAACGCACCCGGATGATAGCGGATAGGCGCCCGGAGAATGCTATCTTCGAATCCCAGGATGGCGAGCTGCGTTTTTTGCTTGGTATTCACAATGACGATCTTTTCAAAAAGTATGCCAGAAACCGATTTATCGTTGATGCCGCGAGGCAGATTCTGGATGCGGATGTCTATATCTATCAATCCAAGGTGGTACCGAAGGGGGCCTTTCTCGGTAAAGAGATACCATTTCATAGCGATTATGATGTCTGGCATCATGTGGATGGATTGCCTGCCCCGAGGATTATGAATGCCGCCATCTTCCTGACCGACCAGGAGATATTCAATGGGGCATTGATGGTCGTCCCGGGGTCGCACAAGTATTTCCTGCGGGTACATAGACACCGGATTCCCGGCGATAAGGATAAATTCCACATTGCCGATCTGAGGCGGCGACGGCAGGATAGGATCGATCGGGAGGAATTCAGGATGATTGTGAAGCAAAATGGTTTCGATTGTCTGACCGGTCCAAAGGGGAGCATATTATTTTGGGATGCGAATCTCATTCATGGTTCGACGAATAATATCTCCCCTTTCGAAAGAAGCATGTTGTATTTCACTTACAATCGAATCACCAATAAGCCTGCCAATCCGGTAAGACCGGGCTTCATGGTGGATAGAGATCATGAAGTCATCGGGTAGGTATTGTCGGGCGGGTACATGGAGGGATGAGATTATTGGAAACTTGCTCCATTCATTCGTGAAGCGAATTTTTATCTTAAGAGCGTATTCGTTTGTGCCGGAACTTTTACCATTCGTTCATGGGTTGTCCAAATGGCTGGCTGTCGCCGGTCGTGATTTGTCCGATATGGATTTCCACCTCGTCGGACTTGGGGTGAGGCGAGACCATAATGTGGATATTCGGCGAAAGATTTTTCTGTGGAATAGCCAACACAATACCAGGCTGTGTGGCTCTTCTATTCCGGTGATGAGGTATTTCCAAATCGATGGGTCACTCGATATCACTTCCTGCGTGTATCGCGCCTGAACGGTGCCACAGAACAATATCTGATCGTTTTCACGCAGGATCTCGGTTCCCTTTGGGAAAACGGTAGTTTGCTGCCATCTTTTGAGCGCCAAAGGGACGCAGGCGATGTTGTGGTTTCGGTCCGCCGGATTACGCATGATATCGTCGAGTTTCCAATGGAAGCCGGGGTCTCCGGGGTCCCCCGATAGCGGATGGATTTTTCGGCACTTCCGGCGTGAATTGCCGGGTATTTCCTTCCTCGATAATAACTCCGCGTCTTGCGAAACCGCGCCGGATAGCGATTCTTTTCTGTATACCATGTCATGGGATATTGCGGTTGTCCATAATTCCGGGCGCTCGGATCCGACGGTTTCCTTCAGACGATGAATGGTGTCCAGTACGATCTTGCCACGCATATCGTGTATCTGGTTCAAAAAGGCATCGATCATTGGCGAGAGCAGCATCAGTAGGATTTTGCGCGCGATGACGAGGGCAGGTTGCATGATGAGGTCGGCCTTGGACGCCTGAAAAGCGGCATCGTCGTCGCGTCTGTTCTGGCGCACCAGCGTGAAGATGCCTGGGTTCGACATCTTTGCATTGATGAGGATACCGAGGTTGTTCGAGTCACTGTTGGTTGCCATGACGATTCCCGCCGCGTGCTCGACACCGGCGGTGTGCAAGGTGCGCGCATTGACGTGCCCCAGGATTCGGCCCTCCGGTGCCCGTTTTTTCTCCGGATCGGGGTCGATTACGACGGTTGGAACGCCTCGCTCTCGCAATGCCCGCTCCAGTTGCTGTCCCATCCGACCGAAACCGCACACGATCCAATTTCCTTTGGGCGGACGCACCGGTTTTATGGGGTCTGTGTCGGGTGCCCCCGCCAACCATTCGCCGAGCGCATATACCGATGGCCGGTGCAGTGCGATACTCAACTGGTTGGCGAAGATCTCGAAGGGATTGACGATGGTTACTCCCTTCAGGGTTTCGAGGAATTCTTCTTCCACTTCCGAGGTGGAACGGCAGATTACCCGCACGGATGGGTTGATGAGGTGCGCCATGATGACGATTTTTCGATTGATCCCTTCATCGTTGGTTATCGCAATGACGCCTCGACAATTGGGTTGTTCCAACCCGGCGGTGATCAAATTGCGTGGCACGCCGGCATCGGCCACCAGTCCTGGTACGGTAACGGGGTACTCGCGAAGGTGTAGCGCCTGAATCCGATTGGCGTCTTGGTCGATGACGGTGGCGCTGTAGCCGGCGTCGACGAACCCACGGGTCAGCAGACTACCCGTATCGCCAAAACCGCATACGATGAAAAACGGTTCTTGAATGCGGTTTACGTTGATTGAAAATCTACGCTTTTGAACGGCGCTTCTGAAATGCTGGTTTTGCAACAGCCCGATGATGGAGCCGATGGCGTATAGCCAGGCAATGACGCTCGTGAACAGGGAAAAGATGGCCCATAGACGTTGTGCATCGCTGAATTGTCCCGGAATTTCGCCGAAACCGGTGGTGGTCGCCGTGTAGGTGAGAAAATATACCGCATGGAAAAAATTCATCCGCGTCGACTCGCCGTTTGCATCCGGCAGCCCGGGTATGAGCACCATTCCGATGACGGTGATTCCAGAAACCGCAATCAGAAAAAGCAAAGGGTTTCGCATGGAACGCAAAACAATGGCGCTGACCCGCTCGAGATCCGAGCTCCAAACGTCGTAACTTGTAATCATTGTTGGTAGTACCGATGTTCAGAAATCATGATGTTTTGAGAACATGTTAACGCTCCGCGCCAAGACTGAAGCGGGATGGGTCTTGGCATGCGCACCGATTTTCTCGGAGGCTATTCATCAAATCGTGTGGGTAATGTGATTTTAATAACCAAGTAAACTC
>CAZSVE010000044.1:0-24666 GCA_964610175.1 uncultured Thiotrichales bacterium
CCTAAATGCTATTGGGATGGCAAACTTCTACCCACAAATTTTTTTGAAGAGCCGTAAAATTCGACTTATTTGCGAAGCTGAGCGGGAAATAAACAAAATAATCCTTACCAGCCGCAAGCATCCCCGATTTCCCGCTTACAATTTCTCTCCCGGTCGCAAGGTAAGCACATCGAACCCGGTCTCCGTCACCAGGACTGTATGCTCCCATTGGGCGGAGAGACTCCGATCTCGAGTAACCACCGTCCAGCCATCCGCCAGCTGCTTTACCTGCCGCTTACCCATGTTGATCATGGGTTCGATGGTAAAGATCATGCCCGCTCGCAACATCTCTCCCTGACTTGGCTCTCCGTAATGCAGAACCTGGGGTTCCTCGTGAAAGTCGCGTCCAATTCCATGTCCACAAAACTCACGGACCACGGAGTAATGATTTCCTTCGGCATGACGCTGGATCGCATATCCCACATCCCCCAGGGTCAGGCCGGGAGCAACGGCATGGATACCCTCCCGTAGACATTCCCTGCTCACCTTCATCAACCGTTTAGCCGCAGCGGATACTGCGCCCACGGCGAACATCCGGCTGGTATCGCCATGATAGCCACTTTTGATCACCGTGATGTCGACATTGATGATGTCGCCATTTTTCAACCGCTTGTTATTGGGAATGCCATGACAGACCTGATAATTCACAGAAGTGCAGATGGACTTGGGAAACCCGCGGTAATCCAAAGGCGCCGGAATTGCCTGTTGGTTGTCGACAATATAATCGTGGCAAAGATTGTCCAGTTCATTGGTAGTAACGCCCGGCTTTACATAGGGGGTAATCATGTCCAGGACTTCCGCCGCCAAGTGACCGGCAACGCGGATCTTCTCCACTTGCTCCGGGGTCTTAAGGATAATATGAGGTCGCGCACTACTATTGTCCATGCCTGTTTCCATCACGATATTTTCGGTTCGATGATCGGTTCGATGAATCGACCATTTTATCATGCAACTGAAATCGCTTTATTTTTCTTATTTCCCGCTCGGCTTCGCAAATCAATCAAGTTTTACAAAGCACCGATTTTGCTTTACCAATGCATGAATCATGCCTTGTCGGTTCGAGGAAAAGCTTCGCTAAATCATGAGCCCGAAGGGGACGTGAGAGTCGAGCCAAAAGACACCATTCTCCGTATTCCGGATTGCGCCTATCGAGCTACCTGCATCGATACGAAGGCCTATCCATCCGCACCTCGATTGCTCGACACCCCTGGTGTTGTGCACGGCATATATAAAAAACCCGGCCACAGGGCCGGGTTTTATTGTCCTGACATAACGGTATATCGAAGAAATTCAAAGATCGTAGAATACGTTTCGATAATCACTAACGAGGCTTTGCTAGATATTTTTCATTAGTTATGTGCTGACATACTCGACTACTTCCAGCCCGAATCCGGAGATACCCAACATTTTTTTGGGCGCACTCAGCACACGCATGCGACGAACGCCGAGATCTACCAGAATTTGCGCCCCTAATCCGTGAGTTCGCAGGTTGGTGCCAGCCTCCCGTTGAGGGATTTCGACCCCTTCGGCTTGCCTCTGATAGCGTTGGATACGCTTGATGAGATCTTCGTTTTTTTCCTCGCGGCGCAGGATCAATATCACCCCCGATTTTTCCTGGGCAATACGACGAAATACGTCGGATAGAGGCCAGCCACAGTCTGGTTCCTGGCAAGCGGTGATGTCGCAAAGGAAGTCCGCTACATGTACGCGGACCAGGGTTGGTGTATCCAGCTCGATCCGACCCATCGTCAGTGCGAGGTGTACATGCCCTTCGATAGTGTCTCGATAGGCATACAGCCGAAAATGTCCGTAATCGTTGGTTACCTCGCATTCCCCAAGCCGCTCTACGGTCTTTTCATTCATCATTCGGTATTGAATGAGATCGGCAATGGTGCCAATTTTCAAACCATGCTCAGCGGCAAATTTTTCCAGATCCGGCTTGCGGGCCATGGTGCCATCTTCATTGAGTATTTCGACGATCACCGCGGTGGGTTCGAGTCCCGCCAAACGCGCAAGATCGCATCCGGCTTCGGTGTGTCCAGCACGGGTCAGGACACCACCGGGTTCTGCCATCAAGGGAAATACATGACCGGGTTGCACGATTTCCGAGGGTTTTGCGTCAGGTTTCGCGGCAATTTGGGAAGTCAGTGCCCGATCGTGGGCAGAGATTCCGGTAGTAATTCCATGGGCTGCATCGATAGATACCGTAAATTTAGTGCCGTGTTTCGCACCGGATTCGTTTACCATCAAAGGTAGATTCAGCTGCTGGCAGCGTTCCCGTGTCATGGTTTGACAGATAAGGCCACGCCCGAATCTGGCCATGAAATTGATATCTTCCGATCGCACCAACGACGCGGCCACGATAAGATCACCCTCATTTTCACGATCTTCATCATCCATGACGATGACAATCTTTCCTTGGCGAAAATCGGATAGTAATTCTTCTATGGTGTTTAATGACATGAGTTCAAGATAAAGGTGTTACTTGTTTTCATAAACCATGGATGAAAACGGGTAATAATATATTTGTTGCACATAAGATCATATGACTTGACTTGGCTTGGCTTGGCTGCCATGCCATGGATGGCACCGGTACCATTTTCATCGTGTTCTGAGGTGGATGCTATTTTTTCGAGGTATGGAGTCCCAGCCATAATGCTCCATCCAGATTGAGATCGCTTTTCTTGACAAGATAGACCGGAAAACGGGTAAGCAGGGACTTTTGGGCGGAATTGTCCAAAAAGGCATTCAAGAGGGGGCTGTTTTTGATGAAATCAACGTTTTTTACGGTAGATGTTCCTCCGATGAAGACTCCGCCGAAGGGCTGAAAGCCAAGTGCCATGAGTTGGCAAAAGTATCCGGCACAGGTATAGAAAACGGAAAGCGCTTGTTCAGCGGTAGCGTCGCGTCCCGTAATACCTGCATCGGCAATGGCGGCAGCAGGATCGGCAACCCCGGAGGTAATATCGGATTCAGTTGTGGAAGAGGCGAATCGCAGTGCTTGGTAAGCATGCACCAACCCTCGTCCCGACACGAAATCATCCCACGAGGGGTGCGCAATGTGTCCATTGCGCTGCAACCAAGTCGCGATGATTCGATGGGTTTCGCACAGAATTGGCATGGGCGTGTGTTGTAATTCAGCGGCAATCGGATATATGAGAGGATATCCGGGGCCTTCTTTCTCTCCTTTGGGATACTTCTTCATTTCGATGATCCCCGTGGCACCGAGGCCAGTGCCGGGAGCGATGAATACACGGTTACCACCAAGTATTCCCTGGGAGGATGTATCGTGGCCCTTTAGCGCCTCGAAGTGTATCGAGGCCGTCTTGTCTTCGCGAAGATGCTTCACCAGACCATAACAGCCCGCTTCCATGTCATTGACCATGGTGATTCGGTTGGCGGGCGAGCCCCATTCGATGAACTCTTCGATGGTGATGTTTTCCGGTTCCTGCCAGTTGGTCATGGTAACTTCCTGATGGGCAACGGGACCGGCAAGGGCCACGACCATGCCGATAGGGTGATCGGCACCTTTCAGATTATCCATCAAGCTTCGGATAAATTCCCGGAGCTCCTTTTTCGATGCAACCTTCTCGTTGATGAACGTGGGAAAATCCGGATGCGGCGTAAGCGCGCCGTTCTCCACGCGAGCGATAGCCGCACGGCTATTCGTCCCCCCTATATCAAGCCCCATTACGATACTCATGAATATATCCTGAATTTGCGATTCGCGCTGCGCCGGTAAGCACAGACCGATTGGCATCCGACTTGCTGATTTTACCTTCTCTATTCAGAAGAAATTAGGTTTGCCCGAAGTTTACCTGGAAAGCGAAATTATATGCCGTTTTCAAGTCGAGCGATCGAATCGGGGATTGTACCCAATCTCATTGGAATTTTGCCCCGACTCGATTGGATTAACAGAAGAGACACACATTGTGCATCGTCCATTAATTTGCTTATTTCTCGCTCGGCCTCACAATTGGATCAAGTTTTACAAAACGCTGATTTTGCTCTACTGCGACCGAATCACGCTTCATCGGTTCGAGGTGAAGCTTCGCTAGAAAAATGAGCGGGAAATAAACGAATCACTCACCACGAAAATATCGAACACTAAAGAGGCGAGGAAATCCACGAAAGGGAAACACGAGCTTGGAGAAAACCTAGCGAAGCTTCGCCTCAAATCGACAAACCATGATTTAGCATCGGTAAAGCAAAATTGGTGCTTTGTAAAATTCGGGTTATTTGCGAAGCTAAGCGGGAAATAAACAAATTATTACCTCGTGCCCTCCGTGGATCACGCATTGGCTGCCGTGTGAATTACAGAGAACAACCCGTATTTTGGATTTGCCTTACGCCGGTCGGACTTTTCAAGGCGTTTATTTCTTCTTTTTCTTATCCAGGGCCTTGAGTCCGGCGGTGATGCCTTTCAGCGAGGCGGGTATGGTTACGGCCTTCCCATCAAGGGTATGGAAAATCACATAGACCTTTTTGCCCGCTTGGAGGGTTTTGCGGAGTTCAGGAGAAATTTTTCCCATGGTCAAGCAACCTTCGCGGTCGCAATGACTCACACCCCAGGTAAGGGGCGAGCCTTCGTCCACCCGCAAATTCACACCGTGAGCAAGGGCAATACCGAGTGGCAAACGTAAGACGGCATGTAAGGAAATTGGTTTACCTGCATAAATAAAACTGAAAAAGACAATCGGAGTCTTGGTTTCCTTTATTTCCACAAGGATCCGTTGGTTGAGGGAGCAGGGATTCTTATCCACGGGGCATCGCAGTGCCCAATCTCCATAAGGGATTGGTTTAGGTTCTTCTTTCGCAAAAACGTTACCAAAGCCCATCAATAGTACGACAGGTATGAAAAACACCATGAGACCACGTAACAGACGTGAAAATATCGTGTTTCGTCCGGGGACTCCATCATTTTGCTTAAAACCGTGAAAGACTCCACGCCATGAAGGGAAGTTCGATCGTTTCATTGCCAATTTCCTACCAGGATAAAGGGGGCCCAAAACAGAGGATGTCGGTACTTTTCCTTTGTCTGTAATTCAAGTTGCGCCCGTTGCAGCGCGCGAGCTTTATTGGTCCCCGGGGTTTGCAAATAAGTATAGAAAGCTGTCAGCAGTTCTTGCGTAGCACTGTCCTCGACAGGCCAAAGAGCGCCCAACGCGCTGCGCGCCCCCGATTGAACGGCCACTCCGATAAGCCCCAGAGGAGAGCGATCATCGCCCTCCGCGGTTTGACAAGCGCTCAGGGTCAGTAATTCTACCGGGACTTTATCGAAGGCCTTGGGCTGAAACAACGTTGCGATCCGGTTTATGCTCAATAGATCATCATAGGTAAGAACGAAGCTTTTCTCCGGATCGCCCGTAAATACACTATGGCTGGCTATATGCACAATCCGGTAAGGCAGACCAATAGCCTCCTCCACGGCCCGCAAATGAAAGGTTTCATTTTCGACCCGGTCGCCCGGCAACAATCCCGCGATGGCGGCAATCTCTTTGGCAACGCCGGGCAGAGCCAGTGCCTGTTTCAATCGTGAAAGATCATGGTCCGACATGGCTCGACTCTCCCGTGCCGAACCCAAAGCTCGCAAGGAAACACCGCGCATCGTCATCGTCCCCCGTGTGCCCACCTGTCGAACGTTCGACCCCCGCAAAAATGGCGTAGTCATCCAACTCGGGAGTTTGGCTACCACGGGGCCGGGCTCGCTCAGCCCGGCAAGAAACGCCCGCAAGGGACCTGCTGGGCGAGGATTGGAGTCTATCAAACCGAGGCCGGGTGCGGTAACCACCTGATAGCGTTCCACCAAAAACCTTTTTCCATTCCACAAGGCCGCCAACGGCAAGATACGTAAAACACCATCGGGGACATAGATCAAGGTATCGATATCGTTCTCTTGCAACCACTTCGTCACCGGAGCAATCAACCATTGGTACAGTTGGATCGCACGCTCATGATCATAGGGAACGATTCGACCATTCCTTACCCGTAGAGAAAGGGCCAGCTTGCGAACACTACGGGCTACTCGCGGACGCTCGACGGGAACACTCGCCTGGTGGATTATATCCCCAATCCCCAACAGCAACTCGATGCGATTATTCAAAAGGATAGGATAGAGGGTGGCAGTACCGACGGAAGGTCTCGTAAAAGGTTCTCGGGTCACGGCACAGGCATTTTTGAAGTAATCCTGCAATTCGGCAAACCGAAAAGCATCGAGACTTTCCTGGGCTTCACGCCGGAGGATTTGTGCTTTTTCCTCCGGTGCATGGGCGGCTTGTCGCAATAAAAGGTCGGTCATCTTCCGATAAAGGGGAGCGATGATCTCCTGAAACAGACTATTACCCTTCAGATCAGTGACAGGTAGATCGGGGTGAACCACCTTCAAATGGGACAGTGCCCTTCGATAGGCCTTGAGTGCTTCCAGTGGACGGCCCAGGGAAGTAAACAGGACGCCCTGTAAGAATTCCAGGCGAAGGCGAAGAAAGGCCGCCGGATCTTCAGCCAGCCTGCGGAAAGCACGATGCACCAGGGTAAGCGCTTCCCTGAAACGTTTCTGGGTTTGGTAAGCCGTGGCAAGTGCCACCAATGCCTGAGCCGCAAGACGTGAATTCTCGCCCTTTACGACAGCGATCAAATGACGATGGGCAACGGCGAGATCCCATGGATGGGCGAGGCGACCCAATGCCAGAGATAGGCGAAGCCGTTCCAGTCCGTGTGGTATATGCTGCAAGGCGTCATCGACTTCAGTGATAACAGGACGGATATCACCCGGTTCTTTTAGTACGAAACTCAATCGATTGAGTTGAATGACAGCAAGACTCGCCGGATCGTTGGCACACCGAGCCAGGGTCAAGGCCTGGTGAAAAGTATCGACAGCCCTTTCACGAAAACCTTGCAATAACAACAAACGGGCCTTGATATCCACGATAGCGGCGCACATAGCAGCGCTGTCGTGCGCAACGCTGCACGAACTTGTATCGATTGTTTTACATAAAGCAGCGTTGGATGCATTAGCCAGAATCATGCTCGCCTCACTGGGACGACGAGCACCGAGGTGCAACCTTGCCAGCGCCAGCGCCAGCGCAAGCCGAGTGTATTGGCTGGCATTGGCTTCGTTACCAACCCGATCGAGCAACGGGACAAGAATGATTTCGGCCATCTCTAGATATCCGCTGGCAAGTGCCGCCTCCCCCTGGGCCAGGCGATCCGTTATCTCCGTTCCAATATCCGTTCCAGTAGCAGCCGCCAGGCCAGGGCTCCACATGCCAACCCAAAGACCTAACACGCTAACCCAAAGGAAAAGTACATATGGAAACGCCTCGCGCCGAGTATTCCCGTTACCTTCGATAATGAAAGAAGACATGAAGGATCGAGTATTGCCCTGAGCAGCACAGCATACGTTCATGGCAGCAGCTCATGTTGAATTTCATCAGATCCGATGATGGAAAGTTCCTCGTTACTGAACCCTGATTCCCATCTGATTTCCATCTGATGTTGCCTGACTCCATGGCCATGTAATAACACCGCCTCGACCATGTACAAAACCGTATTCCCTGTGTAACCTTTGCCTTGAAGGATCTCTGTCATTTTCCTCTCCCCGGTTTGCGCTTTCAAAAATGGAGAGGATACCCGATAGCGATCCCTTATGGTTTCTGTTTGTGTCAAAAACCTCTCCGAGAACCCAGTGGCGACACAGGATCGAGAATCCTGACCAGGAAAATACCGATCGCGTTTCAGAGTCGATATGAATACTGCGCTCTGGAGGATATGTGCCAAAGATTCAGAGAAAAATCCCAACCCGGTATAGCCGGAACCAAAAATCTTCGCTCGCTCCCAAGCCACCTTGGGAATATAAATCTTGGCAAACCACGGCTCCCTGAAAATGGCTTTTACGCCTGCGCTAGGAAACCAGCGGGATTTTTTGATCATTTTTTCGAGTATTTTCCCGCTGAGGGACTAAACGGAAATCCAATCTCATCGAAGTAAGGCCTGGAAAAGCCTCGCCTCGAACCAATGAAGCGTGATTTGGCATCAGTCAAAATAAAATCATTATTTTGTAAAACTTCACTCATTTACGAACGATGAGCGAGAAACAGGCAAATTAATCGAGAATATGTCACTCGGTCCCATCATGTTCGACCTGCAGGGTCCCGAATTACTTACCGAAGAGAAGGACCTGTTGTGCCACCCATTGGCTAGCGGAGTAATTCTGTTTAGCCGTAATTACCAGACCCCCGATCAACTCACCAATCTGGTAGCCGAGATCCACGGACTCAAAGAACCCAGACTATTGGTGGCGGTAGATCACGAAGGAGGAAGTGTACAACGGTTCCGGGATTCCTTTACGACCCTTCCGGCAGCGGCGCGTTTTGGTGAAATCCATGACCACGATCCCATCACGGCCTGCAATCTCGCTGAGCAATGCGGATGGCTCATGGCAGTAGAGCTTCGCGTACATGATGTGGATTTCAGTTTTGCACCCGTACTGGATCTGGGGAAGGGGCGAAGCAAGGTGATTGGGAACCGCGCTTTTCACCGCGATCCGGAGATTGTCGCAAAACTTGCAAAGTCGTTTTTACGAGGGGCGCGACAAGCGGGTATGGCGGCGGTGGGTAAACACTTTCCGGGACATGGTACGGTGGAGGCCGATTCGCACGTGGATGTCCCCATCGACGAACGAACGCTGGAGACTATCTACTTGAAGGATCTGGTTCCCTTCGAGCAAATGATCCACGCAGGTCTGCCTGCCGTAATGCCGGCCCACGTAATCTATCCGAAGGTGGACGACAAACCCGCCGGCTTTTCGTCCGTGTGGTTGCGTTCCGTGCTTCGCAAGCAATTAGGCTTCGAGGGTGCCATATTCAGTGACGACATCACCATGGCAGGAGCGGCAAAAGTGGGAGGGAGTCTCCATCGCGCTCGTGCTGCCCTGGACGCCGGCTGTGACATGGTGCTCGTGTGTAATGATCGCCAGGGCGTGCAAGACATTCTGGACGGATTGAAGAAATATCATAATCCGGTATCCGCAATCAGGCTTGCGCGCATGCACGGGCATGGACAATATCATTGGGACGATCTGCTGTCCTGGGAAAATTATCGACAGGCAGCCTCCGCTATTTCCGCTTTGGAGCCGGAACCAGAGCTCGATCTACACGACGACGGACCGGCATGATGGATCCCGTCGAATAGATTCCCCGACCACACTCGGAAAAAGTGGTTCTCCTTCGGAGAACAAAAATCCAAGTTTCGAAAAACACTTATATTTTTATTACTGTAAAGATATATTTATGCATCCTTGGAATTTCCAAGGAACTAGGCTTCTTGCGACATTGCGCTCGAAAAAATGTTCCTTCTTCGATGAAAAAACCAACTGGGAATGCTAGCAAGCGCTATTTTTGCCAACATGTTTGTCTCAACGCTTAGCCAAGTGCCTAGCCTCGAATTAGGATCGATCCACATCAGGTATCGAAAATCGTGTTCAAGAACATAGGATTAATCTGTAAACGTGACGATAATCGGATAGAACATACATTGGGGAAATTAATCCCATATCTCGATTCCCAACCGGTTAACGTATTCATCGATGTTGAAAATGCCCACACACATCCGGGAAAACAGGCAATTCTCATGGATCGAGAAAACTTGGGAAAAACTTGCGACTTGGTCATTGTCGTAGGTGGAGACGGTACCTTCTTGAATGCCGCGCGTTCACTTGCCGATTGCAATGCACGTGTACTCGGCATCAATCTTGGTCGTCTCGGGTTTCTTGCGGATGTTATGCCCACAAAAATGATAGATTGCCTTAAAGCTGTATTAAGAGGACACTTCGAGGAGGAAAAACGCTTTCTATTGAATACCGTTATCGTTCGCAACAATAAACCGGTATTCGAGGTAGTCGTCTTTAATGACGTCGTAGCCCATAAGTGGCACATTGCACGACTAATCGCCTTCGAAGCATACATCGATGCCCAATTGGTTTATAGCCAACGCGCCGACGGTTTAATCGTATCCACTCCAACAGGCTCTACGGCATATGCCCTCTCCAGTGGAGGGCCCATTTTACACCCCAGTCTAAATGCTATAGTGCTCGTACCCATCTGCCCACACACCTTGAGTAACCGACCCATCGTGGTTGATGGCGGAAGCCTTGTCGAGATCGTAATGGAGAAAAACGAACAGGCAGAGGCCTCTGTAACCTGCGATGGGCAAACCTCCATCGATCTAGAGCCTAGCGATAAAATCCTCATCCAAAAGCGAGACAAATGCCTGCATCTCATTCATCCCGTGGGACACAACTATTACACAACCCTACGAACAAAATTGAACTGGGACTGGCGAAAAGAATAGTAAATTTCAATCAAAAAGAAAATATCTTACATTTCATTCAAGACAATCATATTATTCGGCTACCTAGCGGAGCTTTGCCTCGAACCGACAAGGCATGATTCATGCATTGGCAAAGCAAAATTAGTGCTTCGTAAAACTCGACTCATTTGTGAAGCTGAGCGGGAAATAAACAAATTTTTCCCTCACCGGGAAAATATTCGACAAAACGATCAAAAAAATCCCACTGGTTCCCATGCGTAAGAACTTTTTTCCGAAAGCTGTAGCTTTCCAAAAACTACGCTCCCAAGCCAGCTCGGAAGCAAGCAAGTGAAGATTTTGGTTCCGGCTATGTCGGGTTGGAGACTGGGGATAGCAGACACATATACTGCAGGCGTACAATACCGAGTTAGTGACAAGGAAGAGTAACAGCAATACGTCCACGGTCAATCACGCAGTGTCATATATAGAAATAACGCGAATAGAAAGTTGCAATACCCTCGTGCGTTTTCCAAGCCAACCGAACAGGATATTGGCCAATGCACACAACTCTTTGCAGAAAACGGATAAAAGGATAAGGGGAACTTGTTCAAGTTATTTCCGTGCAGCATTCGAGGCTGGGCCTGCCGACCAAAAAACCACAAAACCAAAGAAGAGGAGAAAATAATGACTAAATCTTCCGATCCTACTGTCATCATCGGTGCCGCACGCACGCCCATGGGAGGCATGAATGGTGGATTATCCAGCGTAAGTGCACCACATCTCGGTGTCGATGCCATCCATGCCGCCCTAGAGCGATCCGGAATCGCACCCCATGATATCGAGGAGGTTATCATGGGTACAGTGCTACCTGCCGGCCAACAAGGGGCACCGGCCCGCCAAGCATCCCTTGGTGCTGGTATCCCGGCATCGGCCGGTTGCACCACCATCAACAAGATGTGCAGCTCCGGTATGAAATCGGCCATGCTCTCAGACTATATCATTCAAATGGGCGGCCCAGCCATCCATGTAGCAGGCGGTATGGAGAGCATGAGCAATGCGCCTTATCTGGTACTCAAAGGCCGCTTCGGCTACCGGCTTGGTCACGGCGAATTGAAGGATCACATGTTCTACGACGCACTGGAAGATCCGACTCACGACGGTAAGCTTATGGGGTCCTTTGCGGAAGACAGCGCCGAGGCCTATCAATTTACACGGGAGATGCAAGATGACTTCGCTGTCCGTTCACTGGAACGGGCCAAAAAAGCCATCGAGGACGGTTTATTTAAAAAGGAAATCACCCCGGTTCTGGTAAAGAAGGGAAAAAAAGAACTTATAGTGGACACGGATGAACAACCGCTCAGTGCTTCTGCTGAGAAGATTCGCGCATTGAGGCCTGCTTTCCGAAAAGATGGAACAATCACAGCCGCGAATGCGAGTTCCATTTCCGATGGCGCATCGGCGATGGTGCTCATGAAACGTTCGGAAGCCGAAAAGCGCGGGATAGCACCCATGGCTACCGTTATAGGCCACTCCACCTTCTCCCAGGTACCGGAACTCTTTACGACTTCACCGGTATTCGCCATCAAAAATCTCATGGAAAAAATTGGTTGGACAACGAAAGATGTCGATCTATGGGAAGTAAATGAAGCGTTTGCCGCCGTTGCAATGATAGCCATACATGACCATAACTTGTCAGCCGACATCGTTAACATACATGGTGGTGCTTGCGCACTGGGCCATCCGGTCGGATCATCTGGAAATCGCATCATCGTCACGCTGATCCATGCGTTAGAAAAATACGATCTAAAACGTGGTATCGCTGCACTTTGTGCTGCTGGCGGAGAAGCTACAGCATTTGCGATTGAGCGTAGCTAGCCTTGCGTAAATATATGCGCACAAAACATCTTTGAAACTGTGCATAAATAGAGGCGGCTTTATAAGCCGCCTTTTTATTTTTCATTGGAAATAAATTAGATACCTGAAAGTCAGAATCTCACAGGCATTACTACGTACCGACAATTCTCCCTTCCCACTGGGGTTATCAAGCAACTACTGTCCGCACTCATCAAATATATCCTTATCTCCTCTGAGGGTATAACTCCAATAGCATCCAATAAATACGTAACATTAAATCCTATTTCAAAGTGCTCCCCACTATAATCAATTTCAAGTTCATCCTCGGCTTCTTCCTGCTCTTGATTCCAGGTGCTTACGTGAAGAAAATTATTATCGAAAACCATTTTAACGGATCGATGACTTTCGCTACATAAAATAGCAGATCGAGTCAATATTTGTTTCAACTTCTCTTTTTCCAAGCTGGCCTCTTTATTACACCGAGATAGATCAGGTAATACCCCTTTATATTCTGGATACCGCCCATCTATCAACTTAGTCGTAAATCTAGTGTTCAAAAATTCCACTTGTAGTGCATTATTTCCTATACATAGTTCCATTTCTTCGTCCCCATTCTCCAACATCCTTGCCAATTCCCTTATTGCTTTTCTGGGAACAATAATTCGTAAGATATCATCTTCCACTCCTGTTCGAACACTAAATTCCGCCAAGGCCAATCGATGACCATCTGTTGCTATAGCAGATATATTCTCCTCGGATATCTCCAGTAGTAATCCATTCAACCAATACCGTACATCTTGATGGGCTATCGCAAATTGTGTCAATTCAATCAGATTCTTTATATTCCCTTGTTGGGTTTTTATCCTGATTCCTTCCATTATGGGATCGGTATTTGGATAAGTGATAGCAGGAAGCGTTCCAAGAACAAAGCGACTTTTCCCTGAGCGAATAGTTGCCCTTTCTTTTCCTTGTTCTTGAATAAACTCAAGTTCTTCTTCCAGCAAAAGACTTTGACAAATATCGAGGAACTTTCGTCCAGATACAGTCGTTTCACCAAATTCATCGATCGTCGATTCCACACTCGTAACCAATTCCATTTCCATATCGGTTCCCGTCACCGATAAAATGTCATTTTTGGCTACCAATAAAACATTCGACAAGATGGGCGAAGTCTGTCGTTGTTCGATAATACCATTAGCACGCGACAATGGCTCTCGCAACTTTTCGGGAGCAATAATAAATTTCATTATTTCTAACTTGTATTTGTAGTTATTAGAGGTGACTTCGATTGTGAATAACAATATTTTTTACTATTCATTCAGTAGGTTACAATAGTGATATCTTCTGTATATCTTGTAATTCGGTGGTGAACAACATCCCTCTCAACTTGTGGATAACTTTCTTCCTTCCTAGTGATTTTTACGATATCCACAACTAATTCACATCAACTGCGTAGGGTTCTCAACAAGATCGTATAGTCTTCTTCCATACCAGGATCATTTTTTCTCAACTCGTCTATTTTTCTACAAGAATGCAACACTGTCGTATGATCTCTGCCACCAAACGCATCTCCGATTTCCGGTAAGCTATTATTTGTTAATTCTTTAGCTAAAGTTATAGCCATTTGCCTTGGTCGTGTAATGGAACGAGTGCGTCGTTTTGATATCAGATCGGCAATACGAACCTTGTAATATTGTGCTACGGTTTTTTGAATATTTTCGATAGTGACTGATTTTACTTGTAATGCCAGTAGATCTTTCAATGCTTCTTTTGTAAGCGGTATCGTGATGGGTTTTCTTGTGAAATTAGCACTGGCAATAACTCGTCGCAGGGCACCCTCCAATTCTCTGACATTCGATCGAATCCATTTAGCAATGAAAAAAGCTACATCATTAGGTAGTATAACCCGCGCTAGGCTGGCTTTTTTCATTAAAATCGCTTGGCAGGTTTCAATATCCGGTGGCTCTATGGCTACAGTAAGCCCCCAACCGAATCGAGAGCGCAATCTTTCTTCCAATCCTTCCACTTTTTTCGGGTAACGATCACAGGTCAATACAATTTGTTGTTGATCTTCAAGAAGTGCATTGAATGTATGGAAGAATTCTTCTTGTGATCGATCTTTTCCGGCAAAGAATTGAATATCGTCGATTAGAAGCGTGTCGATGGATCGATAAAACTTTTTGAAGTTGTTGATTGCATTATGTTGTAAAGCTTTTACCATGTCGGCGACAAAGCGTTCGGAATGTAAATAGACTACTTTTTTCTTGGGGTGATTTTCTATGATCCGGTGGCCTATCGCGTGCATCAAATGCGTTTTTCCAAGGCCTACGCCTCCGTAAATCAGTAATGGATTGTATGCTTCACCTGGATTATCCGCTACCTGAAAAGAAGCTGCTTTGGCGAGTTGATTCGATTTCCCTTCCACGAACCCGTCGAATGTAAAATCACTCCGTAATCCGGTTCCTTTTCTACCTATTTGAATTTCACGTTTTTCATACGTCTTGGGTTCTTCGACAGGAGGTCCTCGAGTGTCGATGAGATTTGTTTCCTCGGTTTCGCGTGTACCGACTTCTACGAATATCTCTGGGCTTCCTGTTTCTCGATCAAGAGTAGTTATAACTTTGACGATTTGTGAGATAAGGTGTTCGCGTACCCAATCTCGAATGAATTCGTTGGGCGCTAAAAGCGTTAGTGAGTCTTTTTCTTCAATGGCATGGAGCGGAAGAATCCAAGTGTTGAATTGGTACTCTGGAAGTTCCATTTTCAACCGGTCTGTACATTGTTTCCACAGTGTGTAATCCAAATCGCGGGTACTCCTTAGCCGCTTAGGGCGCTACTTCGACGAGCATATTGATAACAAGATGCATTTGTTTATATTCGTAACGTTTTATTTTCGTTGATCTTTTTGTTGCAGGTGTATCGGGAACCTGTCGATATCACAGCATGCATGTTTGGATGCATGTTGCCCAAAGTTGCCATAAAAGTGCGTGGTGCGCGGCAATGTTCGGTTCCTCATCTTCTCTTTCATCGTCCCGGATAACGAAAGACCATTGCCATGAAAGCATGTTATGCGGAGCAATGACCCAGGTCCGATTTCTACCTTATCTTTCATTCTTGGAGATGGCAAAGAGCATTCGATGTGGCCTATTGTTATGAGTAGTATATCCGCTTACTCCTTGCAGAAAGAGATTTCCAGCTGGCACTTTTTCACTCTGTTGAGATGATCATCGAGGGGATGGTAGTAACGAATTCTCCGTATTTGGCAGTATCCCCCGTGTCTAGTCGTAGCGTAGGTACGCCAACCCGGAGAGTTTGTACGTCATTATCACTTCTTCAACGGTTCTGCCTCGGTAAGGCCTACCTTCGTAATTTCGATGGTGCTGGGACCGTATCATAATGGCTGCTTTTGGCTGACATAACCAGTTTCGATTATTGTGCTTGTGTGATCGATATACTATCGTCTATTTCTACTTCATGTGCCTATGGAAGTCATCAGGGCGTTGGTTTGGACTTTTTGCATCGGTTCGATGAATAAGGTTGGTAACGAGCATGTCTACCGAGATTGAACGCAAATTTTTAGTAGCTAACGATGGTTGGCGATCTTCGGCGTCCGAGGGGACCCATTATCGGCAAGGATATTTTCCGAATTCGAAGACTTGCTCCGTGCGCGTTCGGATAGCGGGAGACAAGGCAACGCTGAATATAAAAGGGGCAACGCTGAATGTTACCCGTGATGAATACGAATATCCCATATCACGGAATGATGCTGAAGAGATGCTGACCTTGTTTTGCGAACGGCCCTTTATTGAAAAGACTCGTTATTTAGTTAGAAATGGCACTCACACGTGGGAAGTGGATGTATTCGAAGGCGAAAATGCCGGGTTGATTGTAGCCGAGATCGAACTTTCTCACGAGAACGAAGTATTCGAGATTCCCTCTTGGGTTGGTCGAGACGTTTCCAACGAACCACGTTACTATAATGTTTGTTTGCGTGAACATCCGTACAAAGACTGGTAGCGTCTCAAGCTAGCATTTTTGACGCAATCTCATAGGTGTCTTTGGATAATCCGGGTTGAATCAGTACTCTATCGATTTCGGCGTTCATCGATTTTTGCCTAGCGAAGTCGAAATTACGCCATCGGTTGAATGTGTTCAACAATCTGGCCGCGATCTGTGGGTTTATGGCATCGAGAATCAATACTTGATCGACCAGAAAGGTATATGCAGTGCCGTTTGCTTCGTGGAATCTTACTTGATTGCGCTGGCAAAAAGCTCCGATCAGCGCACGTACTTTATTAGGGTTTTTTAGGGAAAAGGCGGTGTGTCCCATGAGTTCCTTGATTACTTGCAGGGTGTTCGGGAGCTTGGAGGTGGCTTGCACCGTAAACCATTTATCCATTACAAGCGGGTCGTGGCACCAGCGTGTTTCGAAGATATCGAGGGCTTTTTGTCGTTCTGCGCAGTCGGTATTTGCCAATAGAGCGAGTGCGGCCAGGGTGTCGGTCATATTGTCGGCATGCTCGAACTGCGAGAAACAGAGCGTTTGAATTTCTGGATCCGGGAGTTCCATGAGATAAGCGAGGCAGAGATTCTTAAGGCGTCGTTCTCCTGCGGAATTCGATCCATATCGGTAAGGCCTATCGGTTTTATAGCGATGGTAGACATCGAGAAACCGGTCTTTGAGTGAGTCGGCCAGGGAATATCGAATGAATTGTCGTGCAGAATGGATCGCGTCCACATCGATGCACTTCATTTGTGTTCCAAGATACATCTCCGTAGGTAAAGTTAAGAGTTCTGCGATAAGTGCCTCTTCGATCCGTCCATCAAGTAACGTCTTTTCGAATACTTCCGTGAGAATTCGATCCAATTTCAATCTTCTTCCTTCCTGATATTCCGTAATAAGATCCAAAGCCAATCTCGTAACTAGTGCCTGCCCGGCATCCCAACGAGCGAACGGATCGCTATCGGAGGTGAGAAGAAATGCGAGATCATCGATAGTTTGGGTCGTTTTCAGGGTGATAGGTGCCGAGAACTCTCGGAGTAATGACGGGATCGGTCGATGAGGAACTTCGATAAATTGAAATCGTTCGCTTGTTTCCCGTAGGGAGAGAACTCGCGTTTCGGGAGGCGAAGCTTCTTTTTCTCCTGCCATCTCGAGTGGTAGATCCTGGCCGTTTTTATCTATTAGCCCGATGGCTATGGGGATGTGAAACGGTTTCTTTTCGGATTGATCTGGTGTCGAGCGGCAGGACTGGTGGAATGTCAGGGTATAGGTCCTTTCTTTTGGGTTATATTGACCTTGGGCGGCAACCTCCGGTGTGCCTGCCTGATTGTACCAACGGCGAAACTGTTGCAGATTCGTTTGATTCGCCTCC
Organism: uncultured Thiotrichales bacterium; assembly: GCA_964610175.1. Classification (GTDB taxonomy): domain Bacteria; phylum Pseudomonadota; class Gammaproteobacteria; order HK1; family HK1; genus CAZSVE01. The sequence goes on from CAZSVE010000044.1 coordinate 17,574, forward strand.
TCCATAGCCAGTATGAAATCATCGATGGTTGCCGCTTCGCCATCATGACGCCGAATATATAATTCCATTCCTCGCAAGAATCCCTCTTTTCCCAGCAATGTCTTCATCATTCTGATCACTTCCGCACCCTTGTTATAAACGGTGGCGGTATAAAAGTTACTGATTTCCATGTAACTTTCCGGACGTACTGGATGAGCCATGGCGCTTGCATCTTCAGCAAACTGTGTTTCCCGCAACAGGCGCACATCTTGTATGCGCTTGATGGAATGCGCCACCAAGCTTGCGGAAAACTCCTGATCCCGGAATACGGTAAGCCCTTCCTTGAGGCTAAGTTGGAACCAATCACGGCAGGTTATGCGATTACCCGTCCAATTATGGAAATATTCGTGGGCGATAACCTCTTCGATGGCTGCGTAATCATTGTCCGTGGCCGTTTCTGGTTTTGCCAGAACATACCGCGCATTGAAGATATTGAGGCCCTTATTTTCCATTGCTCCCATATTGAAGTCGTCCACGGCCACGATCATGTATTCATCCAGGTCGTACTCGAGGCCGAAGACCTCTTCGTCCCAGGCCATGGCTTTCTTCAGGGATTGCATGGCATGGTCACATTTATCCAGATTATGTTTTTGTACGTATAGGGACAGTTGTACTTCTCTTTTGGATCGAGTCATGAATCGATCCCGTAGACTGACCAGGTCGCCTGCTACCAGGGCGAATAGATAGCAAGGTTTCGGGTAAGGGTCTTCCCGACGGACCCAATGCCGATTGTTGTCTGATTTTCCGCTTTGGATAATGTTGCCGTTGGATAACAGAACCGGATAACGTTCTCGATCCGCTACGATAGTGGTGGTGTATTTGGCCAGCACATCCGGTCTATCGAGGAAATAGGTAATCTTTCGAAAGCCTTCTGCCTCGCATTGGGTACAAAAATTGCCGTTTGATTGATAAAGTCCCTCCAATGCACTGTTGTCCTGAGGGCGGATTCGATTCACGAGGCCTAAGGTAAAGTGTTCGGGAACCTTTGGTATCGTGAGATGTTCACTATCTGCCGTATAGTCCTCCGCATTCATGGGGTTATCGTTCATGGAAATCGAATCCAGGATCAACCCACGTCCATCCAGAATCAGGGGAATGGTTGTTTTTTTATGGGTTGTCGCTTTTGGGTTACGGCGAATTGCAAGGCGTGAGGTGACAATGGTTTCTTCCTCGCCCAATTCGAAACGGAGCGCTACATTGTCGATAAGGTAGTCAGACGGCGTGTAGTCCTTTAGGAATGTGGTTTTTGGTGTTTTGGGAGACATTGGTTTACCTGTTTTTCCTTGTCTGCGTTTTGGGTTTGCTCTTTCTTGATTTGTTTATTTCCCGCTCGGCTTGACAAATGAGTCGAATTTCAAGGGTGGTTTGCTAATGAGTATCATGCTTCATCGGTTTGAGGCGAAACTTTACTGGATCTTTGCTTTGAGGGGCCGTTGTCATTATTCTTCACGCTCGCTGATCACGGCTAATCGAAGCTGGAAAGAACACTCGGTAGCGGTCTTTCATGGTTTTTGCCGAGATGATGGGGAAAAGGTATTGGCAGATTGGTGAAAAGTGCAATTTTCCACCCTGTGCGTGGCACCATGTTGCCTTTTTAGGGGCGCTAAGTCATTTGAAAATCAAGAGCTAGCGAAGCTTCGCAAAATGAATCGAGTTTTACGGAACGCAATATTGCTTTACCGATGCTAAGTCATGTTTTGTTGGTTTGAGGTAAAGCTTCGCCAGGTATATTTGTGTACGCCGAAATAATCAAGGTCTGTCCTCGTACTATGTTATTGATGATCGATAATTATGATTCTTTCACCTATAACTTGGTCCAATATCTTGGGGAACTGGGGGCGGAGGTATGCGTGCGGCGCAATGATGCTGTAACCATCGATGATATCGATGCCCTGTCACCTTCTCACATCGTGATCTCTCCGGGACCGTGTACGCCATCGCAAGCAGGTATTTCCGTCGATGTTATTCGCCATTATGGGGGGGAGATCCCGATACTCGGGGTGTGTCTTGGACACCAATGTATTGGTCAGGCCTATGATGGACGCGTCGTTCATGCCCGAGAGATCATGCACGGCAAGACTTCCCTGATTTACCATGATGACCATGGCATTTTCCGAAATACCCGCGATCCCTTCGAAGCGACCCGATATCACTCATTGGTGGTGGAAAAGGCTACTTTACCGGAGTGTTTGACCGTTACTGCCTGGACACAAACGGAATCGGGGGGATTGGATGAAATCATGGCATTGAAGCATAAGGAACTGATGGTTTGGGGGATGCAGTTTCACCCGGAGTCGATCCTGTCGGAACACGGTTTTGATATTCTTAAGAATTTCCTGTTGGGTATTGAATAATCGCGAATGCGTTGGTGAAGCTTCGCCTCGAACCGACAAAGCATGACCCGGCATTGGTAAAGCAAAATTGGTGTTTTGTGAGACCCGACTCGCTTGCGAAGCTGAGTAGGAAATAAACGGAATATTCGAACTACGAGGTAACCCGAAGTGAATTTGACATTGGCAATACGCGCGGTAACCGAGCATCGAGATCTGACGGAAGCGGAAATGACCGAGGTTATGAACATCATTATGACGGGTAAGGCCACCCCTGCCCAGATTGGTGGTTTTCTGATTGGTTTGCGCATGAAGGGTGAAACGGTGGAGGAAATCGCCAGCGCTGCTGCTGTCATGCGGCGGTTGGCAACTCCGGTGGATGTCTCGGTGGAACACTTGGTAGATACATGTGGCACCGGTGGTGATGCCAAGGGGACCTTCAATATCTCTACTACCAGTGCTTTGGTCGCGGCAGCGGCTGGTGCCAAAGTGGCCAAACATGGCAATAGAGCCGTGTCGGGGAAATCAGGGAGCGCCGATGTGTTGGAAGCGGCAGGCGTGAATCTGGATCTCGAACCTGCCCGGGTAGCCCGTTGTATCGAGGGGGTTGGGATTGGATTCTTATTTGCGCAGCAACACCATGCCGCTATGCGTCATGCCATCGGGCCTCGTCGGGAAATGGGTGTTCGCACGATATTCAATCTCTTGGGTCCCCTGACCAATCCGGCCGGGGCATCGAACCAGGTGATTGGCGTATTCGGTGATGAATGGGTCGAGCCGATTGCTCAGGTATTATCTCGTCTGGGTGGTCGGCATACTTTGGTAGTTCATGCCGAAGATGGCTTGGATGAGATCAGTGTTGGTTCCCCCACACGGGTTGCGGAGTCGAAAGAAGGTCGGGTCGATGTTTATACCCTTGTTCCAGAGCAATTCGGTATGGCTCGAGCGAACATCGATGCGATCGTGGTGGATTCTGTCCAGGAAAGTCTTGCAATGATGCGTGCGGTGCTGGAAGACGCCAAGGGTCCTGCTCATGATATCGTGGTGCTGAATGCAGGTGCGGCCATCTTTGTTGCTGGTGTCGCGAAGACCCTGGAAGATGGTGTCGAGAAGGCCAAAGAGGCGATTGCCAGCGGGAGTGCAAAAAAGAAACTGGAGGCATTGGTGGCATCTACGAAGCCGAGTGGGAAATAAACAAATTAGTCGGAATGATGTAACCATTCATGAAATGGGAAGCCGAAGCCTCCGAAAACTTGTCCCGATGGTGCATCGGGTTCCAATAAAAAATCTTTGAAGCGATAAGAAATCATGTCTAAAGCAATTGGAATCGACTTAGGAACCACCAATTCGGCCGCCGGGCTCAAGGTATTGGATACTCGTATTATTGCCAATGCGGAGGGTGAAGATTTGACCCCCTCCATTGTTTCTTTACAGCGTAAAAAGAAATTGATTGGTCAGAAAACACAGTTCCTCGTCGGTCGCCATGCTTTGGATTTTCTGCAACAGGATCCCGCCAATACCGTTACTTCCATTAAGCGTCTTATGGGTCGGGGTTTTCACGATCCGGATGTGCAGCGGATGTTGAGCGAAGGGCGTTATAGCTATCCGATCACGTTACTGACCAGTGGTTCGGAACACAGCGTGGCCGTCGTGCTGAATGGAAAGGAGTACACTCCGGAGGAGATCTCGGCAAAAATCCTGGAGAAAATTCGCAATGACTGCAACGCGGAATTGGGAGATGACGTGGAATACGCCGTGGTTACGGTGCCTGCCTATTTCAACGACAAACAAAAGCATAGTACCCGCATTGCCGCGGCACTTGCCGGGATCAAGGTACAGCGCCTCTTGCCGGAACCCACTGCCGCTGCCATTTCCTTCGGTGTGGAAGAATTGAATGCGGACGAAGGCCAAACCGTTCTTGTTTTCGATATGGGAGGCGGTACCTTCGATCTGGCCGTTTTGACTATCGCCAGTGGACAATTCATCGAGCAGGGCAAAGGCGGTGATATGTGGATGGGTGGCGATGATATCGACAACCTTCTCCGTCAATATGTGTACCAGGAGACTGCGACCGAACACGAGATCGAGGATCTGCAGGCCTTGATCGATGCCTTGCCGGATGTAGAGAAAAGCCGTTTTCTCGGTGATATGAAATCCAAAGTGGAAGCGGCCAAGATTCGTCTTAGCATCCAAGACGACGCAGTGGTGGAGGTCCTGGGCATACTCCGGGATAAGGAAGGGGATATCCTGGATGTAGAGGTAGAAATCAGCCGCGAACGTTTTGAGTCCCTGCTGCAGCCTTTCGTGGACCGTGCCATCGAATTGACGCGTAATATTCTAAGCAGCATCAACTTCGAGCCGGAGCTCATAGATCGGGTGATTATGGTAGGTGGTTCCTCCTCGATCCCTCTTATCGTCCGGGCTATGCGGGAATTCTTCGGTGATGACAAGGTATTGGTGCATAAACGTCCGATGTTGGCGATAGCCGAAGGGGCTGCCATATTGGCCCATCGTCTTGCGGATAGCTATGAATGTCCCGTATGCGGCAAGCAGGTGTCGCAGCTTGATGCCACCTGTCCCCATTGCGGTTTCGATTTAAGGGCTGATCTTGCCAATAAAGGCATATTGGACATCGTTCACACGACTTCCCATGATTACTACCTTGCCTTGGAAAATGACGATGATTATCAGTTGGTAGAAAAGAATACCCCTTTGCCATTTCATACCCAATACGAGTTCAAGCTGCTCGATTCCAAACAACGCTTGATCCACTTCCAGTTCTACAACATGGTCAATGAGAAGCGGGAATCCATCGGTGATCTCTGGTTGGGTCTCAAGGTTGAGGATAGCGAAAGAGAACAACAGGATAGGGAGGACCTGCCGAAAGTATTGCTTGATCTCGATCTCGATACCGACAATCTCATTACCGTATCCGCCCACATAAAAGACAAACCGGATATCCGCGTGAGCCGCACCTTATCTCGAGGCAAGGCAGATGAGAGGCTATTCCTCGAACTACAAGAGTCTATCGACAAGGCCAATCGGGGAGACTACGGATACTATGCCGTCTACGATTTCCTGGACCGTGTGGTATTCATCGCCGATATGATCAATCGGGTTGTCGATCCCGAAACGAGCGAAGAAGATCAGGCGCTTGGTAAGCAGATCGAAGAACGACAGAAGACTGCACACCAGCTGATCGAGAAGGGGGAGGCCCCATTCGCCAACTTGTATTATGCCGAATATTTTCTATTCCAGGTTGGGGAATTCATGTCCGCTGAAGAACGAAAAAGCCTGGAAACCAGGGTAGAAGAATTCCGACGACAAAACGAAACGGGTACTATTCAAGAGATCATGGGTACTCGTGAAAAACTGTTTGCGGAGTTGGATAAACATTTAGGCCTGCAGACACTGGTGACACTTCAAAGCGCCACCGAGATCTGCCAGGAACGGGATCCGGCAAGGGCACCGTATTTTGAGAAATACATTACCGATATCGGCGCGGCACTGCATCGGGAAGATACGCAAAGAGCGCAACGATTACTTGACGAAATCATGCCCGAGGTAAGAAAAGAACTCGACTGGATGGAAGATCAAAAACTACATATTTCCCATGGTGTTCAACGCTAGCGAAGCTTCGCTGGAATGATTGACGATCCCCAAAATAACCACCTCTGGATTCGTAGCGTGAGAGACTGTCCCGTCTGTAAGCGACCTGATTTGACCGAGGCCATGGAACGCTGCCCACAATGTGGCGCGGACCTGGAGTGTTTCGGGTTGTTGGATAGTCTGCAGGAACCCAAAAGCAAGTATGCCAGGAACTGGTTCGTAGCTGTTTTGTTATCGATACTGTTATTGGGGCTGGTAGGGGTTGGTGGTTATTTTCAACTGCGCGTGGACAGGTTGACTACCCAGTTCAACCAACATATTACCGCCATGGGACAACAAATCGACAAACTCGAAGAAGAAAATTTCCGAAAACGGATCGAAGACTTCGATGAGCAACGGGCTGTTGCCTGGCAGCGGATCGAGGCCTCCTTGGCGACATATGGCATATCCGTGTCGGTCGATTCCGAGTCGAAGCCATAAGTTCAAGACCGTAAATATACAAAAACACCATCCGCCCCTTGTGTAAATCCCTCTCGACTTTCATCGCATTCCAGCTATCCTTGAATCTTCCGCGGTCTTTTTTTCATCGAAGTCGTTTCATCGGGATTACAACCGATCTCGATAATCCCCGGTTCGTATCCTTCTGTGGAACAGTCGGCGTTTTAGGCGACTCCTTCCGACTTTCCTATTTTCGATTGGTAGCGCTCCTTACTCGTTGCATTATTCGAGTGCTGAAATGCATTTTCAGGGAGATGATATGTTACATATTATCTTTATGTTGTTCGGGACCGAGATATTTCTCTTGAGGAAAGGAAAGACGAAGCTTCGCCTCGAACCGACAAGGCATGATTCAGCATTGGCAAAGCAAAGTTGGTACTTTGTAAAACTATGACTCATTATGTGAGGCTGAGCGGGAAATAAACAAATTAAACCGTAATCACTTGAATCGACTCATTGTTTCTCGGTGAAATAACCGAAGATCGGCTTTGTTTCGTGAGTGACGGAGTTACGGGGAATCCCTTCACTATTCTGCTAATTTCTATAATGATCGTTTTATGGAAAAGGCTCTTCCCCAGATCGTGTGGGTAAAGTGAATAAAATAGTGAAAGGCCCCC
>CAZSVE010000045.1:0-24636 GCA_964610175.1 uncultured Thiotrichales bacterium
ACGGCTCACCCTCTCCAACACCCCTTCAGGCTCATCTCTCAATTGGAAAGGACTGTAACGGCCTCATTGCGGGCGGCCTGTCGGTACGGCAGGCTATCCACCGTCATCGTGTTGGGAAAGGAACCCGGCGAAGAGAGTTCCAGGCGATCAGCGAACAATCGCAACCGGATCCTGGCGCCATGCATGGAATAATCGCGATGCACCACCGCATTGACCATGGCCTCGAACACGGCCGTCATATGGAACTGGGGAATATCCTTGCGGCCCTCTTCCTTGGTCGCCGTGATGCGCATGTTGCGTTCCATGAAACGGCATCCCGCCATGATCTGGGCATCCAGAGGCCCTCGGATATCGAGCGCGTCCGATTATTGATACGGGTCCTGCTTCGACTGTGGAACGGCCGTTACGCCCCGATATGCCACTGCCTGAATATAGGCATTCGGCAACCAGTCTTCCGGGGTCTCGTTGGCCATCAGGATACCCGTCACCGTGGGGCGTAATATCCCTGTCTCATCCCGGCGTGCCATGCCGAGCTTGACCAACGAATCGTCCCTCGTATCCCGTGTGCGCTCGGTCCGGAAACGTTCCCAAAGGGGAAGCGTCAGGTTCTCCGGGGTAGCGCCGGGAACCACTTGCTCATCGAATCGGATGATGCCCGCTTGACTGCGTTGCTGAAAGAGACGCGCCGGATAATCCGGAGCCATCTCGCACTTTGTGCTGCCGACCCGGTGAAAATATCCCCCGGGACTCTCATGCACGAACAGGCTGAGGGGTATCTCGACCTTGATGATGGCCACTTCCTCGCCCAGGCGAATGGAAATACATTCTGGCCGATTCCACGTCTCTTGCGATTTGCTGCTTCAGGGCCGCAAGCGACTCGAAGCGCCGTTCATCGCGGAATTTGTGCAGGAAGGCTACCTGCACGCGGCGGGTATAGATGTCCCGATTGAAATCGAGCAGATGCACCTCCAGGAGGCCGCGCTTGCCGCCGATGGTGGGTCGAACGCCCACGTTGGCCACCCCTGCAATGATCTCTTCGCCCAGCCCGTGGACCTCGACGGCGAATACGCCATTCATGGGGAGGATGCGGCGATGGAGGTTGATATTGGCTGTGGGGAAACCGAGATCCCTGCCCCGGCGGTCGCCATGGATGATGCGCCCGTACAGACTGTATTTCCTGCCGAGTAGTTCTTCCACCAGGGCGAAATCCCCACTGCCCAGGGCGTCGCGTACCCGGGTGCTGCTGACCCGGTCCCCGCCCACGAGGCAGGTCTCCATCTGGCCCACTCGGAATCCGAGACGCTCCCCGGCCGCTTTCAGCATCGGTACATCCCCTTGCCTTCGATGTCCGAAGCGAAAGTCATCTCCGACTACCACATATCGTGCCCCCAGCCCGCGGTGCACCAGGCGATCGATGAATGCCGGGGGCGCCAACCCGGCAAGCCGGTGATCGAAGCGCAGACAACAGACCCGATCCAGGGGGAGCCCGCGCAGTGCCATCAGTTTCTCCCGCAGCCGGGTGAGCCGGATGGGTGCCGATCCGGGGACGAAGAACTCTCGGGTCTGCGGCTCGAATATTATCAGGGCCGTCGGCAGCCCCATCTCCTTGCCCACCCGCGCCAGTTGCGCCAACACGGTTTGATGGCCGCGGTGGATCCCGTCGAAGTTGCCGATGGTGAGGACGCAACCACGATGATCGGGGTGCAGGTTATGTAGTCCGCGAATGAGTTGCATGGGGGGGTGTCTTTGGAATGCGTTGTGTCGAGCCAGGAGACTTTATCCGAGGTGGGGGGCGTAACTCAACCGATGTGGTTCAAAACTCATTTACTAACTGCCGATTACTTCGAAGACGTTACCTTGATAGAGCTGATATAATTTTCCGCATGTCAAAGAAATTTAAAAATCACACGGGCGATTTTGCTAAACGCATGCCTCCTCACCCGTTGGCGGAGATATTCGGCTTTCCGTTCGACAACCAATCCGATCTTGCCGTTCGCTATCGCAGCAAACGTCTTTGTCCGTTTAACAACAAGGTTCCTAACTGCACCAAGGATAAGGCAAACGATCCCCTTGGCGCTTGTAGCATCTTCGACGGCGATGATTTGGTTATCACGTGTCCTGTTCGTTTTCGGCAGAATTGGATCGTCGCTGACGATGCTGCCGATTTTTTCTTTCCACGAGATACCCAATGGACCTCTTTGACCGAGGTCCGATTGAAAGACAAGCACGGTAGAGTAGCAGGCAACATCGATGTCGTGCTTGTTTCGTACGATGACTATGGGAGGGTAATCGATTTCGGTGCGATCGAGATTCAGGCAGTCTATATCTCGGGCAATGTTCGGCGTCCATTTAAGCGATACATGCAGTCGCCTCGGAGAAATGCCTGGATGGATTGGCGCTCGGAAATAAATAATCCTCGTCCCGATTATCTTTCTTCATCGCGAAAGCGATTGGCCCCTCAACTGCTTTATAAAGGTGGCATTATCGATGCTTGGCATAAGAAATCCGCAGTAGCCATTGATTCCAGCTTCTTTCGCACTCTGCCAAAACTGGAACACGTACCAAGGGACAAGGCAAACGTTGCCTGGCTCATCTATGATCCGGTCTACGATGACCTTTCTTCCGTGTATCAGCTCAGACATACAAACACAGTCTATACAAATTTCGGTTCAGCTCTTTCAACGATTACGGAATCGGAACCCGGCAACGTAAGTAACTTTTTGGCAATACTCCAGGATAAACTTGACGAAAAGCTCGAAGAGAACAACCCACCCGACGCGCCAACTTTGGACCGGATCGTCGGAATCGATGAAGAATGAATGACAGACGAATCGTAAACGTAGCATCAGTGCCAAAACGAAGTCCGTTCCGATATCCCGGGGGAAAGACGTGGCTTGTTCCACAAATACGGAAATGGATGCGTAGTCTTAGTTTTCACACTGAACTTTTCGTTGAGCCGTTTGTCGGTGGTGGGATTGTTTCGTTGACAGTGGCTTTCGAGGGATTTGCCGATCACGTTATCATTGTTGAGCTTGATCCCGAAGTTTCCGCTGTGTGGAAAACGATTACCGGTAAAAACTATTGGAATCTCAGTGATCGAATCCTTCGGTTTGATGTCACGAAAGAAAGCGTGCAACAAGAACTGTCAAAAACATCGACACAAATCGATGAGATTGCGTTTCGGACGATACTCAAGAACCGAATGTTTCATGGTGGTATTTTGGCACCGGGTGCAAGCCTTATGAAACATGGCGAGAATGGAAAAGGCCTTCAGTCTCGGTGGTATCCGAAAACTCTCGCTAACCGGATCAATGCAATTGGCAGCATTCGTGAACGGTTTACTGTTATCGAAGGTGATGGTATAGCAGAAATTCACAAATATCATCAAAGTCGGAGAGCAGCATTTTTCATTGATCCGCCGTATACCGCCGATGGCAAGAAGGCAGGGAGACGTTTGTATCGTCACAACGAATTGGATCACATGGCGTTGTTCGATGTCGCAAAGACAATTCGGGGCGATCTGCTAATGACGTATGATGATGTCCAAGGAGTTCGCGAGCTGGCACGAACTCACGGATTCGACACTGAGATCGTCGCGATGAAAAATACGCACCATGCGAAAATAACGGAATTATTGATTGGAAAGGATCTTGAATGGGCCCGTACCCCGGAAGGTGGCTGTGTCCAACAGGAATTCGTTTTTGGTTGATAACCATAAAGAATCACCGGAAACCCTTTTCGGATTCCTCTTGATTATCCAAGATGGAATGAATGACAATCTCCTCGCCTTCGATGGTATAGGATATCGAGAAGGGGAATCGTCCAATTACGCCAACCACGAAAGTGGGCATGGGATATTCGACACAATCGAGAAATTCGGAACCGAGTCCACCCCTTTGCATTTCATACCACCTGAAAGCCGCCTCGACATCCTCTTTCGATCTATCCGTGTAATTGATCCTCACTTGCATTTATCCCTTGGTTTCTCATGGACGCCCTGCCAAGCGTGAAGTTTTGATTTTCCATTTTTATAGTCGTCGTATCTCTTATCCAATTCGGCTTTTTGCCATTCCGGCACCGAGAGTGCGTGGTTCGTTCGAGCAGTGGCGTCCCAAATATTCTCCGTCGATATCGGCTTTTCCAAAAAACACGAATTATCGCTTTCTTTTGCACGTTCATCGGATCTCATATTGGTCATCCATGATTTTTACAGGGACGGCGAGCACCGAACGATACGTTTTTTCCACTCATTACACAATTTACGAAACGACCGGCTGCCACGGTGTGCCATTGCCAGGTCGAAGTGTGCCGCGAACGCCGGTTGATCGGTAACCTCGTAGTACTTTCGACCGGAGCCCATGTGTTTGCCGAGCCAACCCTTTGCATTTCGGGTGTTCTCTGGGCCGGAGATCGGTTCTTCCGTGTAAGAAAAATCGCGTTTCCCGTCGAGGGACCGGGCAGCGGCCAGAAACCAGGCCTCGAACTCTCGGTTGGCCAGGACCACGGATACCGGACGATGGGGAATTACAATTTTTGCTCGCTCCAGGATTTGGGGGCCCAATTGCGCCGGGCAATCATTGTCGGCATCCAACAGGATCAGAATCCAACCATTGTCCCCGGATTTGCTGGCGGCCAATTGCAAATAACGCTGAAATTCTTTCTTGTATTCCTCTTCATCGTATTTCAGAAAACGCATCACGATGCACGCGGATGGGGCTTTCTATCTCGACATGACATTGTGGCGATAACCATGGACCCAATCGACGCAACAAGACAGGGAGCGCCTTTACTTCGCCATGGCCCTCGACGATGGTGGCGATGGTGATCACGGATTTCATTATTCGAACAGATCCGATTGAGGTTCCTTTTGCTCTTCGAACACCTCCGGGTCGGATTTCAGCTGATCCTGGCGCAACCATTCTCCCGCCGAAAAAAGTCCATCCCGTAAAATACTTTTCGATGTTTCATCCAGGGGCGCAAATCGGGTATCGCCATCGCCCGACACCACGGCAAGTAATAATTCCGTGAGCAAATCCATATCATCCAATAGATCCGGGCTGTGGCTGGTGACGATGACCTGGGTCTTTCTCGATGCCCGTTGCAGGGCCTCGCGCAGTGCCCCCGAGGCGCCCGGGTGCAGGGCGGTTTCGGGCTCCTCGATGCCGATCAGGGAGGGGGCATAATCCCGGTTGCCTTGAAACAGGGCCGTTAGTATACCCAAGGCACGCAGCGTGCCATCCGACATATTCCAGGCGTAAAACTGCCACGAATCCTGCGTTCCAACTACACCTTCCTGAAACTCCAGCGTTTCCCATGGGCCTATTCGTTTTCTTTCTACGCCGCGTATCGTGGGGACCACGATTTGTAGGTATTCATGGATTATTTGTATGGATTCGGGGGCGGTTCGCTTCAGGTGACCGAGGACACTGGCAATGTTCTCGCCGGCCGATTTCAGAAAGCGGCCATCCTGGGGTTTTTGGTATTCCCGGATGAGCTTTGGATTGAGATTATAAAGATTCATGGATTTCAAGGCGTCGAATACGGGGCGGAATACAGGCAAACCGGAGGCATTCACCAGGGCCAGCCGGTCCGCCATGACCGCCGGGAAGGTTTCCTCGCTGCTCTTGACTACGTTACCTCGCTCGACACGAAAGAAGGGACCCTTCCCCTCGCCACCGATGGTGCATTCTTCCATCTGCACTTCGTAGCCCCCTTCCGGTAGGGCGCCCACCTTGAATGTGTAGTGACCTGGCTTCTTGTTCTGTATCCGGAATTCGAGGCGAATGCCGAAATGGGTCGGATGACCGCCGGAGCGCCGCCGTACCTCGGAGATACCGCCCCGCTCATTGAGGGCGTTGTCCAGGGAACCCGCCAGCGCATCGCGCACGAAATGCAGGGCATCCAGGAAATTGCTCTTCCCGGAACCGTTGAGGCCGACCAGATACGTCAATGGGCCCAGGTGCACATCGCAATTGGCGATACTTTTGTAATTGCGCAGCACAACGCGGGTCAGGAAGGTACCATCAGTCATTGGATTTTCGTTCTCCTCGGTGCTCTTTTGTAGAACGGGTCGATTGTCAAGGTATCACACCCCCCCGGAAATCCCGCAGGCGCATGCCGAATAGAAATAATGCGCCAAAATAGCCCAGGGCGCCCGTCGATATCAATCCGACCAACCAGAGAACCCGGCTTGTGACCTCCGCCGAGATCCAGGCGGAGAATTCCCCCTTCGTGAACCATAGTATGGCTACCATGATCAGGTTTGCCGCCAGCACACGTCCCGTGAATTTTCCCCAGCCGCGTTTGGGACGATAGACGCCCTCTCGGCGCAGGCTAAGGTATAAAAGCCCTGCATTGAGGAATGCCGATAGGGCGGTGGCGAGTGCCAGCCCGGCATGGGCCAGGGGGAAGACCAGGATCAGGTTGAATACCATGTTGGCCAACATGGCGATGACCCCGATGCGGACCGGGGTTCGGGTGTCCTGGCGGGCGTAGAAGCCCGGTGCCAGGACCTTGATGTAGACAAAGCCCATGAGTCCCAGGGCGTAGGCCATGAGGCTCTGGCTCGCCATGCGGATATCGTGTGCGGTGAGTTCGCCATATTGGAACAGGGTGGTCAGCATGGGTTCGGCCAGGATGGCAAGACCGGTAGCGGCGGGCAGCCCGATCAGCAGCACCAATCGCAGTGCCCAGTCCAGGGTGTCGGAGAACCGAGTGGCGGAACCTTCCACGTGGCGCCGAGACAGGTTGGGCAGGATCACGGTGGCCAACGCGATCCCGAATACGCCCAAGGGGAATTCCACTAGGCGATCCGAGTAATACAACCAGGACACGCTTCCGGTGACCAAAAACGATGCGAGCAGGGTGTCGACCAGGAGGTTGATCTGGGAGACGGAGACACCGAAAAGCGCCGGGAGGAGCAGGGCGATAATGCGGCGTACGCCGGCATGGGCACTTCGGAAACGAGGCCACGTCAATAACCGGAGGTGATACAGGAAAGGTAATTGAAACAGTAGTTGCGCGATTCCGGCGATGAAGACGCCCCAGGCCAGGGCGACTACTGGCTCCGATAGTTGGGGGGCCAGCCAAATGGCGGCGGCAATGAGGGAGATGTTGAGTAGCGCGGGGGTGATGGCCGGCGCGCCGAATCGTCCATACGTGTTCAGTATCCCGGCTGCTGCCGCGGTCAGAGAGATAAACAGGAGATACGGGAAGGTGATCATCAACATGCGAACCGTCAAGGCATATTTATCCGCGTAGTGTAGAAAGAAGCCGGGCGCGAATAAGATGACCAGGAGCGGTGCGGTCAGGATGCCTGCCAGGGTGATGAGGAACACGATACCACCCAGTGTCCCCATCGTGGAGGATATCAGTTCGCGAACCTCGGCGTGGGAGCGCCGGGTTTTATATTCGGAGAGCACCGGAACGAATGCCGGAGAGAATGCCCCTTCCGCGAATAGGCGGCGCAACAGGTTGGGGATGCGAAAGGCGACGAAGAAGGCGTCGGCCTCTTCCTTGGCACCGAATACCGAGGCGATGACGATATCCCGAATGAGCCCCAATATCCTGGAAATGGACGTATTGGCGCCTACCGTAACGGTCTTTCCGATGAGCCTGTCTCCCTGGCGTTGTTGGGGGGGGTGCATGAGGGAACCTAGTTGTTCGGGGCAACGAATAATGCGCAATTACCCGCCTGGTGCGACTCCGCCAGGGGATGGATCGGGGACGTAATAAGAAGATGGATTTTGGTCATGAACGAGACCACCGCGATATCCGAAATGGATGTCGAAATGGAGAGAATCAGTCCGCTCGCGAGGGGGGTCGGAATTTTGTGGTGTTCGATTTTTCTATTTCCCGTTCAGCTTCACAAATGAGTCGCCATTTACGAAAAATGACTTTGCTTTGACTGATGCCAAATCACGTCTCATCGGTTCGAGGCGGAGCTTCGCTAGAAGATTGGCCGGAACAGAGGGGGAGGGTGTTCAGAACCTTTCGGAGATTGCGGGGTCGGCAATTCCCTATGGTTCTTCCCATTGGGATGGGGAAATCCCCGTAACTTCGGCGATCCGTGCAAGCGGCCAGCCTTCTTTCTTCAGTGCACGGGCGATCTCGAGGGATCGCTCGTGAGCGCCTTCCTCTCTTCCGTGTTTTATGCCTTCCTCGAGACCTTCCTCTTTTCCCTGTTTTATGCCTTCCTCGAGACCTTCCTCTTTTCCCATTTGTACGCCTTCGGCCAACCCTTTCTCCCTTCCCATGTGTATGCCTTCGGCCAACCCTTTCTCCTTTCCCATGTGTACGCCTTCGGCTAATCCCTCTTCCCTTCCCATTTGTATGCCTTCGGCCAATCCTTCCTCTCTGGCGTGCGTGATTGTGCCCCATTCGGATCGGGCATGATCCTGGTAGGCATCGAATCTCCTGCGTTCCTCTTCGCTCATCTTGATATAGTCGAATTTGTCTTTCAGCGCATCGATGCCGGGAGCGGCGAATTCGTCCGGAACTTCGTTGTGCTTGAAGGCCCAGACCCACTCGTCCAGGTTGTCCCGGACAATGTCCGGGAAGCGCTTCACGGATATGAGATAGTACTCGGGGAAGACATCGGTTCCATCGACGCGTACCCGATCCCCTACCAGGGAATCTTTCAAGCGCACGGGTCGGCGGGTGTGCAAACCGGTGAAATCGGTCTTGCCGTGATAGATGTAATCGTCGTCTTCCCCCCGGATGACGTCGAAGTAGAGAAGATTGACGGAATAGACCTTTTTGACATGGTCGTAGGGCTCGCCCAGCTTCAGGTTCTCGACGATGGTCTTGGCCGCCCCGAAGGCCAGGCGTTTCAGATAGGCCTTCTCCGGGAGATACTGCACCTCCACGATAATGCGCTCGCCATCCCGGGTCTTGGCCAGGAGATCCACCCGGTTGTATTTGTCTGCCTCGTCGGCCGGGTTACTCTCGCTCTCCAGCATGTCGAGGATGGTGATGGGGCGAAGGAACAGGGCAGAGAGGAATCCCTCCAGAACATCGAAGTTGGCCTTGTCTCGCAAGATGGTCTTGATGGCCCAATCGAAGGTGATGATTTTTCGAACCGGTTTTTGGGGCATGGTTCCTGGTCTCTTCTATAGATATGCTTTCCGGGTGATCATTGCGTCCCCTGCTTGTTTTTGCACTTTCTGGCACTGGGTTTCGGCATCCTACCGGAATGATCGAGAAGGGTAGTTGGATGGGTTTTCTTCTGGAGATGCGCATGCATTCATCACTTCCGTCATCCTGCCGGATGATTGGCGGGATCCCTACTTCGATCCGGACCTTGTCGCCATTCTTTCCAATGCGTATCCGAGGCATGATGGAAACTCCGTCTTGCAGAATGTCATATTTTTGTAATATTTCTTTCACGCTCGTGTCACAAGTTCGCTTATATACTTTCGCTCCGATTGTGGTCGTTTGGTTCGGAACCCAGGGTATTATCCTTACGTCGGTTGCAGGCATAGCCGGAGTCGACGATAACCCCGAATAATGATATCGATAATATGGTGAACCTATTGGAAAAACAAAGTTTTTCGATACGCGTGTTTGGAGGTGGCCGTCGCCCCGAAGGGGCATTATGCGCTTTTCCACCAGAGTATCATGGCGGGAGAGTTAGTGTCGGGGTCTGGTAAAGCTTGTGCTCGACCCGACAAGGTATGGGCCAGCATCGGTCAAAGCAAAATTGGTATTTTGTAAAACTTGGCACATTTCCGAAGCTGAGCGGGAAATCAACGACTAGCGAAGCTTTGCCTCGAGCCGACAAAGCATGACCCCGTATTGGTAAATTAGGATTTACGCCTGTAAAACTTAATCTGATTATCAAGCTGAGCGGGAAATAAGCAAATCAATGAGGCGTTCATGAGATGAAAAAAACTATTATCGGATCCGTCCTGGCGACGTTCATTGTTGGTGGAACGGCTTTTGCCCGTGACTACATCGATATCGTGGGTTCATCCACGGTGTATCCGTTTGCGACGGTGGTCGCCGAGCAGTTTGGCAAGACCACTTCATTCAAGACACCGAAGATAGAGTCCACGGGATCGGGTGGCGGTCTGAAGCTCTTTTGTAGCGGGGTCGGCGTGGAGCACCCCGATATCACTAACGCATCGCGGCGCATCAAGGCATCGGAAGTGGAATCTTGCGCCAGGAATGACGTGACGGGGATCGTCGAGGTCAAGATTGGATACGATGGCATCGTGTTTGCCAACGCCAAGAAAGCCAAGTCAGTGAACCTTTCGCGCAAGGATCTGTTTCTTGCCCTCGCCAAGCAGGTACCGGATCCGAAGACGGGTAAGCTCGTGGATAATCCTTACAAAACCTGGAAGGACGTAAACCCGAAGCTTCCTGCAGCGAAGATCGAGGTGCTCGGGCCGCCACCTACCTCTGGGACTCGGGATGCCTTCGTGGAGCTTGCCCTCGGGGCCGGGGCCAGGGAATTCCCCTTGCTCGAGAAATTGCGCGGGATAAAGCGCAAGGAGGTCGATGTGCTCGAGAAGACCATGGCGAAACTGGGTCTTTCGGCAAGCCTGTATGATGAAATGAAGAAGAAAAGGGGCAAGGCCCCCAAGGGCAAGGATATCTTCAAGGTTATCGCCCATGCGATACGCGAAGATGGCGTCTTTATCGAAGCGGGTGAGAACGACAATCTCATCGTGCAGAAACTGGATGCCAATCCCAAGGCGTTCGGCATATTCGGTTTTAGTTTCCTGGAGCAGAACGAGGATAAGGTGCAAGGTGCCAGGATCGATGGCGTTGCACCCACCTTCGAGAATATATCGAGTGGCGAATATCCGGTATCGCGTCCGCTATTTTTCTATGTCAAAAAGGCACATATGAAGAATATTCCCGGTATGAAGGAGTATCTGGCGGAATTCACCAGCGAGAAGGCCTGGGGTGAGGAAGGCTATCTTGCCGACAAGGGCATGATCCCCATGCCGGAGGGGGAGCGGGAGAAGTTCCGCGAGGATGTGAAAAATCTGATGAATCTCAAGCTTTAGCCTCGGACCTTGGTGAACATATTAGCGCTTCGCGCCAAGGTTGATAGGGGGTGGGCTTCGATACCTGTACCGGTTCCCCAAAATTTATATTTTTCCGATACGTAAATATACCTTACCATCTCGTCAATCACGAGAGGCATGAATCCGACTCATTTTTGGATTGCGGAATTTCAGGTGAAGTTCTTGCCCTTTTTCTGGCGGAGCTTCGCCTCGAACCGACAAAGCATGACCTGGTATTAGTGAAGCAAAATGAGTGTCTTGTAAGGCTAGACTCATTTGCGAAGCTGAGCGGGAAACGAACAAGTTATTTGAATCGATGGTATTTCCTGACGCCTTTGAATTCTCGTAAACCCGGATTGCTCCAGGAGCACGTCTAATGAATAAAATCTCGCGCATAGTAGGCTGCGCGCTCCTTGTCGTCAGTATGTCCGCGTATGCCTTGGAGACCCGATTGGTCGTGGTGACTTCCTTCCCGAACGATTTGACGAAACCGTTCAAATCGGCTTTCGAAAGCAATAATCCCGGCATCGAGATCGAAATGCTGAAAAAGAAGACCACCGCCGGTATCAAATACATTCAGGAAACCACCGGGAATAATCATTCCGATCTATTCTGGGCGTCCGCGCCGGATGCGTTCGAGGTATTGAAGGGGGACGGCCTGCTGACGAAATATACCTCCGGGGCGAAGGGTATCCCCGATAAGATTGGCGCGTATCCCATTCATGACCCGGATGGTTATTACTCGGGTTTTGCCGCGGCCGGTTATGGCATCATGTGGAATACTCGCTATTTGAAGGCCAAAAAACTACCGGTACCCGTGCAATGGTCGGATCTGGAAAAACCGGTTTATCACAATCATGTAGGGATGTCGGCCCCCTCCCGGTCGGGCACGACGCATCTGACCGTCGAAACACTGCTGCAAGGCGATGGCTGGGAGAAAGGTTGGGCGAAATGGAAGAATATCGCGGGTAATTTCAAGACGGTTACGGAAAGAAGCTTTGGCGTGCCGGATGGGGTAAACAGCGGTTCTTTCGGCATCGGCATCGTGATCGACTTCTTCGGCCTGTCCTCGAAAGGCAGCGGTTTCCCCGTCGACTTCGCGTACCCGCGCACGACAACCCTGGTTCCCGCAAACATCGGCGTCCTGAAGAATGCGCCGCACCCCAAGGCCGCGAGGGCCTTTATCGATTTTCTGCTGTCGGAACAAGGGCAAACCATTCTGCTGGACAAGAAGATTCGCCGTCTGCCGGTCAATCCGAAGACCTATGCCCAGGCGCCTGCGGGGTTCCCCAATCCATTCAAGGATAGCGCCATCGGCGCGGCGGTAGCGTTCGACGTGCAACTGTCGAAAGCCAGATACAATCTGGTCAATTCCCTGTTCGATGTGATGATCACCTACCGTCTGGATGATCTGCGTACCGCGATCCAGTCTATCCAAGATGCCGAGGCCGCGCTGCAAGGCAAGAACAAGAACCATACGGAGGCGGCCGCGCTGATTCTGGATGCCAGGGCATTGGTCGCCGCCCTGCCAATTACGGAGGCCGAGGCCGCCGATCCGGCATTTGCCGGGATCTTCAAGAAGAAACGCAAAAAAGCGACGGATAAGGTCACCGGTCGCCAGGCCGAAGTGGAGCAACAGTGGGACGGGATGGTCAAAGCCAACTATGCGAAGGCCACGGAGAAAGCGAAACAGGCGTTGTCGCTTTTATGATGTGAGCGTTCGAAGAAGGCCCACTGCTGTTTTGGTATTCCTGGTACTGGTGGGCCATTCCAGCTAATTTCCATCAGTCGATGCAATTCGTTTTGCAGGTGTAGCATTCGATACGTTATCCATCTGAAACCTACATTGACCAATAATATCCCCCACCCACACGATCATTTCCTGAAAGAACTGCTCTCTTACCCGGAGCAGGCGGGGATATTATTGCGGGAACGTCTCCCTGCACCGGTGGTGAAATTCCTCTCCGCCAAACCGCCCAGGTTGGTAGACGCTTCATTTGTGGACAAAGGACTACGCGGTCACCTCTCCGATCGGCTCTTCGAGGTGGAAACCGTCAACGGAAAAACCGCCTTTCTCTACGTGCTCATCGAGCACAAGAGCACACCGGATGGCAAAGTCGGCTGGCAATTACTGAGATATCTGGGCGAAATCCTGAAGCAGTGGGTAAAAGACAACCCCGATTGGGAACGACTGCCCGCCATCGTGCCCTTCGTGTTCTACAATGGCGCCGATAAATGGAAGATTCCCAACGAGTTTTTGCACCTTGTAGACTTCGAGGAAAGTTGGCGACCATATCTCCTCGATTTCCAATTTCCGGTACTGGATCTCGGGATCATTCCGGACTTGGAATTATCCGAGGATCGCCGCTTGCGGGCCCGGCTTCTAGCGATGAAATACGCCACCAGGAAAGCAAAGCAGCTGGCGATCAGGGAGCAGTTGATCGAGGCGCTCGAAAACGCCCCCGAAGATTTCCTTCCCATCATTCAGTACCTGATAAATGTTTATATCTATGATGAACAAACGCTGCGCAGGATTATCCGAGCAGTACGACCGGAGGAGGAAGAAAAAATGATGTCCCAGTTTGCCCAGGATATCCGCCGGAAGGCCTTGCAGGAAGGCATGCAACAAGGCCGGCGGGAAGGTCTGCTGGAAGGGGAAGCGAAACTGCTACTCAGTCAGCTTTCCTATCGCTTTCAACCTTTGCCCAACGAGATCTCCGAACGAATTCACGGAGCCAAGCCGAACGCCATCGAAACATGGGCGAAGCGAGTATTGGATGCCAAATCCCTGGATGAAGTGTTTTCGGAATGATCTATTTTCCTCAAAAGTGGATCAACCACCCGCACGCAAGGGAAATCGCTCGGGATGCCGGATGATCTCCCTCGTTGGATCCACATCGAGATCCGGCCAGTGATAATGGCCCGGCGCGGGTTCTTCCACATGGAGGATGGCATCGATGGTGGTCTTCCTGAACCAGGGGAATTCTTCATAAGGCAGGAACAATTCCTCGTCACCGGCCAATAACCAAAACCCATGGGCGGAGATATTGGTAACCTCAACAGCCGAAGTGTTTTTTCCAGGCATTGATGCGTTCACGTATCGGAAAAACAAAAATTCCAAGAAACCGGTGCCTGTATCTAGGCCCATCCCGTTTGGGTCCTGGCGCGAAGCGCTAACATGTTCATCGTGATGTACCTCTATGAATGATTCGATTTTTTCAGTTGTTTTCTTGCGTAGCGGTGGTTTTTTGCCAATTCGATTTCCGGTTCGAGCCAAAACTTTGCCTCTCCATCCGCGGATAGCGCATGAATGTGCATCCGATCTTCTTCCTTGGAGAAAAAGAAATATTTGATTCCGTTTTCTTTGAATACCGTGGGACTCATTTTTGTTATTCATTTATTGATGTGGTTTGTTCACTGCATCGTTGACTGATTGGGCATTGCCATCTCAAAGTTTTCCAAGCGAAACCACCAGATTGCAGTTGATCTCGATGGCGAATACTTCCTCGTCCCGAGATGCACCCCTGAATTGGAGATTAGTTGGGAGATTAAGTCCCTGTTTTTTTGCGCTGGCAGCAATATGCTCAATATTGTCAATAATGTATTGTTGCATTGCTTCCAATCGGTCAATGCAGTAATCAGTTTGTATAACAACATCGGCACTAATTCCAGAAGCAGAAACACCGCCACCGATTAGCATATAAACTACGCCCGGTTCGACCTCTATTGGGGAGGTTATATTTCCCTTTCTCAGAATCTTGACATCATTATCCGTAATAGGATGCGCTAAGCTGATGGCGCCATTTATCCGGAAGTTTTTGATGCTTTCAGGCCAATTTTTATGCAAAACCTTGATCATATCCTGCTTGGTCCATGAACCATGTGGCAGAACGCTAATGAAGTAGGCTTTCTCGTTATCAAACCTGCAAAACAGCATCTGTGTGGTACGCTTGATGAATCCGTCCAGCTCTATCTCACTCCCAAGATGAATGTGATGAATATCCCAATGGTTGAGAAGAGGATCATCATAATCGGGCTTTTTGATGAATTTGCTTAAATAAGGGGTAAGGTTGCCACCTTGTCTGATAACGCCTTCCACGTTGGAGAGCCCTTGTTGTAGTTCTGGCGGACATAAAAACTCGTTCGATTTCAAAATCTCACGTGGTACCGGGGAAACCAAGCGCTTTTGCAGATTTAGAAACGTGTCAATTACTTTCTTGTCGTCACAGATAGCGCTAATGTCGTAACCAAACCCTGTCAGCTGGTTACGCAGATGCGCAACCCAGTCGCGAGTTAAATCTATCTCTATGTGCCGCATTATCTTCCTCTTCAATAGTACGTATGGTGGAGTACGGCGCTGAAAGGCAAAATGATACGTTCAAACATGTATGGAACGCGCCTATTCCACCCTTCTACGCAAGGTAACTCTCTCATTTTCGGGAGTGGGAAAAAGCTCGGCATGACTGTTTTTATCATCCACGGAGATCCGATCTCCGTTAACGCGGCCCTGAACTCGGATGACGAGGCTCGAAGGTTCAACGTCGAGGCTTGGAACCTGAACATCGAAGCTCCGAGGTTCAACGACGCAGCTCCGAACTCCGATGATGAGGCTCGAAGGTTCAACGTCGAAGCTCTGAGCCTGAACATCGAGGCTCAGAGGTTTAATGATGAGGCTTAGAACCTCAACATCGAGGCTTGGAGCCTCGATGACGAGGCTCGGAACCTCTTTTGATGCGGTTCCAAGGCCCGTCGGAGAAATATCCCCCTCTTCCTTTTCATGACGCCAAAAGCCTACAAAAACCCGGGACAAACCGCGTTATTCATTCTTATCGCGTTATTCTTGCTTTCCTTCCTGATTGTCCCAGTGGCCAAGGTGTTTTATGTGGCTTTCGTGGATGTCGATTCGGGGGCCCTAACACTTGTCAATTTCAAGGATTTTTTCAATACCGCTTTATTCCAGGAATCCTTTTTCAATTCATTTTATGTGGCTGGTATGTCCGTGGCGCTCGCCACGATGATCTCCCTGCCGTTGGCCTATTTCACCACCCGCTTCGAGTTCAAGGGGGCCGTGGTCATTCAGAGCCTCGGTTTCATTCCCTTGATCATGCCGCCCTTCGTGGGCGCGGTCGCTATGCAGCTTCTGTTCGGCGGGAATGGCAGCGTCAATCTATTGCTGGAGGAATATTTCGGGTTCACGATCCCTTTCATGGAAGGCCTCAACGGGGTGATCTTCGTACAAAGCATCCACTATTTCCCCTTTATCCTGATCAACCTTTCCGCGTCGCTGAATAATATCGACCGATCCATGGAAGAGTCGGCGCAAAACCTGGGTGCCTCGGGCATGCGTTTGTTCCGGCGTATCGTTTTCCCGCTGGCCATGCCGGGCTATGTGGCGGGGGCTTCCCTGGTCTTCATCAAGGTTTTCGATGATTTGGGTACGCCCTTGCTGCTGAATGTCAACAACATGCTGGCGCCCCAGGCGTATCTACGCATTTCATCCATTGGCATCGACGACCCCATGGGGTACGTGATTGCGGTCATTCTGATGATCTTTTCCTTGTTCGCCATGTGGATTGCCTCCTTGGCGCTAAAAGGCAAGGATTATTCCACGGTGCAAAAGGGGGGCGGGGGACTATCCAGGCGAAGAATGCGACCATTGGAGCGCGTTGCCGCCTATGCAGTCGTGATCGTAATTCTGCTGGCGGTGCTGTCGCCTCATATCGGCTTGAGCCTGTTATCCTTCGGCACCATCTGGTCGTACAGTGTGTTGCCGGATGGGTTTACACCGGCTCACTATGTGGGGATCTTTTCCGAAACGCCGGAGTTCCTGTCGAATACCCTGCTCTATGCCTCCCTGGCGGCGAGTATCGATGTCATCCTGGGCACGGCCATCGCCTATCTGGTCCTGCGCACCAAGATTCATTTCCGTCACTGGCTGGATTACGTCGCCATGGCAGCGTTGGCGGTGCCGGGGCTGGTATTGGGCATCGGTTATCTCAGGACCTTTCTCGGCGTGAACATTCCCTTTGCCGACGCGCCACTGGCGACCTGGTGGGTGATGTTGGTGATCGCCCTGTCGATTCGACGCCTGCCCTATGCGCTGCGGGCCTGTACCTCCGCGCTGCAACAAGTCGGTCGATCCCTGGAGGAGGCCGCCGAAAACCTGGGCGCCAACAAGGTCAGGACCCTCCAACGGGTGGTTCTTCCCTTGATGTCCGGTGGCCTGATGGCGGGCTTCGTCACCAGTTTCGCCACGGCGGCGGTCGAATTGTCGGCCACCATCATGCTGGTATCCACCGAGTCGGATGCGCCGCTGGCCTATGGTATCTATGTCTTCATGCAGTCCGCCGCGGGGAGAGGGCCGGGGGCCGCGCTGGGCATGGTCGCCGTGGCGATTGTCGCCTTGGGGACCTATTTTTCCCATCGAATCATCGAGAAGGGCCGGCGGGAACGTAGTGTCGAGAATACTCATCAGACAAACGGTCTATAGGAATCACCATGTCACTCCATTCCGTCCAATCCACAGGCATCGAATTAAGGAACATCGATCTGTCCTATGGGAACACTCGAGTCATCGAGAATGTCAGCCTCAAAATTAACCGAGGGGAATTCTTTGCCTTGTTGGGACCCTCCGGTTGCGGGAAATCGACGCTGCTGAGACTGATTGCCGGATTCGAACAGTGCCAGCATGGCGAGGTTTTTCTGGGTGAAGAAGAGGTTTCCCATCTGCCGCCGTGGAAACGAAATGTCGGCATGGTGTTTCAAAACTATGCCCTGTGGCCGCATATGACCATCTGGAAAAATGTCGCCTTTGGCCTGGAAGAACGCAAGTTGCCCCGCAATGAAATCAAGCGACGTGTGGATGAGGCACTGGAACTGGTTGGATTGGACGATTACGCCGCGCGCCGCCCCAATCAACTCTCCGGTGGACAACAGCAGCGGGTCGCCCTGGCGCGCACCATCGTGATAGAACCCAGGGTTTTGCTACTGGACGAACCCTTGTCGAATCTCGATGCCGGGCTGCGTGTTCACATGCGCCAGGAACTACGGGAATTACAGCGAAAATTATCGCTGACCACGATCTTCGTTACCCATGACCAGGAGGAAGCCAACACGACCTCCGATCGTATCGCCGTGCTCGAGGATGGTGTCGTACAGCAGGTGGGAACCCCAATGGAATTATATGGTCGACCGGAAAACCTGTTCGTGGCCCAATTCCTGGGCAGCGCCAATGTATTGCGGGGAACGATAAGAAAACAGGACAATGAAGTACTCTTCGATGACGGCAAGGGCCTGCGGATTCCCTTATCATCCGGTTCTTTATCATTCGGGGATATCCAAGGGAATAAATCCATCCTGTTTCGTCCCCAAAATTTTACCCTCTGCGACCCTGACAGTCCGACTGCGGATTTACGGGGTCAAATCAAGGTTCGCGAATTCCTGGGGAACATCATGCGCTATGAGATTCGGGTGGGACAGCGAAATCTGATTGTCGATGAAGTCTATGGCTCCGGGAAAGAACCTTTGGAACCCGGATCGGTAGTTGGTTTACGAATCGATAAAGAACGTATTTTGGTGTTGTAGGGAGGTGCTGTCGAGTGTTGATGGCTTGGACAGTGGTAAATTATCGAGCGGGAAGTGTTTGGTATGCCTTTGGGCGGAAATTCGAAGGGGTTTTATACGGACAAGAACGAAAACAATCGGTCTCTTGTGTGATTTAATCTAAGTTTTTTGTATCGAAAGGAATTTTAATGAGCCATGCAGCATATGGATGAGGATATATTGGCTGAAATTCTGGATGATACCGAAGTGCTGGAGGCCCTCATGCACGCCAGGGAAAGCGGTGAACCAACGAGACCGGCGAATGAATTCTTTGCGGAACTACAAAAAGAACTGGCCTGATGAGCCTATGGCGATTGCATGTTTCCCGTTCGTTCGAACGGTCAATCCGCCAAATTCCCAAAGAGTACCAACGACGGATCGTGGCGTGGCACAACGAGCATGCCGGTGGAATTTCCGATCCGGCTGATCTGGATAAGGTTGCCTAGTTAACACAGGAATAATATCTTCAACTTGGACCGGTTGTGTTGCTGCACTCCGTTGCTAGCCGACCAAGGTCGGCGTTAACGCGCACAATTCAAGAAAAAATCACCTATGACAATTCCCCTTCTGTTCATTACCGTGCTTGTGCTGATGGCCATTGGCTATCAGCTTGGGAAACGCCGTTCGGTGCGATTGGCGGGCGGCCCCGGGGAGATGTCGCGGCTCCATTCCCTACCCGGCTACCACGGGTGGTTGACGGTTATCTGGTGTGGTATCCCGGCGCTCTTGGTATTTTCCTTGTGGCTGGCGTTCGAGCCTGTGATTGTCACTGGAATGGTAGTGAGTGAGCTGCCGGAGGCCCTGCGTAATCTTCCCGAAGAACGCCTTGGCCTTGTGATCAACGATATCAAGAATCTTGCCTCCGGCAATATCGTGTCTGGGGAGGTGGACGATGCCATACGGAAAGCCGCGGAGCACTATCGATCTTTGCGGGAAACCGGTATGGCAGCGTTATCGGTGTTGGTGATCATTACCGCCATGGGCGGGATTGCCGTGGGATGGCAAGGGGTTGCGCCCAAGGTCCGCGCGCGAAATCACGTGGAGTCTATCGTCAAGATCTTTTTGATCGTAAGCTCCACCATCGCTATCTTCACCACCATCGGCATCGTGTTGTCGGTGTTGTTCGAGGCCATGCGCTTCTTTCGCGCCGTTCCCGTCACCGACTTTCTGTTCGGCCTGGAGTGGAGCCCACAGATCGCCATCCGGCCCGATCAGGTGGGTTCTTCCGGGGCATTCGGTGCCGTGCCCGTATTTACGGGTACTCTCTTGATAGCATTCATCGCCATGCTGGTGGCGGTACCCATCGGATTGTTGTCGGCGATTTATCTCTCGGAATATGCAGGCCGCCGTTTCCGCGCCGCGGCAAAGCCCTTGTTGGAGGTTCTGGCGGGTATTCCCACCGTGGTGTACGGTTTCTTCGCCGCGTTGACCATGGCCCCCTTGATCCGCGAACTGGGTACGAGGATCGGTCTGGATGTGGCCTCGGAGAGCGCGCTGGCGGCGGGACTCGTCATGGGAGTGATGATCATCCCGTTCGTCTCCTCGTTGTCCGACGATGTCATCAACGCGGTGCCCCAGTCCATGCGCGATGGTTCCCTGGCCCTTGGCGCGACTCATTCCGAGACGGTATTGCGTGTACTCATCCCCGCCGCCTTGCCGGGCATCATCGGCAGCATCTTGTTGGCCGTGTCCCGCGCCATCGGGGAGACCATGATCGTGGTCATGGCGGCCGGTCTGGTGGCCAACCTCACTGCGAATCCATTGGAGGCCGTGACTACCGTGACCACCCAGATCGTGACCTTGCTGGTGGGCGATCAGGAGTTCGATAGCGCCAAGACCTCGGCGGCGTTTGCGCTCGGCCTGTTGCTGTTCGTGGCGACCCTGATCCTCAACGTCATCGCCCTGCATGTGGTGCGAACGTATCGGGAACAGTATGAATGAAACGATGGAAGGGGCATGTTGACAATTTTGGTTTTCCCGTTGGCGTCTTTGCGAAGTTATGAATAGCAATGAAATGACATTGGTCAGTGTGGCCAAATCCGAAGCCTGGAGGACCCGGCTCCACAAGCGTCATCGGGCGGAGCGACGTTTTCGCCTGTATGCGCTGTCGTCTGTCTGTCTCGGGCTCGCCTTCGTGTTTCTCTTGTTCGCCGATATCATCTCCAATGGGTACAGCGCCTTTCAACAGACCTTTATTCGCCTGTCCGTACCCTTCGAACAGGAATTGCTGGATCCCGAGGGCACGGGAGATCGGGAGGTTCTCTCCGGCGCCGATTACGCGGGACTGGTGAAATCGGCATTGCGTGCGCGATTCCCCGAGGTCGCGTCGCGTCGCGACAAGAAGATGCTCTATGGCCTGATAAGTTCCGGTGCCGCCTTTCAACTGCGAGACGAGGTGTTGCGTGACCCCGGCATCATCGGCACGACAAGGGACCTTTGGTTGCCGAGCGATGACGATGTGGATATGTTGGTCAAGGGTCATATCGACCGGAAGGTGCCGGAGGCCGAGCGTCGTATCAAGGACAGGCAATTGGCCTTTATCGACGAACTGGAAAGAGCGGGGGCCATCGAGAAGCGCTTCAATATGGCGTTCTTTACCAATGGCGATTCTCGCGAGCCGGAATCGGCCGGTATCCGGGGGGCGATGATGGGCTCCCTGTTCACGCTGTCGATAACCCTGTTGCTGTCTTTTCCTTTGGGCGTGGCAACGGCGGTGTATTTGGAGGAATTCGCGCCCAAGAATCGCTGGGTGGATTTTATCGAGATCAATATCAACAATCTGGCTGCGGTTCCCTCGGTGGTTTTCGGCCTGTTAGGCCTTGGTATCTTCATCAATTTTTTCGGTGTACCGCGTTCCGTTCCCCTGGTGGGCGGCCTGGTACTGACCCTGATGACCTTGCCTACCATCATCATTGCCGGGCGTGCGGCGCTCCTCTCCGTGCCTCCTTCCATTCGGGAGGCCGCCCTTGGCATTGGCGCTTCCAAGATGCAGACCATTCTTCACCATGTGTTGCCGTTGGCCTTGCCCGGCATGTTGACCGGTGCCATTATCGGTATGGCGCGTGCCCTGGGCGAAAGTGCGCCACTCCTCATGGTCGGCATGGTGGCCTTCATCGTGGATATTCCCGCGAGCACCATGGATCCGGCCACGGTATTGCCGGTGCAGATCTATCTTTGGGCGGATAGCCCGGAACGGGCGTTCGTGGAACGCACCTCCGCCGCTATCATGGTGTTGTTGGCCTTCCTTATCGTGATGAATGCCGGAGCCGTTCTGTTGCGCAAGCGTTTCGAACGACGCTGGTAGTTTCGAGGAAAACCCGGTGAAGCGATCTTTGTCATGAAAGATGAGGAATTTCCCTCTAGCGGGGCTTTGCCGGATTCCGGGCGTGGATTCATTTGTTTATTTCCCGCCCAGTTTCGCCAATGAGTCAAGTTTTACGAAATACCAATGTTGCTTTGATGGGTGCCCAACCTGGCCGAGCCGGGACCAAAAAGGGCTTCTGCTGGTTCCCAAGCGGGAGCTTGGGAACCCTTTCTCTGGAAGTTATCGCTTCCGGATTGCGCGCCCAAGCGGTAGTTTGGGAGCAAGCGAACATCACTGTCGGGGTATGGGTGGCCCGATGAATCCGAAATCGATTGGTGGTCTTCCGTTTATATCGGCCTTGTAGAAGGATGGGCAAAGGCGTCCGGATCCGTCACGATGGCCGTGCCCATCACGATACGTTACCTCTCATCCAGGATAGGCGCACCGCTTTGCACCTTTGCCCATCCTTCTACGCAACGAATCATGCCTTGTCGATCCGAGCACAAGCCTCGTTGGAAATGAAAGTCGTTTCGATGGGAGAGAGATTTTTGATGAGTGGATTGGGAATCCTATGCCTTCAGTCGGAATGACGCAGCGTATCGGAAACCAGAAATCCGAAGTGGAATGAAGTACTGAAAGATTCCGAGGAGAAAAACCAAGATGAACACGACGTTTGGTGAGGCGCGCATGCTCCACACTACACCGCGAGGCGCTCCTGCCGATGATAAGGGTGTATTGCCAGGAAGCGGTCATCCGAGCGGCTACGCTGCAAAGGAATCGTCATGGACTCCTGCATCGAATCCATCGAGCAAGGATCTCGGGCGCGAGGGAGGTGCCCATGTCACTATTGGGGAGGTGTTTTCCAAAAACCCTCGTATGACGGCTCGAAACGTGAATGTCGACTTTGGGGGAAAAAGGGCCATTAGGGATGTAACCCTGGATATCGGCACGACGGAGGTTACCGCCATCATCGGTCCTTCCGGTTGTGGCAAATCGACCTTCTTGCGTTGCCTCAACCGGATGAACGATACCATCGACGGCTGCCGTGTCAGCGGAGAAATCAGGATCGATGGTAAAGATATCTATGCGAGATCCGTGGATGTGGTCGAGATAAGGGCGCGTGTCGGCATGGTGTTTCAGAAACCCAATCCCTTCCCGAAATCCATTTTCGATAATGTGATCTACGCCCCTCGTATCCACGGTATGGTGCCGGACAAGGCAGCGGCGGAAGAGATCGTGCAGACGAGCCTGGAGAAAGCCGGGCTCTGGGGAGAGGTGAAGGACAATCTCGACCAGCCG
The DNA here is from genome assembly GCA_964610175.1 of uncultured Thiotrichales bacterium. Classification (GTDB taxonomy): domain Bacteria; phylum Pseudomonadota; class Gammaproteobacteria; order HK1; family HK1; genus CAZSVE01. Next base: position 23,221 of record CAZSVE010000045.1, read on the forward strand.
GGTACGGCGCTTTCCGGGGGGCAGCAGCAACGCCTTTGCATTGCGCGCGCCATTTCGGTGAGGCCCGAGGTGATCCTCATGGATGAGCCTTGCTCTGCCTTGGACCCCATCACCACAGCCAAGATCGAGGAGTTGATCGATGAACTCAAGGGAAATTACTCCATCGTCATCGTTACCCACTCCATGCAACAGGCTGCCCGGGTATCCCAGCGTACTGCCTATTTTCATCTCGGTGATCTCATCGAGGTGGGAGAAACAAGGAAAATCTTTACTAACCCCGAGCATAAGTTGACCGGTGACTATATTACCGGTCGCTTCGGATAATAGGGGAGATCGAGCCCATGGGTGGTTATCATCATTACAATGCACTTTTCCTTTGTACGGGTAATTCCGCCCGGAGCATTCTCGCCGAATCATTACTGGAATTTTGGGGTGAAGGGAGATTTGGTGGTTTCAGCGCAGGCAGCCATCCGACGGGCGAGGTGAATCCGCTTGCCATCGAGCTTCTGCGTGAATTCGGCATAGATACCATGGGGCTCAGGAGCAAGAGCTGGGATGAATTCGCGCGCCCGGATGCGCCCAAGATGGATTTCGTCTTTACGGTCTGTGGAAAGGCTGCGGGGGAGACGTGTCCGGTGTGGATCGGAGAGCCCATGAAGGCACATTGGGGCGTGGAAGACCCCGCAAGTGCCCAGGGAACCAAGACGGAGCGGATGGATGCCTTTCGCATGGCATTTCAGACCTTGGAAAAGCGGATCAAGGTCTTTACCAGCTTGCCCATAGCGCTGCTGAGCGCATCTGCAATACAGAAAGAGCTGAATGAGATAGGGGAGATGTAGTTTTCCCTGGCAGTCGGCATTGCAGCGCGAGTGTTCTCGAATGTGCTTCCATGGTCGGTCGCATTGAGGTCCCTTCGCCGCACCCCCGACGATGAAAGGGGGCCAACAAGGGAGGGATATTGCCGGGGGGCTCTTTTCATGGCAATAGCTTACGTTGATGGCTTCATCACCCCCCCGACGATGAAAGATCCTCGCCTCGCCCGGAATGCATTTTTTGTCGCCATGATTTGCTTATTTCCCGCTCAGCTTCACAAATGAATCAAGTTTTACAAAACACTAATTTTGCTCTCGATACCAAATCATGCTTCATCGATTCGAGCACAAGCTTCGCTAGGAACTTTTACTGAAAGACCCTTTTTGGCCCGGCTAGTTGCAGTTAGAACCCATCGGTTTTTGCTGGGTCTTCGTGGACGAATCCTTCGGACCGGCCTTCGCCCTCCGGGATGTGTGGACAGCCCCAAAAATTATCGTAAAGCTCAATCGGATTTCTCTCTCTATTGTCAAACCGGGCTTTCTTCTACTAAATTGGCTCTTCAAAAAAATTTGTGGGTAGAAGTTTGCCATCCCAATAGCATTT
>CAZSVE010000046.1:0-24472 GCA_964610175.1 uncultured Thiotrichales bacterium
GTAAGTTGTGTTTGTTTATGTCAAATACCGACCCACAAATTTTTTTGAGGAGGCGGAAAAATCGAAAGATTCCGAGAGGATCGGTGCGTGTGCCAAGACACATCCTGCTTCATTCGATCCTGGCGCGAAGCGCCGATATTTCGTTTATTTCTCGCTCGGCTTTACAAATGGATCGAATTTCAAGAATGCTTTACTGATACAAAATCATGCTTCATTGGTCTGAGGCGCAGCCTCGCTGGTTCGTTTATTTCCCGCTCGGCTTCACGATTGGATCGAATTTTACAAGGCGCCAATTTTGCTTTACTAATACGGGGTCATGCTTTGTCGGCTCGAGCACAAGCTTCGCTAGGTTTCATGATTTTTATAGGATCTTTCATCACAACGACCCAATCCATCTGACCCGATAGCCCAAAAAGGCCATAATGCCCATTGGGAAGGTGAGGCTCCCGTGGATCCGAAGGCGCAAGGCCCTCGCCGAGCACATTGGGTATGACCCTGGGCAAGAGACTACAATCAAAATACCGAATGAACACCATGCCCCTTTTCCCAAGTACCCTCGCTGCCCGGTGTCTCCTTTTCGCGCTATTGCTTTCCACCCCCTGGTTTACTCCCCGGGCGTTTGCCGGGGAACCGCCGCGGGTCGTGGCCAGTATCCTGCCGATCCATTCCCTGGTCTCCGGCGTCATGCACGGGGTCGGGCGCCCTTCCCTGATTGTAAAGGGCTATGCTTCGCCCCATACCTATCGGATGCGACCCTCGGATATGGCCCGATTGCACGACGCGGACCTGGTATTTTGGATCGGAGATACCCTGGAGAGCTTCCTGCGCAAACCCTTATCTTCCCTCCCGGAAACCACCAGGGTCATCTCGTTGCTGAAGGCCCCCGGGCTTGCCCTGCTCGGGAATCGCCAGGGCGGCCCATGGCAAGGCCCGCCCTCGGATCCCGAGCCCCCCCATGACCATACCCACACCCACGCCCACGTTCCCCCGATGTCGGAATCATCGCGACCCCTCGGTTACAACCCGCACATCTGGCTCGACCCAGGGAACGCCGCTCGATTGGTCGAGGCCATCGCCTCGCACCTCTACCGGATCGATCCCGATCGACGCGCCCATTATCAGGCCAATTCCGCGCGGCTATTGCGGCGTATCGGCGCCCTGGAACGAACGCTGGAGGAACGGCTCTCTTTGCTCCGCGACACCCCTTACCTCGTCTTTCACGACGCCTTTCCATACCTCGAAACACGCTATGGTCTCCATGGTGCCGGGGCCATTACCACCAACCCGGCGGTGATGCCCGGCGCCCGGCGCATCGCCGAACTCCGGGCCGCCATAAAACGCCTCCGGATCCGCTGTATCTTCCGGGAGCCCCAATTCGACGCCGGATTCATCGCGACCCTCCTGGAGGGTACCCAGGTCGATATCGCCACCCTCGATCCCTTGGGGGTGGACATCCCGCCCGGTCCCGATCATTGGTTCCGAATGATGGATAGCCATGCACGGGCGATGACCGCCTGCCTGTCGCCGGATGGAGTGTCCTGATCCCGTGCACGGAAGGGCGGAATAGCACCATGGGCGCGGCGCAGCCTGCCACGGGCAGGAATTCCACGTTTTGCTCCGCTCCCGAACGCTGGCGGGGTTGGAACAACGAAGCGTATTCCACCAAAGGGTCTCCATGACGCCATTTCCCACGTGGGGTACGGTGTATCGGCTATCCCCTTCGTCATGCATCGGACAACGCCCGATACTCGGCGCAGTGGCGCGGTGTCGGGATCCCCTTGCCGGGGTTCAATAACCCTTGGGGATCGAAGGCATGTTTTATGGCCAGGAACTGGGAAAGCTCCTGGGGCGAGAACTGTACGCACATTTGATCGAGTTTCTCGACGCCGACGCCGTGTTCCCCGGTGATGGTTCCTCCCACGGCGACGCAAAGCTCGAGGATCTTGCCGCCCAGCTCCTCGGTGCGTGCCTGATCCCCCGGTTTGTTGGCGTCGAAGATGATGAGGGGATGGAGATTGCCATCCCCGGCATGGAACACATTGGCTACCGGCAGGTCGTACTCGCGAGAAAGGGCGCTGATGCGGGACAACACCTCGGGCAGGCGATGGCGCGGGATGGTGCCGTCCATGCAATAGTAATCGGAGGCGAGGCGTCCGGCGGCCGGGAATGCCGATTTGCGACCGAGCCAGAATCTTTGGCGTTCCGATTCGTCCCGGGCGAGGCGCACCTCCGTGGCGCCATGGCGCAGGAGCAGGTGGCGCACGGTGTCGATTTCCTCCACCACCTCTTCGGGGGCGCCGTCGATGTCGCAGAGCAGGATGGCGGCGGCATCGGTGGGGTAGCCGGCATGGACGAAGTCCTCCGCGGCTCGGATGATCAGGTTGTCCATCATTTCCAATCCGGCGGGGATGATGCCCGCGGCGATGATCTCCCCCACCGCGATGGCGGCCTTTTCCACATCGTCGAAGGTCGCCAGCACCACACGCACGCATTGGGCCATGGGCAACAGACGAACCGTGACCTCCACCACCACGCCGAGCATCCCCTCGGACCCCGTCATGAGCGCCAGGAGATCGAAACCCGGAGAATCGAGGGCATCGCTGCCGATTTTCACCAGGTCCCCCTCCACGGTGACGATCTCGATCTCGAGCACATTGTGTACGGTGAGCCCGTATTTCAGGCAGTGCACACCCCCGGAGTTCTCGGCGATATTACCGCCGATGGTGCAGGCCAGTTGCGAGGAGGGGTCCGGGGCATAATAGAGGCCATGTTCGGCCACGGCCTCGGAGATGGCGAGGTTGCGCACGCCGGGCTGTACGCGCGCCGTGCGATTCATGGGATCGATATCGAGAATGGCGTCGAGACGGGCAAGATCGAGCAATACCCCGGACTCGTGCGGCAGCGCCCCGGCGCAAACCCCGGTGCCGCCCCCGCGGGGAACCACCGGCACGCCAAGGTCATGGCAAACACGCATGATATGCCGTATCTCTTCCACGGTACGCGGCAATACCACCACCATGGGCAATTGTTGGTAGATGGGCAGGGCATCGCATTCGAAGGGACGGAGCGATTCCTCGTCGGTGAGGATTGCCTCCCCCGGCAATTGTTTCTTCAGGCGCCTTAGCAGTGTTTTCAGCAAGGCCGACGTCGTGGTAGCGTTTTTTTCTGTATGCATGGCGTGTGGCAGTGGGCACGGCGCCCTTTCGGGGCAGGTTTTTAGTGGATTTCGTTTTGCGATACCTGAACATATTGGCGCTTCGCGCCAAGATTGAAGCGGGGTGAGTCCTGGCACACGCACCGGTTCTCTCGTCTTTGTTTTTCCGATACCTCCGGATGTATGCGTCCCTCCATGATCGATCCGTCGGTTTCGTCGCCATGTTTGGAAAAAACAGGCAAATGCGGGTAGTGAGAAGCAACCGGTACGGTGTAAAATTCACCTACTCGAAACAGATCTTGATTTATTATTCCATTGTACGAAATCCATTGAAATCGAGGTAACCGATATGTCCACACAGAACTATGCCGTCGCTTCATCGGCCGAGACGACCACCCTGGTCACCAATAAGCTGATTCGAAACACCTATACACTGCTGGCCATGACGCTGTTGTTCAGCGCAGCCATGGCCGGTGTCTCCATGGCGCTGAATCTCCCGCATCCGGGGATTATCATCACGTTGGTAGGATACTTCGGGCTGCTGTTTTTGACGGCCAAGCTCCAAAATAGCGTATGGGGACTGGTGTCCGTATTCGCGCTGACGGGTTTCATGGGGATCACCCTGGGACCGATCATCGGCATGTATCTCCAGGCGTTCTCCAACGGTTCCCAGTTGGTGATGATGGCCCTGGGCGGCACGGGGGCCATATTCCTGGGCCTGTCCGGCTATGCACTGACGACCCGAAAGGATTTCAGCTTCATGGGTGGGTTCCTCATGGTGGGGATCCTGGTGGCCTTCCTGGCGGGATTGGGCGCGGCGATCTTTTCCCTGCCGGGCTTGTCCCTGGCGGTGTCGGCCATGTTCGTCCTTCTGATGTCCGGTCTCATCCTCTGGCAGACCAGCAATATCGTTCACGGTGGCGAGACCAACTACATCATGGCCACGGTGACCCTTTATGTGACCATCTACAACCTGTTCACCGCTCTCCTCCATCTCCTCGGGGCTTTCGCGGGAGAGGATTGACAGGGTAGTGAAAAATGCAATTTTTCATTCAGTGCGCGGTACAGGGATGTGCCGCCGTTTTCAATGGCCACATCTCGGTTTTTTTCGATTCCGTAACTGGAAAAAGTCGTCATTGGAAAAGCCAGGAAATGGACCTTTTCACCATCCATCGATCCCCCGTGTATCGATCCACCGGCGAAGCTTCATCTCGAGCCGACAAGGCATGACCCGGCGTCGGTAAAGCGAAACCGGTATTTCGTCGAATTCGACGCGTTTGCCAAGATGAGCGGGAAGTAAGCAAAGATACCGGACCACATCTCCTATCCGGAGATAGAACCACGAAAACCCATCCAGTCGGTATCGGCATCGTTGTCGCAAATCGATCTCTTTTCCATTAGGGTTCCGCCGGTCGGCATCGGTACCAGGAGCCAAAACCGATCTTCGAATCTCACGAAAATATATCATGGAAACCTGGGAACAAATTCTCCTCGGCACCGCGGCCATTCTCATCCTGCTGTTGTTTCTGCCTGGTACCAAGAGGGCGGTCAAGGAAAGCCCGAAAGGAACCAGGGAAGATTGGCTGGGCCTCATCAAGCCCATTATCATGGTCATCGCCTTCATTATCTTTATGATCTTCATGGCGCGCGGGTGAAGCGCGGTGTTTCCCGGCGCAAGGACGTTGCGATGCCTTTGATGGTCAAAGGGGGACGGGCGGTGATACCTCGATGTATCGGAAAAATGAAGATTCCGAGAGAATCGGTACGTGTGCCAAGACGCACCCCGCTTCAGTCTTGGCGCGAAGCGCCAATATGTTTCCAATGATGCGCCGTGCGTCATGGCATCGAAAGCAACCCCGACGGCGAGAAAAGTACTTTGTTTAACGTATCGGAAAAACAAAAATTCCGGAAAAACCGGTGCCGAGATCCGAGCCCATCCCGCTTCGGATCTGGCGCGAAGCGCTAACATGTTCTTCCCTGCTCAGCTTCGCAAATGAGTCAGGTTTTACGAAACGTCAGCTTTGCTTTACCAATGCCGGCTCATGTCTTGCTCGGTTCGAGCACAAGTTTCGCCAGGCCCGATGTCGTGAGTCCGGCGCTTCCTTCGTCCATGGCCCGGCATCGATCACTTACCATCGAAATGGCGACGGAGCACAATCATGGAGAAAAACCCAATCGAAGTGGGAGCCAAAGCACCTCCCTTTACCCTGCCCGATGAAGAACAGCAACAGGTTTCCCTGGATGAGCTACGAGGGAAATGGGTTGTATTGTATTTCTATCCTCGCGACGACACGCCGGGTTGTACCACCGAGGCGTGCGAGTTCACCGAAGGCCTGACTGGGTTCGAGGAGCTCGATGCCGTGGTCCTCGGATGCAGCCCCGACGGCGCCGAGCGCCATCGAAAATTCATCGACAAGCACCAATTGAGAATAAGGCTGCTCAGTGACCAGGATCATCAGGTAATGGAAAGGTACGGAGCATGGGGAGAAAAGAATATGTACGGACGCAAGGGCTTTGGGGTCATCCGCTCCACTGTGCTTATCGACCCGGAGGGAAATATCGCGCATCACTGGCGTAAGGTGCGTGCCGCCGGCCACGCCATGAGTGTGCACAAAAGGCTTTCCGCCTTGCAGGCTGGGAAATGAATCAAGGAATGTTGGAACATGTTAGCGCTTCGCGCCAAGACTGAAGTGGGACGGGTCTTGGCGCACGCACCGATTCTCTCGGAAGCTTTGTTTTTCCGATACCTTGAAAAGGAAAACCAAACTCTCCGAAAGATTGCCTCGAAAGGATATGAGGTTCTGCAACGACATTTACCAAAGCCTTTTGCCTTCCTGGCGCCAACGCAGCAGATCCTGTTGAAAAGCCGGTGGACCGTAACCGAATATCTGTTGTTGCCTTTGAAACTTCCCCGACGCCATGACCTGTTCCGTGTAGATGAGGGGGCGCATATTTTCCCTGGAATACCCTATCAGCCAGTCGAGGGAGCGGGGTGGTATTCGTCTCCCGACCGGAACGGCCAAATCCACCGCAAGACCGTTCCAATTCAGCTTGTCCAAAATAACGATGACCTTTGCATTGTTGGGTTTCATCCAGTCGGGAAGTGGGCTGCCCTCGATGATCCAGGCGCAATCGAAGTCGCCACAGGGATCCCCGGGTCGGTTGTCGTAATCATCGCAACCGCCGCCTGTACTGTGCGGACAAGGAGTACCGGGATACACGGGAACGCCATCGATAACCATCTGCACCCAGCCATCGCAACATCCGGTGCAGGGTCGACATTCTCTGTTGTTGTATTTGTTCAAAGGGTCGACCTGTCACGTCGCAAAAGGGTGAATCCAGTTACATCGATCGGGGCGTTGGTCGATTTTATCCGTAGAAAATTCAGGGCTTGGGAAAAACAGGTCACATTGGGTTTTCATTACCCCGAAGATAAAGGCTTTCTCCCCGCGCGAGGATGATCTCTGTCCCGTGATCCAGAAGCGAGGGATCCTGTGCGTATCTTCCTGGCAGTACTCCCGTGGCAACAGGGTACGTCGAGGGACTTCACTACCCTCGACGATGAAAGAGGGCACGGGGGATCGGGCATTGGCGCGGCGCACTTTCATGGCAAGCCGAAGGTTGATTTTGGCCAATCCGCGACTCGATAACTCACAAGGGAATATCGGTGATTTCAATCACGTTGCCGGCAGGGTCGCAAACAAAGAACTGGTGTCCATCCACGGCGATTTCCATGATTTCCCCCACCGTTACCTTCCGCCTTATCAAGTATTCCCGAAATCCATCGATATCATCCACGAACAAGCAAAAATGCCGGCTATCCGGAAGGGTCGGATTGTCCGTCAACTTCTTTCCACGGAAGGTCCTGTCCTCGGTGAGATGGATCTGAAAACCGTATCCCTGGAGCCAGGCACCGAAGCCTGCCAGGGAATCCGGGCGTTCGATGCGGTGGAAACCGAGTACATCGGAATAGAACGAGATGGCCGAATCCAGGTCGCTGACCGGTACCGCGACATGATGTAGTTTCAAAATCATGGCTTGTAACCCATGACCGATAGCTTTGCGATGCCATTGGTCTTCGTCGGGGCCCCAGGGGGCAAAACCATTCGGACCACGAGGAGATCCGAGATCCCCCTGGTTCGATTCCAATGGGCCGCGAATAGCCATCGGATCGTGGTTCCTCCTGGTCCGCTAAGGGGTCCACGTCCAGGGGATGGTTTCGTCCATGAGGGGGTCGGAAACGTCGCGAGCGATTTTGTCCATGAGGGCGACATCCTCGCCTTCGAGGTGCACCGCCATGGCTGCTGCGTTGTGGGTTATCTGGGAGGCATCGCGAACGCCCGTGATGGCGTGGGTGAGGGGTCGATCGATGACCCAGGCAATGGCCAGTTGCCCGAGGGAGAGATTCAGCCTTTTGGCGATGGGGCGAAGCTCCGCGAGTGCCCTTTGGACCCGCGCGGCGTGGGGGGCCTGGAACAGGATGGCGTCCTTGCGGTTATCCCCTTTGTCGAAGCGATGATTTTGCCCGAATCTGCCCGTCAAGAGGCCCTGAGCCAGCGGGGAGTAGGCCAGGATGCGGAGTTGGTTTTGTTCGCAATAGGGCCGAATGTCCCGGTCGATATGGCGCCAGAATAGGGAGTAGGGCGGTTGTAGACTGAAAATCTCTCCGTAGAGCGCTGCTTCCCGCAGTTCATGGAGGTTGAAATTGGAGACGCCGATGGCGCGGATCTTGCCATCATCCTTCAATCGAGCGAGGGCCTCCATGGTATCGTCGATGGGTGTGGGTTCGCTGCCCCAATTGCCGCTCGGCCAGTGGATCTGATACAGATCGAGATAATCGGTGCCGAGATGCTGGAGAGAACGATGGCAGGCCTCGAATATCCGATCCGGGCGCAGATGGTCGGAAGAGACCTTGGAAAGGATGATGGCATCGAAGCGTTTTCCACCGAGCGCCCTTCCCAGCAGTTGCTCGCTGTATCCGTCGCCATAGTCTTCCGCGGTATCGAAGGTGGTAATGCCGGCATCGAGCGCGGCATGGACGGCGCGGATGATGCCATCATCGGCAACGCCCGTCCAATACCGTTTATCGACCTGCCAGGTTCCCATGATCACGGGCGACAGTTTCGGGTGTTTTTCGATCATGATGGACTTTCCTCTCCGGTTGCGTACTGTTGCAACCATGTCTCGAATTCGGCTGTCCCCGATTGAAATCCCTGAAAAATGATCCCGGGGACTTCATAGGGGTGTAGATCGGTGATTACCTCGCTCACCCGGTCTTTCAGTGGTTCACGGGTATAGAGTTCGCACAGCCACTCGAGCTCATGATGTATCTCGCCCTGCCACCAATAGGTTGATTCGGTGGCAGCCGTGACGCATCCCCCGGCAGCTAAATGCCTGGTTACCAGTTCCTCGATGATGGTTTTGGCGATCTCCCGACTCGGGGCCGCGAAACGAACCAGGATCAGGGAAGACACTGCATTACCTCTTCATCCTTATCGAGGCAGAGGGAGGTCCTTTGCACCCCGTGTTCATCTTTTGGCCTCATGGCTTCCATAGCCTCGTCGGTGTCGGTGCCGCTATTCGTAATGCAGCATGCGCAATGTGGCATCATTCGCCGACCAGCCGGCGCGGACCTTGGTCCAGAGCTTCAAGAGAACCTTTTTCTCGAAGAAATCCTCCATTTCCGCCCTTGCCTTGGAGCCGATGCTTTTTAACATGTTGCCCTGTTTTCCGATCACGATAGCCTTCTGCCCCGGTTTTTCCACCCAAATTACGGCATCGATGACGATGATCTTTCTCCGTTCCGACCAGTTTTCGATTTCCACGGCAAGTCGGTAAGGGAGCTCTTGCCCTAGACTCCGGGTGAGTTTTTCCCGGATCAGCTCCGAGGCAAAGAATTGCTTGCTCTGGTCGGTTATCTGACGTTTCGGGAAGAGCAGCTCTCCCTCGGGCAGGTTTCGCGCCACCAATTCTTCCAGTAAGGGAATATTGTCGCCGCGCGACGCCGACAAGGGAATGATTTCTCGATAGTCTCCGCTGAGATCCATCTCCTCGAGAAAGGGGAGAAGCTCTGTTTTGTCCTTGATTCGATCGATCTTGTTGACGGCAAGGATAACCGGGGCACGAGAATCCGTGAGCCGGAGTTGTACATCGTGGTCCAATTCCATCCAGCGTTGCGCCTCCACGACGAAGATCGCCAAATCGACATCGAGCATGGCACCCGTCGCCATGCGGTTCATATATCGATTGATGGCCCGCTTGCCCTGGAGGTCGAGGCCCGGCGTATCCAGGTAGATCGCCTGACAGCTCTTTGTGGTCTTGATGCCGAGGATCCGATTCCGCGTAGTCTGGGGTTTGCGCGAAGTAATACTGAGCTTGCGTTCCAGAATCCTGTTCAGCAAAGTCGATTTACCGACATTTGGTCTTCCGACAATGGCCACATAACCGCGTCGAAACGAGGAAGAAACGGGCGAGGGAGAGGAGTGATTGATCATGAAGGGTCGATTGTTCGAGTATTCGGCTTTTCGCACCCAGAACAGCACTCGGCGCGGGAGATCCCTCTCCGCCTTTATTTTGTTTATTTCCCGCTCGGCTTCGCAAATGAGCAAATTGAACCTGTTAGCGCTTCGCGCCGGATCCGAAGCGGGATGGGCTCGGATCTCGGCACCGGTTTTTCCGGAATTTTTGTTCTTCCGATACGTGTACGGAACGCCAGTTTTGCTTTACCGATGTCGGGCCATGCTGCATCGGTTCGAGCACAAGCTTCGCTGGATATTTTCCCTGTTTTCCGGATTTATATCTATTATCATACGGCTGATAGGGAAACCGGGGCGTTCTCTCGAGTGAGCGAAGACTATTCCTTTCGAAGCCCCGCCGATGCACCAGCGCTAGTGTACCACCTGGAGAAGCTTCGCCTCGAACCGATGAAGCGTGATTCGATAGTAGTAGGGAAAAATCAGCGTTTCGTAGGATTCGACTATTGGCGAAGCCGAGCGGGAGATAAACAAAATATTCGGGAAACCCCGATAGCTGGTCTTTTTTGCCAGTGCGTATCAGTGCGTATCTTAGGCGTATCAGTGTGTATCTCGACTTCGCACCTGGCTGCCTCTTCGATGGCCTGATACCCGACGAAACCTGTTCCACCCATTACGAAAGATTCCCACATGAACAACGCGACGACAAGACAAAAGATCATCGATACCTGCCGGGAAATGAACCGCCTGGGCGTAAACCAGGGGAAGTCCGGTAATGTCAGCATGCGAATCGGGGATGGTTTTTTGATTACTCCATCGGGACTTGGCTATGACACCATGGAACCTGCGGATATCGTCGAAATGGACCTCGACGCGGGTTACCAGGGCAAACGTACGCCTTCGGGCGAGTGGCGCATCCACCGGGATATTCTGCGCGCGCACAGCGATGTTCGGGTAGTGATCCATGCCCATGCAATGTTCTGCACCACGCTCGCCATCCACGGGCTTTCCATTCCGGCGGTGCACTACCTGGTATTATTGGCGGGGGGGGACGATATTCCGTGCGCCCCTTACGCTCCGCCCATGACCCGGGCTCTTTCCGATACCGTTCTCTCCACCCTGGTGGGGCGCCGCGCCTGCCTCATGGCCCATCATGGCGTGATCACCGTCGGCGAGGATTTGGAGGAAACCTTGAATCTATTGGTGGAGGTGGAAAGCCTCGCCGCCCAGTATTGGCATGCCCTGCAGATCGGCCCGCCGCCGGTGTTGAATGAGCAACAAATGCGGGAAGCCAGGGAGATCATGAAAGACTATGGAAGGCAAAAATGAGTTGGAAATAGCACGAGAGGCGGATACCTTGGGAAAAGTAGGGCTCTCGGAGAGACTCGTTGGCCCTTGGTGATTTATTTATTTTCCGCTCGGCTTCACAATTGGATCGAGCCTTACAAGGCGCCAATCTTGCTTTACTAATACGGGGTCATGCGTTGTCGGTTCGAGCACGAGCTTTGCTAGTTAGTTCATTTATTCAGTTCGTTTATTTCCCGCTCATCTTCGCGAATGCGTCGAGTTTTACGAAACAATCGTTTTGCTTCGACTGATGCCCAAATCACGCTTTATCGGCTCTCAAACGAAGTTTTGCCTTTGCTGGAGTTGGAGTGCTGTCTCGGAGCGCCCGGAGCCTTGCCCTTCCAATGGACAGGATGGCCTTTTTGGCCCGGTGGGGTTGGGGTCTTCTCTATCCCGCACGCGGTGTTGCCGTAAACGGACATGATGGATTTCAGCTCTTCGAATACGGCGGCTCGTCCCTCCTCCCCGAGGGAGGTGGTTTCCGGGATGTGCTCCCCCCGTTCCAGTGCGGTGATCTTGCCCAGGACGCTTCTGCAGCCCTGTTGGCATAGAAGCTCGACGCACTCGTCGATGGCAGAGGGAGAAGGGCGGGGTGTTCGTCGGGAGGAAGGCATGGTATTGCGGGGCGACCGGCCATCGAGGAGCCTTGCGCCCCTCGACGGTTGCATGAAAATCAGGGATTGTCCCCGATTTTCCCAGTATCCGGATAAAGCTGAATGTGTGGGGCCTTAGAGGGCCTTCAGCGCTGTTTCATAGTCGGGCTCATCGGCGATTTCCGATACGAGCTGGGTGTAGATCACCTTGTCTTTTTCATCGAGGACCACGACGGCGCGCGCGGTAATACCGGCAAGGGCGGTATCTTCGATGAGCACACCATAGTCTCTCGCGAAATCACGCGTACGCATCATGGAAAGGGTAGCAACGTTGTCTATCCCCTCGGCTCCGCAGAAGCGGCCCTGGGCAAACGGCAGATCGGCGGAAATGGTGCAAATCGCCGTACCGGGATTTTTCTTCGCGTAATCGTTGAATTTCTTGGTGGAAATAGCGCAGGTGGGCGTATCCAGGCTGGGTACGATGTTCAGCAACTTTTTCTTGCCGGCGAAATTTGCAAGGCCGACGTTGTTGAGATCTTTGTCCACGAGTACGAAATCCGGGGCCTGGCTGCCAAGTGTCGGGAGAGTCCCATTCGTGCTGACCGGCGAACCCTGAAATGTTACTGTTGCCATAATTTTTCTCCAAAATCTAATCGGTTATTTATCTCTCGCCATGGGTTGGACTCGGGAATACGAGTAATGTCTCAGCCACCCAGGACGGCGCAATTCTACCGGATACCGAGCACCCCGATCCATCCCAAGTTATTGACGTCAATAAACCTCGGGGCAGATTTTTGCGCTTTTATCGGTTTGGGATCATGGATTATCCATGGCAACCGATTTTTGGGTAATGGATTTTATGGATACCGATTTTGTTGGCACTCGATAAAGTAGAGTGCTAACATATGGGTCATATGGTATGGGCCTCGGCAAACCAGATCACGATCCAGCGAAGCTTGTGCTCGAATCGACAAAGCATTATTGAGTCTTGGTAAGGCGAAATTGGCGCCTCGAGAAACCGACTCATTTGCGAAGCCGAGCGGGAAATAAATAAGGCCGAAATGATTCGATGGAAGCGGAACCTGAATCCGGAGTAATTCATGATGACAAAAGCATTGGATATCACCATGGCATTGCCTGCCAATAGTTTGGAAGCATACCAGCAGGCGATAAACACTATTCCTCTCCTGACTGCCGAAGAGGAAAAGGAGCTCGCCGAACGCTATCGGCGGGAGGGCGACCTCGAGGCCGCATGGCGACTGGTATCGTCCCATCTCCGTTTCGTGGTGCGTATCGCCCGTAGTTACAATGGCTATGGGCTGCAGGAGGCAGACCTGATCCAGGAGGGCAGCATCGGACTGATGAAGGCGGTAAAGCGTTTCGATCCCGATATCGGCGTGCGGCTGGTATCTTTTGCCGTTCATTGGATCCGCGCCGAGATCCATGAATTCATCCTTCGCAATTGGCGCATCGTCAAGGTTGCCACCACCAAGGCCCAGCGCAAATTGTTTTTCAACCTGCGCAGTGCCAAGAAACGGCTCGGTTGGTTGAATCGAAGCGAAGTCAGCGCCATTGCCGAGGACCTCGGGGTTACCCCCGATACCGTGGTGGAGATGGAAAAGCGCCTGAATGCCAGGGATGCCGCCTTCGATGCCTTTGGCGAAGAAGACGACGAAGACCTGGAAAGGATCACCCCTGCCACCTACCTGCGGGATCAGCGCTTCGAACCTGCCCTGCGCGCCGAAGAGGAAGACTGGCAAAGACACAGCGAAACCCAGTTGCGCAATGCCCTGACCACCCTCGATCCGCGCAGCAAGGAAATCATTACCAAGCGTTGGCTCGACGAAGAAAAAAGCACCTTACGAGAATTGGCCGATCGCTATCAGGTATCGGCGGAGCGCATCCGGCAGTTGGAGCAAAACGCCATGAAAAAACTTCGTGGGGTAATGGTGATGTAGGGGGGCATTCTCCATGGGAAGGCTTTTCAGCCCCACCAACCAAGATTTCTCCCTTCGTTGCGCCGGGCAAAGCCCGGCATATCTTGCAAGGTGGGAGTCCCTGTCGGGAGAGATGCAAAAATGCAGGCCTGTAAGGGCTAGCCACCCATCCGTATCGAGCCTTGGGTCCATGGCGAAGTATCGTAAGAGATACGAACAAGATGGGCTAAGCGTGGGCAGGGAATTCTCTAGCGAAGCTTGTGCTCGAATCGATGAGGCATGATTTGGTATCGAGAGCAAAATTAGCGTTTTGTAAAACTTGACTCCTTTGTGAAGATGAACGGGAAATAAGCAAAATAATGCCCATTGTGGCCTCACCGCATGGCGAACCCGCATGCCGGCAGGCCTAATCGTTTCTTCGGAATGGGGGTTTGTCCGTATCGGAATCGCACAAGGGCGGTGGAGGGGCGCATCCCCACAGTGGCAGTACGGGCACTACCCGACCCCGGAAGGGGGCCAGCTACGCCGGAGTTGGAATATCGATGCTGGGATCCTCGCCAAACACACGGTTGCCGCCCGCCGCCTTGGCCCGATAGAGTTGTTTATCCGCCTCGGTGAGCATTTCCGAGGCATCCTTGAGGGGGCATTCCCCATTGCAGCTGGCGATACCAGCGGAGATGGTAAGCCAGAATGGTTTCTGGCCATCGAACGTGGTTCCCGCCACCGAATGCCGGATGCGATTGGCCAACGCATGGGCCCCGTCGATACCTTGTCCTCGGACGATGATCCCGAATTCCTCCCCCCCATACCGGGCGAATATGTTTTCTTCGAGCAGATCGTTTCGGATCACGGCGACCATGTGTTCGAGGACGGCATCTCCCGCCAAGTGTCCTCGGCTGTCATTGATTCGTTTGAAGTGATCGATGTCGATCAGGATAAGGCTGATGGCTTGGCGATGATGATGGGCATACGTCAGCTCCTGACGTAACGCCACCAGAAAATAGCGCCGGTTGAATACCCCGGTCAGATCGTCGTAGATGGTCTTCCTGTATTGATCCAGGTGGAAGGATTTTTCCAGGTGGTTGAGGTAGGTGAACTTCAGGGTGTCGATTGCTCCGATTCGAAGCATGGCGCCATCTTGAAATGCGCACCGGGAGACTGCGATGCCATCCACATAGGTGCCACCGACACTATCAAGGTCGGTGATGATGGCGAGGCCTTTTTTGCTGATCTGCAATTCCGCGTGTTGCCGGGATACACCACTATCCATGAGGCGAATATCGCAATCCTCGGCGCATCCAATCATAAACGCGGGTTTTCCGCCGAGTAGAAACAGTTTCCCGGACGAGCTCCCCGCGATGGTCAGCAATACCGCCTGGGTGCGCTCCAGAATACGGCGTTTCCTCGAGGAAAGCCCTTGGAAATCACGGCTACTCGGGCCGCTGTGGTTGCAATGGGCTACGTTCACTGTATCGGTTTTTTGCCGGCCCCGATGGGATGGGTGCTCCTGTGGGGCATGATTGGATAGCAGTCGGAATATTCTCCCGAGCGGAGCAACCAATGAGCCGAAAGCCGACCCCGGAAATCGCTGCAAGGGCCGTAGGGCGAGGATGTATCTCCGATACCTGTATATTTGGTGAGATTCTCGAAGCAAAGTTGGTCGGGGTGAGAGGATTCGAACCTCCGGCCCCTGCCTCCCGAAGGCAGTGCTCTACCAAGCTGAGCTACACCCCGAAATTTGCTTCCAGCTGGGGCGGTTATTCTATAGAACAGTTCCCGATGCGTAAACAAAAATAAACTTGCAAGGGACGGATATGCATTCTTTTACACCCAACGATATTCCAGGGGTACTTCATGCGTTAAGGTCCCGCCTGTATTCCGTGAATCAGGCATGGACGGTGGACGACTATCGGGAATTGCTTCGGTTTTACGTGGAGATCGTGCCGAAATTGCTGGATGCCGAACGTTGCGGGGTCTTCGTTGCCAATGCCTCGACGCGGGAGATCCTATCCAAGGTGGGCACGGGGATCAGCGATGGCGAGATTGCAGCTCCCCTGGAAGGGAGTGCGGTGGGGCGTTCTATCTTGCTTGGCCGCTGCGTCATCGAGAATGACCTTGTCGATCACCCCGGATTTCACCGTGCTACCGATGCCAGGACCGGTTTCGTTACCCGGACGCTGATTTCGGTCCCGATCCGAAGCGTGGTGGACGAGGAAACCATCGGCGCGATCCAGGTCCTGAATAAACGGAATGAGGGGAGATTCACCGACGAAGATGAGCGAATCCTTACGCATTGCGCCAATCATCTATCCGTCGCGCTGAACAGTATTTTACTGAATGACGAAATCCTGGGGCTTGTGCATCGACTACAGGAGGCTGCCCGATTTGGTGCCATCGGGTCCGATGATACCCCCTGTGTGGCCAAAAGCGCCGCGATGCGCAAGGTTCTCGGCGAGGTCGCCATGGTCGGCGGTACCTCCGCCAATGTGCTTATTCGGGGGGAGAACGGAACGGGAAAGGAGATCATCGCCCGAATGATCCACCATGGCAGTGATCGACGGGATGGCCCTTTCGTGGCCATCAACTGCGCGGCCATCCCGGAGGCCCTGATCGAGGCCGAGTTCTTCGGCCATGAGAAGGGGGCATTTACCGGTGCACTGAGGGAACGCAAGGGACGCCTGGAGGAGGCCGATAGCGGCACGTTATTCCTGGATGAGCTGGGAGACATGCCCGTTGCCATGCAACCGAAACTGTTGCGGGCCATCCAGGAGGGGGAATGCGCGCGCCTGGGCAGCAATCGGGTGAGAAAGTTCGATTTCCGGATCATCAGTGCCACCAGTCATGATCTGCACCGCGACATTGCCGATGGGTCGTTTCGGGAAGACTTGTACTATCGTCTCTTCGCCGTGGAGATTATCGTACCGGCGCTGCGCCAGCGCCGGGAGGATATCGCACCCCTCGCCTCGATGTTTCTGGAGGAGACCTGCCGCCGTTTCGGTAGGCATCTGGCCGGATTTTCCAATGAATTGCTTACCCTGTTGGAGGGCTACGCCTGGCCCGGCAACGTTCGGCAGCTACGCCACGAGATCGAGCGTCTGGTGGCACTGACCCCCGAGGGGCATCGCGCAACCCCGGATAACTGCTCGGAGGAACTGAATTTTTCCAGGGACCCCGGTGTCGGCGATGTCCCGGACGGTACGCAGGGTTCCACCTTGCCGGAGCAGGTGAGTGCGCTGGAAATCAGGTTGATCCGGGAGGCCTTGCGATCTGTCTGTGGCAATAAGCTACGGGCCGCCGGGGTCCTTGGCATTAGTCGCCAGGGGTTGGATAACAAGATGCGGCGTTATGGGATCTCCGTCTGAGGGGTTTGGATATCCAATCACGGCGATGGGCGCCCGGCCGAGTGTTACGGCAAACAACGGGCGTGAGACGTGGTTGCGAAATTACGGAGGGTAGGCGTTATCCGGCAGTCCGGAATAGTTCTCGAACTTGGTGTGTTTGCCCAGGAAAGTGAGGTTGATGCGTCCGGTGGGTCCATTTCGTTGTTTGGCGACGTCGATCTCGGCCATCCCCTTGTCCGGGCTTTCCTCGTTGTATACCTCGTCGCGATAGATGAAGAGGATTAGATCGGCATCCTGCTCGATGGCTCCCGACTCCCGGAGGTCGGACATGATCGGGCGTTTGTTGGGGCGTTGCTCGAGACTGCGATTCAACTGTGACAGGGCGACCAGCGGTACTTCCAGTTCCCGCGCCATGGCCTTCAAGGTTCGGGAGATCTCGGATATCTCGGTGGCGCGGTTTTCCTTGGTGTTGGGGACCTGCATCAATTGCAGGTAATCGACAACAACGAGGCCGAGTCCATGTTCACGCTTCAGTCTTCGGCAACGGGCCCTTAGCTCCATGGGAGTCAGGGCGGGGGTATCGTCGATGAAGATCGCGGTGTCGTTGAGCATGCTCACCGACGATGTAATTCGCGGCCAGTCGGCATCGGCGAGTTTCCCCGTCCGTATGGCGTGTTGGTCGATCCTTCCCAGTGACGAGATCATGCGCGTGATGAGTTGCTCGGCGGACATTTCCATGCTGAATATGCCTACGGGGAGTCTGTCCTTGATGGCGGCGTGTTCGGCGATATTCATGGCAAGGGCGGTTTTGCCCATGGAAGGGCGGCCCGCGATGATGATGAGATCCCCGGACTGAAGGCCGGAGGTCTTTTGGTCCAGATCGGTAAAGCCCGTGGCGATTCCGGTGATCGGGTCGTCGCGATGGAATAGCGTGTCGATGCGGTCGACCACATCGGGTAGGATTTCCTGGACGGCAGAGAATCCACTTGTCAGGCGACCGCCTTGTTCGGCCAGGGAGAATACGAGCTGTTCGGCATGGTCCAAAAGCTCGCCACTATTTCTTCCCCCGGAATCGAAACCGCTGTTGCTGATGTCATTTCCGACCTGGATCAATCTCCGCAATACGGCGCGTTCCCGAACGATATCGGCATATGCGGCGATATTGGCCGCGCTGGGCGTATTCTTGGCAAGCTCCCCGAGATAGGCCATGCCGCCTACCCCGTTTATCTCATTGCGCTTTTCCAGATACTCGGTAACGGTGATTACATCCACCGGGGAGTCGCCCTGGGCGAGCATGCGGACCGCATCGAATATGATCTGGTGATCACGGCGGTAAAAGTCCACCGTCCCCAACCTGTCGGCGATTTGATCCCAGGCCGACCCATTCAGCATCAATCCTCCCAGGACGGATTGTTCCGCTTCGATGGAATGAGGAGGAAGCTTCAGCTTGGAGACGTTATAGTCCGCTTGCTTTTCCGCGACGCCATATCCTGGCATGATTTTTTTACCCTGGATTTTACGGATTTGCCAATCCTGTTTATTTTCCGCTCGTTTTCGCAAATGAGCCGAATTTTGCGACACGCCGGCTTTACCGTACCGGTGGGTGCTGGACCATACTTTTGCGGTTTCGATGCGAGGCTTTGCCGGTGGTGGATGGGGGTGGGCCGAATTCCGCTTGCGATGGCAAAAACGGCCCTTTCGGGCGGGGGATATCCGTTACGGATTTTGTGGGGGTCGGTCATTCCGCGACCGATCATTCCGGAACCACATTGACCTTGATTATCGCTTCCACGTCGGGATGCAGATGAACGGTAATTTCGTGTTCTCCGGTGCGACGTAGCGGCCCCGTGGGTAGACGGATCTCTTCTCTTTCGATTTCGACACCTGCCTCCATGGCCGTCGCCGCGATTTCCTTGGCGCTCACGGAACCGAATAGTCGTCCTTCATCACCGCCGGCCCTGGCGGAGATGGAGATGGCGAGATCATCGATCTTTTCGGCACGAGCTCGGGCGTTTTCCAGGCTCTCGTTTTGTTGTTTTTCCAGTTCGGCTCGTCTTGCTTCGAATGTAGCTACATTCTCGGGGGTTGCGAGCACGGCTTTTCCTTTCGGGAGCAGGTGATTACGCGCGTAGCCCGATTTGACCTTTACGATGTCCCCTAAAACCCCAAGATTTTCTGTCTTCTCCAGAAGGATTATTTCCATCCTACACCTCGTGTATGTGATCGTCGATTGCTATGAATTCAAGGCTTGCGCGCACCTTGCTTGTTCGTGGCGCGTGCGCGAAAGTCGAAGAAAGCATCCATGAGCCCGGTGATTGCCAACAGGCTCGTCGTAATATTCGGAATCAATATCAATAGGAGATAAAGGGCCACGAGCCAGTTCCCCGATACCCCGCGCATGGCAACGATCCCATGGGAAACGGCAAGCCCTTGGAACAGATACAGGATAACGAGAATCTGCAGGAACCCGTTGCCGATTCCGCTTGTTCGGCCCATGATCATCGCGATGCCTCCAATGATGATGGCTGTGATGGCAAGCCGCGGATCGAAGCGCAGGCCATGAAATTCGTTCCTGAAGCCGCCGGGGTTATCCAGGATGGCATGCCACCAGCGGGCCAGGAACAAGACAAGGATCGTCCCGAACATGATGCCCGCGGGCAATGCGGTCATCATCATGGGCGCCAATGCATCGACCAGCCTTTCCAGATTTTCCGTGTTTTGGGCATCGATGATGGATGTCTGCTCCGGCGTGATCAATATCGCATACAGCCAATTTCGCCACCAGAGCAACGGGTCCTCGATGGCCGCGTGCAAGGCAACCACCCCGGCAGCGGCGCAAAGACCTGCTACGGTTATGGTCGTCGCAAGCGATCGGGTACGACGAAGCGTGGCGGCAAGCAACAGGACCGGTAATCCCGTCAGTATCGTGAATACGATGACGGAGTCCGGTGTACCCATGAAAAAACGCATGGCAATACCCGCCAGGAGTATGGCCGCGCTTGTCACCAGGGTTCCCTCGGCAAACCCGTTCCTAAGCGTGGTAAGGCCCATGATGCCTCCGCTGATGAAACCAAGCGGCGGAAGCATCAAAGGCAAGGTGGCCATTATGATGGCCAGGGAACGAACTCGCATGACGAGAGATAGGAACGCATGCACGGGGATCGTCTTCTCGTAATTCGTTGTGTGGCGATGCGGCTTTCGAACACGCTGCACGCCGTTGTCGTGGAAGAGGCCACGCGGAGTTTCGATTGTCTCCCATCTTTATGTTCGACAGGAGCATATCGTCGAAGGCGCGGCATGATTATTTTGTTTGTTTCCCGCTCATCTTCGCAAATGATCAAGTTTTACAAAACAGCAATTTTGCTTTACCGATGCCGGGTCATGCTTTATCGGTTCGAGCACAAGCTTCGCTAGTGGTAATGGCTATCGCTATAGGGTAACAGGGCCAGATATCGGGCACGCTTGATGGCGCGGGATAGTTGCCGTTGATATTTCGATTTGGTGCCCGTAATTCGGCTTGGCACGATCTTGCCCGTTTCCGTGATATACCCTTTTAGTGTGTTGATGTCCTTGTAATCTATCTCCTTTATCCCTTCGACCGTGAATCGGCAATATCGGCGGCGGCGAAAATAACGTGACATATTCTCGGCTCCTCTTATGTTTCGGTGTTGGTACTGGTATCGGCGTCCGGGGATTCGTCCGTTTTCATGTCCGTATCCGCGGACGGAGTTTCCTCGTCGCTCTGGGATTCATCCTCGATCGACATCTCATCCGTACCATCGGCCGGCGATTCCGGTTCATCCCGATTTTCGGGTTGCGCCGACTGTTCGGCAAGGATCCGATCTTCTGCTTCGCGCTCCTCCTTCGATTTTGCCAGTGGTGAGGGTTCGGTAATGGCTTCCTTGCGCAAAATCACCAGGTTGCGAATTATCGCATCATCGAAGTGAAAGGAGTTGGTCAGTTCGCTCAGGGTCTCGGGCGTGCATTCCACGTTCATCAGCACGTAGTAGGCCTTGAGCACCTTTTTGATGGGGTAGGCAAGTTGCCGGCGTCCCCAATCTTCCTCGCGGTGAATCGTGCCGCCTTGTTCGACGATCATGGCGCGGTAGCGCTCGATCATGGTGGGGACTTGTGCGCCTTGGTCGGGATGGACCAAAAACACGATCTCGTAGTGTCTCATTACAAGACTCCTTATGGTTTAGCGCCGAAGAGGCCTCTAAGCCTTGCCTCTTATGGAAAGAGACGGGGCAAGGAGTGGCAATAGAAGGGAGAAACGATAATTTTCGAGTCTGATTTGTTTATTTCCCGCTCAGCTTCGCAAATGAACCAGATTCTACGGAACAGCAATTTTGCTTTAGCGATGCTAAATCATGCTTTGATGGTTCGAGCACAAGCTTTGCTCGTCATGCCCTTTCGCACGCTGCGTTCAAAGAGAAATTTCATGCGCGATAAGTCGCATCGTTTTCATGGTGGCCATGAACCCCGGCGTCTCGAGATTATCTCGGGATAATTCCGGGATGATTTCTGGGTCGTGGCAAAACCACGACGGCAGATTACGACTTGCCGGGCCGTTGCGCAATAGCGGCGAAGTTTACCACGTATTTGTCCGAAACCGACTCTCTGCTTCTCTTGCCGTGTCCTTTTAGCGGAGAAATGGGGCTTCATCGATACATGAATCATGTCGGTCTGAGGCGAAGCTTCGCTAGAGACTGGTTTCTCGATGCGTATCCAGTCGTTTCCAAATGCAGTTTCCGCCACTGGTCTCGTCGATGGCCGCAATCCGCCCGGCATGTTCGGTAAGTTCCTCGGGATTGGCGCGAATGACCCGGAGGGGGGCGCGATTCTCTTCGATCCCCGGATTTCTTGGGTTTTCGACGACTTGCATGGATGCTGCCTCCAGCGCCAGGCTGGTTTGGCCACCGGTCATCGCCAGATAGACATGGGCAAGGATCTCGGCGTCCAATAAGGCGCCGTGCACATCTCGTCTGCTGTTGTCCACGTTGTAACGGCGACAGAGCGCGTCGAGGTTGTTTTTTTGGCCGGGGTGTCGCGTGCGCGCCAGTGCCAGGGTATCGACGACCGTGCAGTAACCCTCGAAGCGCTTCCGTTGGGGGCCCAGACGACGGAGCTCTGCATCGAGAAAGCCGAGGTCGAAGGGGGCGTTGTGAATGAGCACCTCGGCACCTTGGATGAATGCGATGAAATCCTCGGCGATATCGGCGAAACGGGGTTTGTCGCGGAGGAATTCCGTGGTGATGCCATGCACGGACCGGGCACCGACCTCGATGTCGCGGTCGGGTTGCAAGTAGTGATGGAAATGTCGCTCGGTGAGCCGACGGTCCTGTAATTCCCGCGCCCCGATTTCGATGATGCGGTGCCCTTCTTTGGTATCCAGGCCGGTGGTTTCGGTATCTAGCGTGATCTGGCGCACGGTACTATGATTCCGTCGATTTCGTGTTTTTTATGCGCTTTCATGGCAACCCATCCAGGGCCTTTTTGGCCAGGGCATCGACGCGTTCGTTTTCCGCATGGCCGTGGTGTCCACGAACCCAGGTCCACGATACGTCATGATGCGAGGAAAGGGCATCCAGGCGTTGCCACAGATCCTGGTTCTTGACCGGTGTCTTGTTGACGGTCTGCCAGCCCTTGCGTTTCCAGGTCGGTATCCATCGGGTAATGCCATCCCGGAGGTATTGGGAATCGGTGGTCAATTTCACCCGGCAACGCCTTTTCAGCGCCGCCAATCCCGCGATTGCCGCCATGAGTTCCATGCGGTTGTTGGTGGTGAACCTTTCGGCGCCGGACAGGGTCTTTTCCTGGCCTCGGTAGCGCAGCAATACCCCCCATCCACCGGGCCCCGGATTTCCGCGGCAGGCGCCATCGGTAAAGATCTCTACGGTATCGCTTATTTCCCTGGCATTCATGGCCTTGGTGTCGATCGGCGTAGGTGTATTTTTCTCAGGGCGTTTTGTCGAGTTTTTATTTCGGCTTCCATTCTCTTCAATCCGTCTTGTATGTGTGAGAGATCGGACTTCTTCATTCCTCCCAAGACAAATGCCCAACCCACGAAAGCTACGACCAATCCCCCGATGATTGCGGAAACTATTTCTTTCATTCTACTTCCCCATTTTATACCAATCCGTCGATGCCCAAATTCGGTTATTTTGGCTTTTTCACCCTCAGTCGACATACAACAAGCGAATATCGCCGATATCGGCCTCTTGTCGGATGGCGGATCGGAAGGCCTTGGAAAGGGCGTGTGTGTCGATCCCCTCCGTGATAATGGTCGTGGGGAGCACTATTTCCACGTAGATCCTGCCATTTAGATAATGCAGGTTGATTCGCCGGATATGATTCGCGGCATCGATGGCGGCGCAGCACCGGCGCAGTCGCCCGATGAATTCGCTGCGCAGCGGAAGATTACGATTCGATGGGGCCAGCTCATCGTCTTCCGGATCGATATGGACGGTAACATCGATGACTTCCCCCATGCTTTCCATGAGCCTTGCCATGACCATCTCGCTGATCTGGTGTCCCTCGGAGACGCTGACGCGGGGGTCCGATAGCGTAATGTGCACATCCACGAGGACATTCCCCCCCATGCGGCGGGTGCGCAGCATATGAAGGGCCCTGACGCCATCCACCTTCAGGATGACCTCCTGGATGTACGCAAGCTCCCGTCCCTCGACACCCGTATCGATAAGCTCCCGCACGCTGCCCCAGCCCAGTTCCACGCCGATCCTGGCAATCATCACGGCCACCACGATGGCGGCGATGGCGTCCACGTAGGGTAATCCCGCCATGGAACCGGCGACGCCGATGATGACCACGATGGAGGAAATGGCGTCGCTGCGGCTATGCCAGGCATTGGCCCGCAACAGATTGGATTGCAGTCGGCGCGCCACACGCATCGTGTAATGATAAAGCCCCTCCTTGACGAGCACCGAAATCGCGGCGACCACCAATGCCCAGACCCCGGGCCGCAGCAGTAGCTCTGGCTGGAACAGGCGGGAAATGGCGTCGAAGGCGATACCCAGGGCCACCAGCACCAAGATGACGCCAAGCCCCACCGTGGCCATGGCCTCGATGCGCTGATGGCCGTAGGGGTGCTGTTCATCCGCCTCCCGGTGTGCCTCCTTGGCGGCGAACAGCACCAGGAAGTTGGTCAGCAGATCGGAAAGCGAATGTACCCCGTCGGCAATCAGGGCCTGGGATTGCGCCAGCCAACCGGCGGTCATTTTGGCGATGGCCAGAGCCAGATCCAGCGCCGATCCGATATGGGTGACCCGGCGAATGGCATCGTGGCGCTCTTCTCGGTAATCCACTTCTCGATGGTGTATGGTGCCTTGCAGTGTCATCGGTAAAACCTGTGTTGGGATATTTGGGGGGATTATTTTGCTTATTTCCCGCTTATCTTCGCAAATGCCTCAATCCTTCTAGGCGCTTAGGCGCTTAGCTAACCCTTGGAGACAAACATGTTGGTAACAACAAAGAATGATTTGTTTATTTCCTAACCCGGCAAAGCCGGAACCGAAATTCCATCGCATGGAGGACATGTCAGCGCTTCGCGCCAAGACTGAAGCGGGGTGGGTCTTGGCGGGCGCACTGGTTCTCTCGGGATTTTTGT
>CAZSVE010000047.1:0-19448 GCA_964610175.1 uncultured Thiotrichales bacterium
TTTACGTTGGATTCACGTCCAACCTTCAGGCTCATGTGTCTTTGGATAAGGCTATTTCTTTCGCACAGCTTCAAGGGAAGTGTATACTGAAGAGAATCATCCCTTAGCTAACCTAGGAGCAGCTATAAAGCTGCGGATAAGGGCTACAATGTAAGGAAACTTACAATACTGGCGAGGCTGCACCTCAGACCGACGAGGCATGATATGGCCGTTGGTTTTGGTATACTGAATCTTCTGAATTGCCCACATTGTTGGCAAGCGTGTCCGGATAAGAATCAAATATTTTGCACCCTATCATGTGGCCCATGAACGCGTTAATTTGCGTCGGCAATTGCCGCCAAAGCCCTCCAAGACACCTACCACCGGGCGAAGTGGAGAATCTTATCGGAGTGTTTTTTTTACGCCTCTTAATTGGGGGAAGGAGCTTTTATATCTCAATTATAGAGAGAAGCAAAACTTGCTCCATTTGTAAAGATAATTCTGAATCAAAGCTTTTAATGGGTTTGGCGCGGTAGTAGTAGAAAATATGGAGGTATAGCTCGCAAAATTAACAGTTCTACGACAAAGATGATCAAAGAGACTTTCGGTTGGGCGAAGGCGATTAGTGATTTGCGCAGGCTCCATTTCATTGGTCTGGCAAAAGCCAAAGTGCGGATGTTGCTGAGTCTTGCTACTTCCTATACTCGTAGTGGTGAGTCTGTTCACATGGTATGGTGCATCCACCAAAAGCAAATGCTTTTCACGGGAACAGGAAGAATAAAAGAGTCAACTCGAGTTGGTTTGCTGTTCTTCCGGTCTGGGAATGGTCAAAAATTGACTTTGTTCGTAGGTAAAGTTGTTGGTGACTTCTTTATCACTCTTTGCATTACGCTTTATTAGCGAAAAATAGCTTTATAAATAAAATAGATATGCAAAACAAACGAAGTGAAACCTATAATTCCTAAATCGATTATGCATTTAGAGGATAATCAATGCAATAGTACATACTCAAGTTTTATATCACGGTTAATGCCACTTTCGAACGATATGGTATTTCTTTTAGGATTTCAGATAATATTGATTCTTGGTTTTTGTGTCACATATCTTGTAATATTTGGCTGGTTCGAGGCTGTGGCTATGGCATACGGTGGAGGCATGGCAATATCTAGTACATGGATGCTAATAATGCGCATTCGTTTGGCTCAAAAAATCGCAGAAGATATGCCTGGTCGTGAGATAGGTGTATTATATATAGGTGTCGCGCAGCGTTTCGTGTTAATGCTTGTTCTATTTATAGTTGGTATGGCGATCTTAAAACTCGATCCGGTATCGTTGCTTACGGGATTCGCTGTGCTCCAGGGAGGGAAAATTCTAGGTATTTATCTTTATGGCCGCCATTCTAGGAAGAGGGTTGTTGAATGAGTGGGTTAGCAACTTCGGCAAGTTTGATGGCAGATACGCCAGTAGAGTATATTCAACATCATTTGACGAATCTATGTATTGGGTGCGATCCCAACACCCATAGGCCAGCCGATCTTATTGATTTTTCTGTTTTTTTCTTAGATGCTTTTCTGATAAGCGCAATGCTTGCGGGCTTTTTGATGTGGTTTTCCTGGAAAATAGGAAAAAACTTGAATGTAGGCAATCCTAGCGGGATCCAAAATTTGCTTGAAACAGTTATTGAGTTTGTCAATCAGCAGGTGAAGGATATATTTCCCGGTTATAACCCTATCGTTGGTCCTTTAGCGCTTACTATTTTCGTCTGGGTATTCCTCATGAACGCTATGGACCTTATTCCTGTAGATCTTCTACCTTGGCTTTTTAGTTTTATGGGAGTGAATTATCTGAAAGTAGTTCCCACAACTCACCTAGATATAACCTTTGGTCTTGCAACAAGCGTGTTTGCCTTAATTATATACTATAATATAAAAGTTAAAGGTATAATCGGTTATGCTAAACAATTCATGACACATCCTTTCGGTATTTGGTTGTTTCCCGTCAATATTATTATGACTGCCATTGAGGAAGTAGCAAAACCCATCAGCTTAGGTTTGCGGTTGTTTGGTAATATGTTTGCTGGTGAGTTGCTATTTATGCTAATTGCACTGCTTGGTGCCTTCGTTGGCTGGTGGCTGCTAGCTGTGCCGGTGCAGACGCTTCTAGGTAGTTTATGGGCTATCTTCCATATTTTGGTCGTCACATTACAAGCGTTTATTTTTATGCTTCTTACTATCGTTTATCTTGCTTTAGCTCACGAGGAGCATTAAGAATATTTAGCGTTTTGTCTATATCTAAATGAAGCTACCCTTTAGTTTCGTTTATGCTGATCTGGATTTTACAAAAGTACTTTAAATAATTTAATAATACATTGTTAAATATAGGAGGTGAACCAATGAATCCTGCTGATGTTGCTTTGATTTCTGCTTATACTGCAATGGGTGTGGGTATTATCCTTGCTGCTGCCGGTTTAGGCTCTGCTTTGGGTTGGGGTTTGATTTGCTCTAAATATATGGAAGGGATCGCGCGGCAACCGGAAATGCGTCCACAGCTGCTAGGACAAATGCTGTTTACCGGTGGGCTTATGGAAGCCTTTCCGATGATTGTGCTTGGCATCTCTATGTGGCTTATTCTTGCTAACCCATTTTTAAGTACTGCGCAAGCAACCATTAGCGGTTGAAGATAATAAATAAAGCATTGAGAAATAGGTAGAAGTGTGCTGTGGTTAAAAAATAGCAACACGTCCGGCAGTATTGGTTTTGGGGGAGCAAATGTGAACTTAACTGCAACGTTGGTTGGTCAAATAATAGTTTTCGGGGTGCTTGTGTGGTTTGTCAAGCAATTCCTATGGGAGCCAATCCTCCACGTGTTGGATGATCGGGGAAAGCGCATTGCTGATGGCTTAGCGGCTGCAGAGCGGGGTTATCATGAAAAAGAATTAGCTGAGCGGCGCGCTAAAAGAATCATTCGTGATGCTAAGGAACAAGCAAGTAGCATTATCAATCAAGCTCATAAACGAGCGAATGAGATTCTAGAAAGTTCGAAGGGGAATGCTCGCGCTGAAGGGAAACGTTTGATTACGGCGGCTCACTTAGAGATAGAGCAGAAAATAAATCAGGCAAGAGAGGAGCTTCGTAAAGAGGTGCGTGAGATCACATTGATGGGGGTGGAACAGATATTAATGCGTGAGGTGGATTCCCGTACGCATAATGAAATATTCGAGAAATTGACTAGTAAGCTTTGAATATTTATATGGGAAGAATTTATCCAACTAAATGCATACTTGGTTTTATGGATGCTTATAAGTTTCAACTTAAAGGTTTTTTTGCTTCGAAGCTTATACAATCATATTCTAAAGTATTTTGATTTTGTTGTTGAGTTCTTTTCAACGGTTGGGTGGAAGGATAAGCAAGGTGTTAAGTATATTGAATTTGTTTAATCCTATAAATGGTCAGGGCATATGGTTTTTTGTGGTTGTTGTTTTGGGCGGGGGAGGATAATCAATTTTTAATAAAAACCGCTACTTACGTATATTTATTGATGAGTTGTGGATAAATTTCTGGAAATTATAGCATAAACGAATTTACTCTATATTAAGGGAGATTGGCAATATAAGTACTGCTGTTATGCGGGGTAAGGAAACCGAAAGTAGCGATAAAGTATAAGATAATGATAATTTTGTCGTTGTAACAAGCCCAACCCGGTATAGCTGGAACCAATAAATGAAAAAGTTGGAGTTTTGAAATCTCCAAAATTTCTTCAAGATTTCACGGGTAATGGGCCTACACTTTTTTCGAGACTACGCTCGGAAAAAGCTCTCCTTCGGAGAGCAACAAAAACATAATCTGAAATATTAGCAAACGCTGTTGTTACCAATATGTTTGTCTTAACGCTCAGCTAAGCACCTAGCCAAAATAGCATAGAGCATCTCCTTACACAGGAAAATAGGAAATATATGGTAGAAAAATACACATTAGCACGTCCTTATGCACTTGCTGCTTTTAAATTAGCGCAGGAAGATGGGAAATTTAACAAATGGCTTGAGATACTACGTTTCGCGGCCATGGTAGTGTCAGATCCGAAAGTGGCAAGGATTATTAGGGATCCGCGTGTATCCAAGTCCCATCTTATTGAGTTGGTACTGGATGTCGCCAACGGAAAGTTTTTTAAAACAGGGGAAGATTTTATTAGTGTACTTGTATATACCGGTCGTATGGGTATTGCTCGTGAAGTTTTACATCTTTTTGAAAAGGAACTTGATATATTTAAGAATCGGGCTCGTGTTAAGGTAGTCTCTGCGTATCCACTTGCCCCTGCATATCAACAAGATATAAGAACAGCGATGACCAAGCGTCTTGGGCGAGAAGTAGATACCTCTATGATTGTGGATAGATCCCTAATCGGAGGTGTTGTAATACGTATCGGAGATGCCGTTATTGACATATCGCTTCGTGGTCGTTTGACACAGTTGGGTCTCGATCTAAGTTGAAGAAATTCGTGTATAGAGGTTCAGTTATGCAACTCACTGCGACGGAAATCAGTGATCTCATTAAAAAGAAGATCGAAAATTTTGGAATGGAGGTCGAGGCGTATACTGAGGGAACGGTAGTAACGCTCACAGATGGCATTGCTCGCGTATATGGTTTAAGCAATGTAATGCAGGGTGAAATGGTTGCTTTCCCCGATAACACTTTTGGTATGGCATTAAACCTGGAACGGGACTCTGTAGGTGTAGTAATTCTTGGTGACTACACGCATATTTCCGAGGGTGATGTAGCTAGGTGTACGGGTCGCATTCTTGAAGTTCCTGTAGGTCGTACATTACTAGGTAGGGTAGTAAATTCCCTAGGCGAACCTATTGATGGTAAGGGGTCTATTGAAGCAAAAGAAACATCTCCTATAGAAAAGGTTTCTCCTGGTGTCGTAAGTCGCCAGTCGGTAACTCAACCGATTCAAACTGGTTTAAAGGCAATTGATGCGATGGTTCCTATTGGGCGCGGTCAACGAGAGTTGATTATCGGTGATAGACAAACCGGTAAAACAGCACTTGCTGTTGATGCTATCATTAATCAGAAAAACGCAGGTGTCATTTGTATTTACGTGGCTATTGGCCAAAAGGCATCGTCGATTGCTAGCGTGGTTCGTAAACTTGACGAGCATGGAGCAATGGAGCATACCATTGTAGTTGCTGCAAGTGCATCCGATTCTGCAGCAATGCAGTATATTGCTCCATATGCCGGTTCATCCATGGGGGAATATTTTCGTGATCGTGGTGAGGACGCCTTGATTATATTCGATGATTTAACTAAGCAAGCGTGGGCTTACCGCCAGATATCGTTACTGCTTCGTCGGCCGCCAGGCCGCGAGGCCTATCCCGGTGATGTTTTTTACCTACATTCCCGTCTGCTAGAGCGAGCTTCCCGCTTGAGTATGGACGAGGTGGAGCAATTAACGAACGGCGAAATTAAGGGCAGAACGGGTAGTTTAACAGCACTGCCTATTATCGAAACACAGGCGGGGGATGTATCTGCGTTTGTACCAACTAATGTAATTTCTATTACTGATGGCCAAATCTTTCTGGAAACTGATTTATTCAATGCTAATGTCAGGCCGGCGATTAATGCGGGTCTATCTGTTTCTCGTGTTGGTGGTGCCGCACAAACTCCGATTATCAAGCGGCTTGGGGGAGGGGTGCGTTTAGCACTTGCCCAATACCGAGAGCTTGCTGCTTTTGCTCAGTTTGCATCTGATCTTGATGAAACTACACGAAAGCAGCTTGAGCGTGGCCAACGTGTTACCGAGATAATGAAACAAAAGCAATATTCTCCTATGAGTATTGCTAGTATGGCTGTATCCCTTTTCTCGGTAGACCAGGGGTATTTGGATGGCGTCGATCTAGATAAAGTTAGTGATTTTGAGGGTGCATTACAAGCATATATGCACTTCAAGCATAGTGATTTCTTAGCAGAGATTAATGTTAATCCCGAATTCAACAATAAGATTGAAACAAAATTCAAATCCGCCCTAGAAGACTTTAAAGCCAACCATGTGTGGTAAATTCGGCTGAATCACCTAAATTCAGCGGTTTGGAGAGCTAACTGTCCCAAATATTATACCGGAGTGAGTACTGAATCCATGGCTGGTGGGAAGGAAATACGAACTAAAATTAAGAGTATCCAGAATACGCGGAAAATTACGCGTGCTATGGAAACGGTGGCAGCGAGTAAAATGCGAAAGGCGCAGGAACACATGCGTGCCGCACGGCCTTATGCTAAGAAAATGCGTACCGTTATTGGGCGCTTAGCTCATGCAAGTACAGAATATAAGCATCCATTTCTTGTAGAGCGCGATGTACAGCGAGTAGGGTTTGTCGTTATATCAACTGATCGCGGCCTATGTGGTGGTTTGAATACCAATCTATTTCGATCCGTAGTTAAAGAAATGGAGGAATGGCATAAATGCGGATCGGAAACCGATATTTGTACTATTGGCGCCAAGTCTGCGCTGTTCTTCAAACGGTTTGGTGGAAATGTTGTAGCACAAATGTCCCATTTGGGCGATATCCCCATACTAGAGGATCTCATTGGTGCAATTAAGGTTATGCTGGACGCATATGGTATAGATGATGGAAACGATCATCGCATTGATCGATTATTTATCGCTTTTAATCAATTCGTTAGCTCTATGACACAGAAACCTATCATCGAACAACTACTACCGCTAAAGCCATCGGATGCACCTGAATTTGAACATTATTGGGATTATATCTATGAACCGGATCCAAAGGAAATCCTCGATCATTTGTTGGAACGCTATATTGAATCGCTGATTTACCAAGGAGTTGCGGAAAATATCGCCAGTGAGCAAGCTGCCAGAATGATTGCAATGAAGGCTGCTTCAGATAATGCAGGAGGATTGATAGATGAATTACAGTTGGCCTACAACAAAGCACGGCAGGCAGCTATCACACAAGAATTATCCGAAATTGTTGCTGGAGCGGCAGCCATTTAGTTATAGCTGATAAGGGGCTTCCGTAATTTGCTTCGAAGGTCTGATTCGGCGTAAGAATTCAAAACCGAGGACATAGGATATAGGGTAATGAGTACCGGACAAGTGGTAGAAATTATCGGTGCAGTGGTTGATGTTGCGTTTCCACGTGATGCTATTCCAAAAATTCACGATGCACTGCAAGTCGAGATTGATAATGGCCTTATCCTAGAGGTACAACAGCAAATCGGTGATGGTGTGGTTCGTACCATTGCTATGGGATCCACCGATGGAATGCGTCGAGGCTTAACTGTTTCCAATACGGGAGCACCAATTTCAGTGCCAGTAGGAGCTGAAACATTAGGTCGTATTATGAATGTGCTAGGCGAGCCAGTAGACGGAAAATCATCCATCCATGCTGATGAAAATTGGCCAATTCATCGTAAAGCACCTACCTACACCGAGCAAGCTGCATCCGTCGAAATTCTCGAAACTGGTATCAAGGTTATCGATCTTATTTGTCCTTTCAACAAAGGAGGTAAGGTAGGGTTGTTTGGAGGTGCTGGTGTAGGGAAAACCGTAATGCTCATGGAGCTAATTAGGAATATTGCTATAGAGCATTCTGGTTACTCTGTATTTGCGGGTGTTGGCGAACGTACACGGGAGGGTAATGACTTTTATCATGAGATGCGAGAGTCGGGTGTTCTTGATAAGGTGGCTTTGGTGTATGGCCAGATGAACGAGCCACCCGGGAGCCGTTTGAGAGTAGCGCTAACAGGGCTTACTATGGCGGAATTTTTTCGGGATGAAGGCCGTGACGTACTATTATTTATCGACAATATATATCGCTATACATTGGCTGGTACAGAAGTCTCTGCTCTGCTGGGTCGGATGCCATCGGCGGTTGGGTATCAGCCAACTCTGGCTGAAGAAATGGGTGCACTCCAGGAACGCATTACGTCAACAAAAACCGGATCAATCACTTCCATTCAGGCGGTTTATGTTCCTGCTGATGATTTAACAGATCCATCTCCAGCAACAACTTTTGCGCACCTAGATGCCACTATTGTTTTATCACGGCAAATTGCTGAATTAGGCATTTATCCTGCGGTGGATCCTCTGGATTCTACCAGTAGGCAGTTAGACCCGTTGGTGGTAGGAATTGAACACTATAAGATAGCTCGTGATGTTCAGGGTGTTTTGCAACGTTATAAGGAATTGAGTGATATTATCGCTATCCTTGGAATGGATGAGCTTTCCGATGAAGATAAACTGGTCGTAGCTCGTGCGCGTAAAATTCAGCGTTTTCTATCCCAACCGTTTTTTGTCGCGGAAGTCTTTACTGGTTCCAAGGGAAAATATGTGTCGCTAAAAGACACCATTGCTGGTTTTAAGGCAATCGTTGCAGGTGAGGTGGATAATCTGCCAGAACAGGCATTTTATATGGTGGGTTCTATTAAAGAAGCGCAGGAAAAAGCAAAGGTTCTGCAGGGTAATTGAATCATGGCAATGGTGATTCATTTGGATATTGTTAGTGCTGAGCGAGAAATCTTTTCTGGAGTGGCGGAGATGGTGTTTGCTCCAGCTGTTATGGGTGAGGTTGGTATTGCACCTCGTCATGCGCCGTTAATTACCCGGCTTAGACCGGGGGAAGTGCGTGCGCGTCTTCCAAACGGTGCAGGAGAATCATTTTACGTCTCTGGGGGTATTTTAGAGGTTCAACCACACGTCGTTACTGTATTATCGGATACAGTTGTGCGTGCGCACGATATTGATGAAGCTGCGGCACAAACTGCTAAGGAACGAGCCGAACAAGCAATGAAGAATCACTCTTCGGAAATGGAATACGCTGCGGCAGAAGCAGCGTTGATTGAAGCTTCAGCTCAGCTAGCGCTTCTCAATCGCATTAAACAAAAGAAGCATTAATAATGCCAGAACAAACTATTGGACTTAATAAGGTTGTCTATCTAATTTATGAAATCAAAGATTTAGCAGATAATGTGCTTGAACGCACAGATATACCCGTTGGTTATGTACATGGTGGATATAATGTTTTGTTTGAAAAGGTTGAACGTTATTTGGAGGGCCATAAAGTCGGAGAAACCGTACATGTAACTCTTAATCCCGATGAGGGTTTTGGTGAGTATGATTCTGCTCTCACTTTTACCGATGATATCCGAAATGTTCCTCTTGAATATCAGCAGATCGGTGCTGAAGCTGTATTTGAAAACTCACGTAGTGAACAAGTGACAATGGTTGTAAACCGAATTGCAGGAGGGAAATTGACTTTGGATGGTAATCATCCATTTGCCGGTAAGACAGTCACTTTTCGAATTACCATATCCTCCATCCGGGATGCTGAGAAAGCAGAGATTGAGAATGGCATCCCGAGGGATTACGTGGATACATTTCATTAAAGCGTTTTTTTGCTGTTTCCTTTTTTGCTGTCGCAGTCCATCGATAGAATAATCGGAGCAAGAGTGTGGAAATCATAAAGCAGTGCAGTTTATTGTTTTTCACTGTAGGCCCCACTAAAAAGATCAGAATTAATTATAACCTTATCCCTCCTAAACAAGGAAAGTCCTAGTCTTCTAATCCCCCCCATTAAAATCCCATTTATTTGCCTCGCCGATGAATCTAGCTGACCATAATCATATCTCTTTAATTATATCTCTTTGGTGAGAATTCTATGCTACCTCTTACCGTTGTAATCCTTTCAGCAGGGAAAGGTAAGCGAATGAAGTCTGCCTTGCCCAAGGTGTTACACCGACTAGCAGGTCGGATGTTGCTTGAATTTGTCATTGATGCAGCAAAAAAGATAAATTCAGAGGCAATCTACGTAGTTTACGGCCATGGTAGTGAGCATGTTTTAGCCGCATTTCCAGATTTACCTCTGAATATCAAGTGGATATACCAATCTTTACAGCTTGGAACTGGTCATGCAGTGAAACAGGTTATCTCGCACATTCCCAGTGAAGCACTGGTGTTAATACTATACGGCGATGTGCCATTGGTGAAACCAAAGCTTCTTACAGAGGTTGTCTCCAAGGCAGGAATGCAAAGTATCGGTCTTGTTACCGCACGGTTACCGGATCCCACGGGATATGGACGTATCGTGCGGGATACTTTTTCCGGTCGAGTCGTTGGAATTATTGAAGAAAAAGACGCAAATGATGACGAGCGGAAAATTACTGAGATCAATACTGGCATTATGGCGATTTCGGCAAGTCATCTTAGAAATTGGCTAGGGTCCCTTACTCAAAACAACGCGCAACGAGAATTCTATCTTACCGATATCATTAAATTGGCAACTCAAGAAGATATTTCGGTGGAAACGGTGACACCAAAGTTAGCGGAAGAAGTGCTGGGGGTGAATGACCGTGTTCAACTTGCTCACCTGGAACGACACTACCAACAAGAACAGGCGCGTCTTTTGATGGAGTCTGGTGTGACCTTACGGGACCCTGCACGATTAGATATTCGCGGAGATATCGTTGTAGGTCAAGATGTGATTATTGACGTAAATGTGATCTTGGAAGGGCGAGTAGTTATTGGTGACGGTGCCAATATTGGTCCAAATACATACATCCGCGATACTGAGATTGGAGAAGGAACCCACGTTCAGGCTAACTGCGTACTGGAAGGTGTTATTGTTGGTAAGGATTGTCGGATTGGGCCATTTTCACGCATACGCCCGGATACGCAACTTGCCGAATATGTTCATATTGGGAACTTTGTAGAAATAAAAAAATCCGATGTCAAAGAACGTTCAAAAATAAACCATCTTACTTATATAGGAGATGCGGAAGTTGGCCATGACGTTAATGTAGGTGCAGGTACTATTACCTGTAACTACGATGGTATACAGAAACATCGTACCGAGATTAAGGGCAATGTATTTATCGGATCCGGAACCATGTTGGTGGCACCAGTCACTCTTGGTACTGGTAGCACAATTGGTGCTGGCTCTACAATCACGAAGGATACTCCACCCCATAGGCTTACTGTCGAGCGTAACCGGCAAATGACCCTCAAGGGTTGGAAGCGCTTGGTTCGCTAAAGTGCCCTCAACTTACCCTACCCTGAGTTATCTTTGCTACTTGAGCAAGTTTGCCAATTAAGCAATATCGGCACGACGTTATATCATCACGTGCTCATAGCGGACTGCGATCTGAATTTACCCCCATGCACCCTTCTCCTCAGATTTACCCGATACCTTACAGTAATGTGAAGTCTGCAATAGACATTCAGTACGCCAGTACACAAGAATCTCTGCCAATACAAAAGGATATCCGCAAATGGGTTAATGTTACATTAGCGCTAACTACGGATATTCGCCGTATTTCTCATGAAAACCACCTAGATAACGATGGTTTCAATGTCGAGTTAACGGTACGTATAGTAGATGAAGAGGAAGGCATCGCTCTAAATGGAAAGTATCGTGGTCGAGAGATGGCAACGAATGTTTTGTCGTTCCCTTGTGAGGCATCAGCTTCTTTGGGCCTGAATCTTCTCGGCGATATTGTGATATGTGCGCCCGTCGTAAAACGAGAGTTTGATATGCAACCCGGTGAGTCATGCAATGCGCATTGGGCACATATGGTTATACACGGGACGTTGCACCTTCTCGGCTATGATCACCAGTCTCCAACGGAGGCAAGGTATATGGAGTCTATGGAAACAGCCGTACTTACCCAGCTAGGGTTTCCGGATCCGTATCGGAATCCATATTAGGCATATTCGCCTTACCGTAGGCCGTGAAAGATAGCAAATCAAATTCGGAACCCGGAGCTTATTCCTGGTTCGAGCGTTTTAGTCAGGCACTTCTGGGTGATTCGCGCGATTTATCGAGTGAACCACGCGATCAAAACCAACTGATTGCGATTTTGCGTGGCGCGGAGCAACGTAACTTCTTTGATGATGAAACGCTGAGTATGATTGAAGGTGCGTTACAGGTAGCTGAGCTGCAAGTCCGTCATATCATGGTGCCACGGGCTCAAATGGTGGTAGTAGAAGGCGAACGTTCTCCCCCGGAAAAGTTTGTTTCGACAGTTATCGAATCGGGTCATTCCCGGTTTCCCGTCATAGGAGATAACCGGGATGAGATTCAGGGCATCCTTCTTGCTAAAGATCTGCTTAATTATTTTGTCAAGGATGATCGGGGTGTGTTCAATATTCGAGATTTCATGCGGCCGGCGATATTCATACCGGAGAGTAAACGGCTGAATGTATTATTGCAGGAATTTCGTGCGAGCCGTAATCACATAGCTATGGTCGTAGACGAATATGGTGGTATTTCGGGGCTGGTAACCATTGAAGACGTTCTGGAACAGATTGTGGGTAGTATTGATGATGAGCATGACGTGGATGATGACTGGTATATTCGGCCACAGGGTAATCGTGAATATATAGTCAAAGCACTTACCCCCATTGAAGAGTTCAATGAATATTTTCACACTAACTTCAGCAATCGGGAGTTTGATACCATTGGGGGATTGGTGGTAAATGCCTTCGGTTATTTACCGAGACGTGACGAGACAAAAACCATCGAAGGTTTTACTTTCACCGTATTCCAGGCTTACAAACGTCGAGTCAGCCTATTCAAACTTTATTTTCCAGACCAGTGATCCGAAAATATCTACTACGTATCCTGCCTCCCCAAAACCGGATTCGTGAGAACAATACATATACCCGCTTGTTTGGGAAATTACTCTATAACCCTAGTCTTTGGCGTTTGGATCGAGACTCAGTAGCTCAAGGCGTTTCTGTTGGTATCTTCATTGCTTTTATCCCCGTACCCTTTCAAATGCTCCTTGCCGCTGCTGTCGCTATTGCCATTGGTTGCAATCTTCCCATCGCTGTTGCCTTCGTTTGGATAAGCAATCCAATCACGATACCACCGATCTTTTATGCCGCCTACAAAGTTGGTGCAGTTCTTCTGCATGAAGCGCCAAGGGCTATGGAATTCCAATGGACCATCGGATGGATGTTCGCAAAACTTGCTGATATCGGGCAACCGTTGTTGCTTGGATGTGCCGTGCTTGGACTGGCATCAGCGACCGTAGGCAACGTAGCTATTCGGGTGCTTTGGTATCTACAAGTTACTCATCGATGGCATACACGTCGAAATAGGCGGCAGCATTGATGGTTGCTATTGCAAACCACGTGGTGAATTTTATATTTTCGGGAACAGGAACCTCTGATAAGCTCGGATGGATGAATTTGGAGGTATTCGAAGAACGAAATCATTCGACGCTAGCGAACCCTGCTTCAGGGAAGAAAAATAAAATCATCCCGTGTCCGGACATACTCGAAATAGTACTCCATCGCTTGTGGATAAAGCTTATCGATAATTCGACGAATATTCACATTAAAAACAAATCTATCGAAACTGATGTGCTTTGAAATATTGTCATTCTGTTGTCTGTCGAACAAAAATGGCTGTGTGGTAGATAATTCCCTTATACTAAAGAAGCTTGCCGAGGTGGCGGAACTGGTAGACGCGTCAGACTCAAAATCTGGTGGGGGTAACCTCGTGAGAGTTCGAGTCTCTCCCTCGGCACCAACCTGCGTGTGTAAAAAGCCACTTGCTGCGTAAGTGGCTTTTTCTTTGGCTTCGAATTGGATCGTGCCTTTGGGGTCTGATACAGTCCGATGCCTTAAGAAGATTCTCTTCCCCATTACTCCGTTATCCCGAAAAATCGAATGGACTCGATGATTCCCATGTATGTGGGCATTAGCGAATCCCGTTTGTGATCCAATCAACAAGTTGAATTTCATCCCATTAATAATCACAGGAATGTAAATTATGGCTAAGAATCAAAGTAAAAGAATTTACTATTTTGGTAAAACTAAAAGTGATGGAACCAAGGAAATGAAGGAGCTCCTTGGTGGTAAAGGTGCGAATCTGGCGGAGATGACCAGTATAGACCTCCCTGTTCCGCCTGGCTTTACTATCACGACGAAAACCTGTGCCGCCTATAACGAAGCAGGAGGGAAATTACCCAAAGGACTCATGGATGAAGTTCACGAAAATATGAAAATAGTGGAAAAGGAAACCGGAAAAAGTTTCGGTTCCAATAAAAATCCGCTATTGGTATCGGTTCGTAGCGGGGCCGCCGTCAGCATGCCTGGAATGATGGATACCGTACTGAATTTGGGCCTCAACGACGCCGCCCTGGAGGGCCTGATTGTAGCATCCGATAATCGCCGTTTTGCTTTGGACGCCTATCGTCGACTCATCAACATGTTCGGGGATGTGGTTATGGGCGTCGACCACGAAAAATTCGAGGAAGAATTCGATAAGATCAAGAGCAATTACGGAGTCAAGCTCGACACCGAGCTCAATGAAGACGGACTGGTGGATCTGATCCACGCCTACAAGGAGGTTTACAAATCCCACACCGGTGAAGACTTCCCTCAAGACCCCTTCGAGCAGCTGGAAAAAGCCATCGAAGCGGTTTTCAAAAGTTGGAATATCCCTCGCGCCGTAGAGTATCGTCGCATCAACGAGATCACCGGGCTCCTGGGAACCGCCGTCAACGTACAGACCATGGTATTCGGCAACATGGGCGAGGATTCCGGCACCGGCGTTGCCTTCACCCGCGATCCATCCACCGGCAAAAACGAGTTCTATGGGGAATTCCTCGTCAACGCCCAGGGCGAAGACGTAGTCGCCGGGATTCGGACCCCACAACCCGTCAAGGAAATGAGCGCTTGGCGCAAGGATATCTACGAGCAACTCCTGGAAGTCAAGAATATCCTGGAAAAACACTATCAGGAGATGGAAGACTTCGAGTTCACCATTGAAACAGGCACCCTCTACATGTTGCAGACCCGCACCGGAAAACGCACCGGTCAGGCGGCCGTCAAGATTGCGGTGGACATGGTCGATGAAAAGCTCATCACCAAAAAGGTCGGTGTCGGCCGGGTTCCCCCCAATGACCTCAATCAGCTTCTTTTGCCAACCTTCGATCCGAATGCTGGGCGGGATGTACTCACTACCGGACTTCCGGCATCACCCGGTGCCGCCTGTGGCAAGCTTGCATTCACTGCCGACGAAGCCGTGCATCGCTCCGAACATGGTGAGACCGTATTATTGGTTCGCAAGGAAACCAGTCCCGAAGATATCAGTGGCATGCACATGGCCGCCGGTATTCTGACATCCACCGGTGGCATGACCAGTCACGCTGCCGTGGTAGCCCGTGGTTGGGGTAAATGTTGCGTAGCCGGTGCAGGTGAAATCATCATCGATGAGAAAAACGCCAAGATCACCGTGAATGGGCGAACCTTCGGTCAGGAAGACGTTCTCAGTATCGATGGTTCCTCGGGTGAGGTGATGGCGGGGGAGATTCCTCGCCTCGAACCCAAACTTTCCGACGATTTCGCTACCCTGATGAAATGGGCCGATAAATATCGCCGACTCAAGGTCCGCGCCAATGCCGACACCCCCGAAGATGCCACGCGGGCTCGGGACTTCGGCGCCGAGGGAATCGGTCTTTGCCGTACCGAGCATATGTTCTTCGAGGGAGATCGAATCACCTCCATGCGGGAAATGATCCTCGCCGAGACCCAGGAAGCACGACGCGCGGCCCTTGCCAAGCTGCTTCCCTACCAGCGTAAAGACTTCGAAGGCATATTCACCGCCATGAAAGACCTGCCGGTGACGGTTCGACTCCTGGATCCGCCACTACACGAATTCCTGCCCCAAGACGAGAAAGCCCAGGCCGAACTTGCCTCGGCCATTGGTGTCTCCGCTGATTACGTCGCCACGCGCGTTGGCCAGTTGCACGAAACCAATCCCATGTTGGGTCACCGTGGGTGCCGTCTATCCATAACCTACCCCGAAATCCTGGACATGCAGGTGCAGGCCATTACCGAAGCGGCCATCGACTGCAAGGGAAAAGGCATCGAGGCCATGCCGGAAGTCATGATTCCATTGGTAGGAACGGCCAAGGAACTCGGCATCCTTCGCGATCAGGCCATCCAGGTCATCGAAAGAACCAAGCAAGAAAAGAAATTCACAGGTGATCTGCCGATACCTGTCGGCACCATGATCGAGATCCCGCGCGCCGCATTGACCGCCGACGACGTCGCCAAACAGGCCGATTTCTTCAGTTTCGGCACGAATGACCTAACACAAATGACATTCGGCTTCAGCCGGGATGACATCGGCACCTTCCTGCCCGATTACCTGAGGCTCGAAATCTTCGAACGGGATCCGTTCCAGGGACTGGATGAGAGCGGCGTCGGGCAACTAGTGGAAATGGCCGTCAAGAAAGGTCGTAAGACCAACAAGTCCCTGAAACTCGGTATCTGTGGAGAGCACGGTGGTGATCCTGCCTCCATCGCTTTCTGTGACAATGTGGGTCTCGACTACGTTTCCTGCTCTCCGTTCCGGGTTTCCGTAGCTCGGTTGGCGACTGCGCAATCCGCCTTGAAATAG
Source organism: uncultured Thiotrichales bacterium (assembly GCA_964610175.1). Taxonomy (GTDB): domain Bacteria; phylum Pseudomonadota; class Gammaproteobacteria; order HK1; family HK1; genus CAZSVE01. Next base: position 16,409 of record CAZSVE010000047.1, read on the forward strand.
GCAAGCAGTGACTCGGGCCCCGCAATGCGCGGAGCCCGAGGCAAAAATGCATTGCTTCCATTCTGAAAAAGCCCCCTCCGTTTGGGAACCGGAGGGGGCTTTTTTCGAATGGCGCGGAAGTTGTTTACTGCTGTTGGTTTTGGACCTCTTTATCACTCGATAATTGATATAATCGAATCTTACGTATACGTTATCCCAATGATTAGCGATGCCTCTCCTGTCATTTCGAGCGCAGCGGGAAATCGGGCGCGCTGAATCTCGATTCCAGGCGAGAATATTTCTCGCTGTGCTCGAAATGACGATTTTGGTTACGGCTCCGCGTTATGCGCGAGGATTTATAAACGTTCCTACTCGTATAACGTCGAACCGGTTCCTCCCATTGAATCATTTCCAAACACACCCATGACCGCATTATTCTCGAATTTCGATCCCGATTTCGCGTCATTCCTCACGAGAAACGCCTCCACGGATAATCCCCATTATTGGCCGGTTGCCCGCAACTTCCTGCTTGACGAAAGAATCAGCCTGCAGCGGGCTGAATCCTATAGGAATCATGGCGCCGTTGCGGAACACGAAAGTATGGGAAAATGGATCGACGGGCATAATGCCTATCTGGAAGAGGAAGTTTTTATCCCATGTGACGATTCCAAACCCGAACCACCCGAGAATATCCATCCTGAAGACCCCGAGGTTTGTCCCGATACCTTTCGTCTTCCTGTGCTTTCCTCTTCTCTGGCGAACACCCTTACCTCCGATCTCATCCGCGTTCAAAAGATTTCCAGTTTCGAACACGCGTTGAACGAATCGCCTGAAACCGTCTTAACGTTGGCGACAGGCACCTTGGCGAAGGATCAGAGGGCATCCCAGGAACTGGAAAATCTGTTTCAACAATTTGCATCCGTGAGAAATTGGCAACCTGTATTCGCTGGGATTTGGGAAGACCTTTCCGATCTGTTCGGGGAGGCACCCGAGGGTGATTCACCCGGCTGGGCTGATGCCCTGCGGGATCGTCTCGGCCTTTACACTTATGATCCGAAACAATCGGGTACCCCAAAAAAGATAAATCCTATCCATGTTCTGATCTTTCGCTATCCCATCGCCGCTGTTCCTCGCTTGTCGAGTCTCGGGGATCGATCGCGCCCCCTAACGGTTCCCTGTGTTCTGGATGGAGAGTTCTCTCATGCCTTTTGTCCATCTCCCCGCGAGTCCGATACCGGGCATACCATGGATCTGGTGGGCGCCGATTCCTGCGACAACCTGACCCGTGAGGTGCTACACCCCGCCATGCGCCTTCGGGCGAAGCACCTTTTTCGCGTTAGTTCCATTACCCGTCCGATCGACCCGAGCGCGATCCGCGAACAGCGCGGCCTGCATTTGACCTATTTGCGAGAGCGCTTCGGGCGTTCCGAATATGGCCGACACACCGACGAAGATCTGCTGTGATGACCATGGATTCATTCCATAAGAACCTCCAGGAACACTTCCAGAGTAGCGTGATTCCACCGTGGCTACTGGATTTCAACGACGATCCCGAGGCGGCCCTGCGCGATTTTCTGCGTGGCAGGGCGCTATTGGGCCATCTGATCGGTCCCGGTTGGGATGAATTGCTGCTGGACTGGTTGCAGGGATTCGGCGCCAGGAGCCACTATGCCCGAATGTTGGACAACGCCCTGACCGGGTGGATCGACTGCCATTGGGGGGACCTCCTGTTGCCGAATACCGAAAGCGCCACCTTGACGTCTCGGGCCTGGCTACGGGCCATCGATACCATTGCGGCCTCCCCCCTCGTCGACTCGCGGGATGCTGTTTCCGCTCGGGAATACCCCCTGTTCGGCGCTGCTACCCTGTTGCGGGAGAAAATGCTGGGCGATCGCCGCTTTCTGGATGGCATGACCGAGGCACGCTCCCATGACCCCCAGGGGCGCGCCTGGGTTGCCCTGGCCAATCACCAGACGGATCGGACATTGCTGGACGAGTGGTGGCGCCTGGTTTCCCTGCCGCCCGACGAACCCTGGTATCGGGGGCAGCATGGCCTGGCGGGGTTGCGCCGCCTGCCGCCCGAAAACTCCGCATTCGGCGGCGGTTTCAACAAGGAACTGGCCGAAGGGTTGGGACGCCTCGGAGAGGCCCTGTGGCAACGGGTTCGGGAAGGTTGGTTGCCGGAGGAAGCGGCGCGCACGGAATTCTCTTCCCTCGCGTCCCTCACCATGGCAAGTAGCGACTTCCCGGATCGCTGGCGCGGCTATTGGCGACATCTCGCCCGTCGTCATCGGGAAGACGGTTTCGTGAACTGGTTGCCGCCCATTACGGCGTTCGAGTTATCGAAGCCGGGACGTGGGGAAAGCCGGTGGATGCAAGAGCCTGTTTGGAAAGATCGTGTTGAACCCCTGGCTGGATCCCTAAGGCAACCAGAAGAAGAAACCATTGCCCAGGCCGAAAAGCTACTCGCCGAACAACGGCGCTACGCGAACTTTACGGGAAACATGAGTTTTCTGGTGCGCACCGCCTGCAACTTTTCCGGCAATATCCGTGCCGCCGACCCAAGACAGGCCCTCGTCTGGGCGCGCCTGGCCAAGGCCGCTGATCCCTGGAATGCCCATGCCTGGACCAATGAGGCCGCAGCGCTGCTCGCCATGGGGGAATACGCGCAGGCCCTCGGCGTATACGGCGAGGCCATCCTGCGATTCCCCGATGATGCCGTGCCCCGTACCGGTTGCGCCGAGGTGCTGAAATTCCTGGGACGATTGGCAGAAGCCCTGGCCGCCTACGACGACACCATCCAGCGGTTTCCTGAAAACGTGGTGGCTCGCACTGGCCGCGCCGAGGTACTGAAGTTGCAGGGAGAATTCGATGATGCCCTGGCCGCCTACGACGACACCATCCAGCGGTTTCCTGAAAACGTGGTGGCTCGCACTGGCCGCGCCGAGGTGCTGAAGTTGCAGGAAAAATTGAATGAAGCCCTGGCCGCCTACGACGACACCATCCAGCGGTTTCCTGAAAACGTGGTGGCTCGCACTGGCCGCGCCGAGGTGCTGAAGTT
>CAZSVE010000047.1:19548-24253 GCA_964610175.1 uncultured Thiotrichales bacterium
GCAGGAAAAATTGAATGAAGCCCTGGCCGCCTATGAGGAAACCATAGAGGATTTTCCCGATAATGACGTGGCCCGGAATGGTCGCGCCGAGGTGCTGAAATTCTTGGGTCGATTGGACGAGGCCCTGGCGGTCTACGAGGAGACCATGGTGCGGTTCCCCGGGGATGAGGTGGCCCGCAATGGCCGCGCCGGGGTGTTGCGGGCATTAGAGCAGCAAGGACAATCCGCCGCTTCGAAGCAGAGAACCTCCATATCCCAGGAAGAGACCCGGTTCGATAAGGCAAGCCGATATCCAACAAGACGGGGCGTTGCGGCAGGTGCCCAGGGAAGGCAGCAGATAGATGCTCCCATGGAAGCCGCCGAGAGGCCCGCTATCGTTTCGCCGAAAAAACAAACCTTGAGTCGGAAAGAAATCACTATTCTGACCACCGATGCCTATCTCATCCGTCGTTGGGCGCGAGAGGGGAAGGAGGACGACCCCTGGCTCGATACCGGCGCGCAGCGGGAGCGCGCCCATGACCTGTTGACTCGATTATCGACCGAAAACGACCGCGACCCGCTGGCCGCTGGGGAATCGGGCATGTTGTCTCTCGCAAGCGGAGACCGCCAGCGGGCCCTGGTGTTGCTGCGGGCGGCGGTGAAGCGCTTCCCCGGCAGCCCGCGGGTGCGCTACGCCCTGGCTCGCGCCGAGCGCGAGGAGGCCATGGCATCGAGGGATGCCGCTGCCATGATATCGAGACAATGGCAAAAGCTGATTCGCCTGGATCGGCATCTTCTGCCCTTGCAGTGGTTGGGACCGCTGCTCCTTTTGGCACGCATCCCTACCTCGGATGGAGAATTGCGGAAAAGTATCGATGAGTTGGCAAGCTGGCTGTTCCCGAGGTTTCAAGCCAGGGACACCCAAGACCCCTCTTTCTATGCCTGGTGGGGAAAGGCCGTCTATGGATTCCTGTTCGGCACTGCGGCGGTGAATCCATCACAATTGGATATGGAAAGGGTTCGTAACAATATCCGCATCCATTATCGGGATCTGGTCACCAAGGAAGAGGAGCTGGTCTATCGTCACGCGCGTCGTTGATGTCCCTCGCGGCATCCTTGCGGCGTGGCGCACGGATGAGGACTTGCCCTTGTCGCCATGAAACGCCGTAGGGTGGAATAGGCAACGCCGTATTCCACCCTACATAAGGTCACATTTTTCATGGCCGGGGTTGATGAAACTCCCAACATGATCATTGCCATTGAAGTACGGATCGTATACCCCCATGCATCACACCCAGGAAATCAACCTTTGTGGTTTTACCGTCGGTCCTCGCCGACCGCTTTTCCTCATCGCGGGCCCCTGCGTCATCGAGACCGAAAGGTTGGCCCTGGAAACTGCCATCGAGTTGAAGGAAATCACCGAACGGCTCGGGGTTCCATTCATCTATAAATCGTCGTTCGACAAAGCGAATCGAAGTTCCGATGCCAGTTATCGCGGCCCTGGGATCGAAGAGGGACTGCGCATCCTGGCGCGCGTCCGAAGCGAGGTCGGCGTCCCGGTATTGACGGATGTTCACGAGAACACGCCGCTTTCCGAGGTGGCCGACGTGGTGGATGTCCTGCAGACGCCTGCCTTTCTGTGTCGTCAGACGGATTTTATTCAGGCGGTGGCCCGGCAGGGGAAACCGGTCAATCTCAAGAAGGGGCAGTTCCTCGCGCCCCGGGATATGGCGCATGTGGTGGACAAGGCGAGAGCCACGGGCAATGACCGAATCATGGTGTGTGAGCGTGGGGCGTCCTTCGGGTACAATTACCTGGTTTCGGATATGCGTAGCCTCGCGATCCTGCAAAGGACCGATTGTCCGGTGGTTTTCGACGCTACCCACTCCGTGCAACTGCCGGGGAAGCAAGGTACGAGTTCGGGCGGGGAGCGGGAGTTCGTGCCGCTTCTGGCCCGGGCGGCGGTGGCCGCGGGCGTTGCCGGGGTCTTCATGGAAACACACCCGGAGCCGGAAAAGGCGCTGAGCGATGGTCCGAATGCGTTGCCTTTGGCGGAGATGGCGCCTTTGCTTGCGGTGTTGAGGGAGATCGATCAGGTAGTAAAATCGTAACCGTTCGACGTTGTTCATGAACCATGGGAATCGGTTCCGCCATGAATCGAAAAACGGTTTTCTTCAGGAGTCGAAATGGAATCCCGAATCAGTATGATCTGCCTGGGCGTGGCCGACCTGGAAAAGTCCATCGAGTTTTACGAAAAGGGATTGGGCCTGCGTCGTAAGCCCTTCGATGGACCCATTGCCTTTTTCAACCTGGATGGGACCTGGCTGTCCGTATTTGGACGGGAGCCCCTGGCCAGGGATGCCGGAATTAGCGCCGAAGGCAGCGGTTTTTCGGGGATAACGCTGGCACATAACGTGAGCAGCGAGGAGAAGGTGGAGGAAGTCCTGGTCGAGGCCGAGGCGGCCGGCGCAACTATCGTCAAGTCTGCCCAAAAGGCAGACTGGGGCGGATTCCACGGTTACTTCGCCGATCCGGATGGGTATCTGTGGGAGGTGGCCTTCAATCCCTTTTTTTGAGTGGATCGGCTCCCCGGCGGGGATTCTCCAGGGCAACCGGCACTACCTTATGTATTGGAAAAGTTTCCGAAGTTCTACCCTGCGGGGGTGTTATGTTCTGTTTTAAATTGTAAGGAGATCAAAAGTGGCGAAAATTACTGATATCAAAGCCCGTGAAGTTATCGATTCACGTGGAAATCCCACGGTTGAAGCCGATGTCATCTTGGATTCCGGGATCGTCGGGCAGGCAGCTGTGCCCTCCGGTGCCTCGACGGGTTCGCGCGAGGCCGTGGAGCTTCGGGATGGCGATAAGAATCGATTCCTTGGAAAGGGGGTTACCAAGGCGGTGGATAATGTCCACGATATCATCAAACCTGCCTTGATAGGAATGGACCCGAATGATCAGAAAGGGATCGACGGAAAGATGCTCGATCTGGATGGGACCAACAACAAAGGCAAGCTGGGCGCCAATGCGATCCTGGCGGTATCCATGGCGACCGCCAAGGCGGCAGCCAAAGACAAGGGCGAACCGCTGTATCGTTATCTTGGAAAAGGGCCTTACCAAATGCCGGTGCCCATGATGAATATCATCAACGGCGGTGCCCATGCCGACAATAACGTCGATCTGCAGGAATTCATGATCATGCCGGTCGGTGCCCCGACGCTGAAGGAGGCCGTGCGCTATGGAGCCGAGGTATTCCATGCGTTGAAAAAGGTGCTCCAGGGACGCGGCATGAATACGGCAGTGGGTGATGAGGGTGGATTCGCGCCGAATCTGCCTTCCAACGAGTCGGCCATCGAAGTGATCCTGGAGGCCATCAAGAATGCCGGTTTCAAGGCGGGAGAGGATATTTTCCTGGCACTGGACTGCGCGAGTTCGGAATTCTATAAAGATGGTAAGTACAATATCGCCTCGGAAGGCAAGATTCTCGACTCCAAGGGTTTTGCCGAGTATTTGGGTGCCTGGGTGGATAAGTACCCCATTATCTCCATCGAAGATGGCATGGACGAGAGCGATTGGGACGGATGGAAGGCCTTGACCGATCGAATCGGCAAGAAGGTCCAATTGGTGGGTGATGACCTCTTCGTGACCAATCCCTCTATCCTGAAAGAGGGCATCGAAAAGGGTATCGCGAACTCCATCTTGATCAAGGTGAACCAGATCGGAACACTCACCGAGACCTTGGAGGCCATCGAGATGGCCAAGGAAGCCAACTACACGAACGTTATTTCGCACCGCTCCGGTGAGACCGAGGATAGCACGATTGCCGATCTCGCCGTTGCCACCAGCGCTGGCCAGATCAAGACCGGGTCCATGTCCCGCTCCGACCGGGTGGCCAAGTACAACCAGCTTATCCGAATCGAAGAGGAACTATTGCCCAAGGGTGAATCCACCTATCCCGGTATCGAGGCGTTCTACAATATCTCCAAATGATGGGGATGGAAATTTCTCATCGAGGATAGTAAAAAGGGCGACGCGGGTCGCCCTTTTTTGGGGGTGTAGCCCGCGCTTCGGTAAGCGCCGGATTCCCCCGAATAGATGACTGGTTTTTGTTCTCGACGATGGTAAAAATATTAGCCTTTCTATTATTGGTGTTCCTCGCCCTGCAGCATCGTCTTTGGCTAGGTTCGGATGGGCTCCCTCATATTCGGGAATTGCGGGAAGCCATTTCGCTCCAGGAGCAGGAAAATATCAAGCTCAAAGAGCGAAACCAACGCCTTCAAGCGGAAGTGACCAATCTCAAAGAAGGGCTTACGGCTATCGAGACCCGCGCTCGCCGAGATCTCGGCATGATCCGAAAGGGTGAAACATTCTTTCAGTTCGTGGATTATTGAGGTACGGACGGACTCGGTGCCAATTGCACAGGCTGCCACCATCCAATTAATCCAAGAGCAAAATTTTTTCTCGATCATGTCTCTTTCGACTCGAAAATACCCGAATATTTTCTGCTGCCGTTTCTTGGTCTCTATTGCCCCCCGTTACCTTCCAGTGGCATCGACATAGACTAGAATTTCGCCCTCGTCAAAAGCCGAAGCACTGGGTGCGTCATTCCTATCCCGGACAATTGGTCGTCGCCCATGGAGTGGGCTGAAGCGGACGGCCTTTATACCACCCCCCAACGGTTCGAACCCCATAGCCTCCCCGAAGCGGACTGAGCCCCATAAACCGC
>CAZSVE010000048.1:0-13616 GCA_964610175.1 uncultured Thiotrichales bacterium
GCTTCGGGGTGGATTCGTTCCTCCGCAGGACCTACGCACTCTGCGCTTGATATCCCACCAGATGCAGAAACTGACGAGTATCCTATCCGGCGAGAAGAACTGCGCGCACAAGGTGCTCACCGACGGCGGAATCCGATTGGCGGTGGTGGTCAGCGATATTCACGGAAAATCGGCGCGAGAGATGATCGAGGGATTGTCGAGGGGAGAAACACCCGAACAGGTGCTGCAATATGCCAGCGGCCGACTCGAAGCAACCATCGATGCGCTTCTCGATGCCTTGGCCGGCGAGTCGACCGCCGATCATACCTTCGTGCTCTCCGAGACGCTGGACCATATCGAGGATCTGGAAAGACGTATCGCAATCTTTGCCAGGTAGTTGCTGAGCCGGCTCGATCCGTGCAAAGCGATGCTTCAAGCGCTGCAAACGATCCCCGGCATCGACAAAATGGGAGCGGCTATGCTGCTCGTGGAGATTGGCGACGATATGGCGGCCTTCGGTACAGCAGAAAAACTTGCCTCTTGGGCCGGGGTCTGCCCAGGCAATCATGAATCGGCTGGAAAGCGGGTAGCTGGCAAGAAGCGCAAGGGCAATCCACACGTCCCGTAGGGAGAAGGTCGGCCCACAAGACTCATCCACAAGTCCACAGGGCTCTTCCCAAACCGACAATTTACCCTACACTCTTCGCACCCTAAACACTATTGGGATGGTAAACTTCTACCCACGGATTTTTTTGAAGAGCCTGATTTTTCTTTGACCGATGCCAAATCATGCTTCGTCGGTTCGAGGCGAAGCTTCGCCGGCACGAAAACGCGAAACCAAATAACCGGAGCGATCTAAAAAATGACTAACGTACCTGAACAACTACGGTATGCCAAAACCCACATTTGGGTTAGAGATGAAGAGGATGGGAGCCTGACCATTGGTATTACCGATCATGCCCAGGAACTCTTGGGAGATTTGGTATATGTGGAATTGCCAACCCTCGGCCAAACCGTAAAGGCAGACGGGGAAATAGCAGTCGTGGAATCAGTAAAGGCGGCGTCGGATGTTTACAGCCCGGTTACCGGTGAGGTAATCGATGTCAATGGTGCGCTCAGTGATACGCCTGAATTGATCAACACCGACACGTATGGTGAAGGATGGATCATGCGCATACGCCCATTGGAACCGATCCCGGATGGCGTCCTCCTCGAGGCTTCAGCCTATGCGGAATTGGCCGCGAGCGAATCCGAAGAGGAATAAGCATTTTCCCTCCCATCGGGATCGGTTTCGATCCCGATGGGTAAAGGAACCGAATCATCTCTCTTTAGTTCCGACCACGTTTCCAATACACCTCGCCTTCCTCACCGCGAGCAAGCACCCTGGCAAAGACGAATAGCAAATCCGATAGTCTATTCACATACCGACAGGCTTCCTGATTGATCGTCTCTTGCCGTGCCAGTGTCACGATACAACGTTCCGTTCGGCGGCATACGGCGCGGGCTACATGGCAAACCGCCGCTGCGGGACCGCCACCGGGCAGGATAAATTCCTTGAGGGGTGGTAATTCCCGGTTGAAATCGTCCAGGGCTTGTTCCAGCGTCGCCACGTATTTCGGTGTAATCACCGTGGAACCCGGAATCGCCAACTCTCCTCCCAGATCGAAAAGTGCATGTTGCACCGCATCCAGGGTATCTCGCATCTTATCGGGGATGTCTTTCGTGGATAACACACCAATAAAGCTATTTAATTCGTCGATTTCACCAATGGCCTGCATACGTTGATTGTCTTTGTCTACCCGTGAACCATCGGCGAGCCCCGTGATGCCTTTGTCGCCAGTACGAGTGTAGATCTTCGATAATCGATTACCCATTTTTAGTTTCTTCTGATTTAATTTGTTTATTTCCCGCTCAGCTTCACAAACGAGTCGAGTTTTACAGAACACCGATTTTTCCTTACCGATGCTAAATCATGCTGTAATGGTTCGAGGCGAAGCTTCGCTAGATGAAGCGAAAATAAGATCAGCAGGATAATATTCGACCCTTCAAGCCTTTCGAAAGGGTATTCCGGCTTACTGGCACTTCGCCCTGTGCAAAACGCGGAACCATGCCACGCCGAACCCGGCGTAACAGCCTTTCCCTCGAAAAATCCCGCTACCCGCCGATTCCGATTATGGCCTGAATCCAGGACATACGCTATGCTGGCCGAGTGCTGAAAACAATCAAAAAATCATAAGGAGCACAATGAATGTCTCAACAAAGACGATACTTCGGTACCGATGGAATTCGCGGCGAAGTCGGCAAGCCACCAATCACGGCGGAATTCATGTTAAAGCTGGGATGGGCCGCTGGCCGGGTATTGGCCAAAGGTGGTGGCGGAAAGGTCTTGATCGGAAAGGATACACGTATCTCCGGCTATATGTTCGAGTCGGCTTTGGAAGCAGGGCTATCCGCGGCAGGGGTCGATATCAGGTTACTCGGTCCCATGCCGACACCGGCCATCGCCTATTTGACCCAAACCCTCCATGCCCAGGCGGGGATTGTGATTAGCGCATCTCATAATCGATTTACCGACAACGGGGTCAAATTTTTTGGAAGTAACGGAACAAAACTATCGGAAAGCATCGAGCTGGCTATCGAAGCGGAATTGAACAACCCCATGCAGACCGCCGTATCTCACCGTCTGGGGAAGGCCGAACGTGTAGACGATGCACCAGGTCGTTATATAGAGTTCTGTAAAAGCACCATTCCATTCGGGATGCATCTTCAGGGACTCAAGATCGTGGTCGATTGCGGGCATGGCGCCACCTATCACGTGGCCCCCAACGTGTTCGAAGAGCTTGGCGCCGAAGTAATCGAACTCGGAACGAAACCCAACGGGTTGAATATCAACGACGAGTGTGGAACAACATCCACGAAACATCTCCAGGATACTGTCCTACAACGCGGGGCCGATATTGGCATAGCCTTCGACGGCGACGGCGACCGGGTCATCATGGTCGATCACGCGGGTGAACGCGTGGATGGCGACGAATTACTCTATATCATTGCTCGATCGAGACAAGAAAAAGGCCGATTGCGAGGTGATTCCGTGGTGGGTACGGTAATGAGCAATCTAGGGCTGGAACAAGCATTGGCCGAACACGGATTACGGCTCGCACGCGCTCAAGTAGGCGATCGGTATGTCTTGGAATGCATGCACAGGGGTGGTTGGGTGCTTGGCGGCGAGGCATCAGGACATATTATCTGCCTGGATCGGGTATCCACCGGCGACGGTATCGTGTCCGCGCTCCAGGTCCTTTCCGCTCTGAAACAATTCCGCCAAACACTCCATGAATTCAAGCAAAGCATAACCAAGCATCCCCAGGTGCTCATAAACGTACGTATGCCAAGGAGAATCGATGTAACAGCGCTGCCAGAAATACAAAAAAGCGTGCGTGCGGTGGAGTCCGAACTTGCGGGAACAGGCAGGGTCTCGCTCCGTCTATCGGGAACGGAACCTTTGGTGCGCGTCATGGTAGAGGGGCAGAAAGAACAACAAGTGAAAAGGCTGGCCGCGAAAATCGTCGAAACGGTAGAGACAACCCTGGCGAATGTCTAGCGAGGCTTCGCCTCAAACCATTAATGCATGATTCATGCATTGGTAAAGCAAAATTGGTGCTTTGTAAAACTCGACTCATCAACGAAGCTGAGCGGGAAATAAAAAAAAGCATCTTTACGAGATTGTATCTTCATGATTGTAAAGACGTATTTTATGATCTTTGAAAATTTCTCCGACATTTCGTCGGAGATCCTACGACTAATAAAGTATTTCAACCTCCCTGTAACAGGACTTTTGCACTATCGGTAATCGGATGCTACATTCCCACGAAGTCTCCGCTTCAGGCGATGTAAGATTGCCGTGGCAACATATTTCGATGGTGTGCGGAAATCTTGTCCGGCAAGGGCAACCGGTGGTGTATGCGGCAACTATTCAGGGTATCGGAAAAACAAAAATTCCGAGAAAACCGGTGCGTGCATCAAGACCCATCCCACCTCAGTCTTGGCGCGAAGCGCTAACATGCCTTCAAAATCTTGTTATAAATTAATACATCATATTGGGCCTGAAATCGGGCAAGCTGATGGACCCTGGCCCCGATGCCCTGCTCCATCCTAATCTTAATCAAATACCCCCCGTCGCCGAGCTGGCGGGAAACACCGAAGAACAGCTCATTGACAAATGATGAGCGGAAAACAAACAAATCAGAAGACATGCCCATCAAAGTGCGTCGACATACTTCCACTACCGCACCGGAACTTGGTGAACGCGCCAAGTATATCCTCAAGGCGTTGGTGGAGCGTTATATACAAGAAGGGCAACCGGTAGGTTCTCGAGTTCTATCGCGAGATTCCGGAACGGGATTGAGCCCCGCCACAGTGCGCAACGTCATGGCGGATCTGGAGGATATGGGATTGGTGCGATCACCCCACACTTCAGCCGGTCGTATACCTACCGTGCAAGGATACCGATTTTTTGTCGATACGTTATTAACGGTTCACCCATTGGATTCGGCTTATGTAGCGCGATTGCGCGAACAACTGGGGACGGATTCAAACCAAGAAAACGAATCATTAATGGAAACGACATCGGCCCTTTTATCCAACCTTACGCACCTGGTCGGGATGGTCACGATACCACGTCAGGAGAAAGCCACCTTGCGACAGGTGGAATTTTTACCCCTCTCCGATCGACAGGTTCTCGTTATCCTGGTAATCAATAAAAGAGAAGTTCAAAACCGGATTATTCGTACTGCACGGCCCTACACGCCGTCCGAGTTACGACAAGCCGCCAATTACATCAACTCCATGTGCCATGGTAACGATCTATGGGATGTACGCGCCAGGTTATTGAGGGATTTGCGCAAGACCCGAGAGCATATGAATCGCATCATGATGGTTACCGTGGAGATTGCCGAGAAAGGCCTCGTCCCCGAACAAGCGGAGGAAGATGTCGTCGTTGCGGGGCAAACCCATTTGATGGAGTATGGGGACCTCGCAGACATGGAAAAACTCCGAAACCTTTTCGATGCATTCGGTCAAAAACGAGACATACTGCACCTACTGGATGAATCGCTAAAGGCAAGTGGATTGCAGATCTTTATCGGCAATGAATCGGGCTACGATGTATTGGATGATTGTAGTGTCGTAAGCGCACCTTACGAAGTAAATGGATACAGGATCGGCGTGCTCGGCATCGTCGGCCCGACACGCATGCCCTATGAACGTATCATCCCGCTTGTGGATGTCACCGCCAAACTTTTAAGTGCCGCCTTGAATCAACGGCAATAGCCCCCATAATCTCTCCTTGTGAATCGACGAATGAACTCGAAACACGCGCGGAACTCGGCCTCACTTCGTGACAAACAACAAAAATGGCCAAACACGAAAACAGGGCTTACACCTAGCGAAGCTTCGCCTCGAACCGACAAGGCATGATTCGGCATTGGTAAAAGCAAAATCGGCGCCTTGTAAAACTTCACTCATTCGCGAAGTTGAGCGGGAAATAAACAAAGTAGCCAAACAATAAGCCAGGATAGGTTTGCGCGATGAATTTCAAACCGACTCGAAACGATAAACTGTGTCGTAAGATTGTGTAAGGTGAAATATGGCTTCGGATCAACACATCTCACAAGAACATCCAGATCGAAAGGTTACCGCCGAAAAGGCGCCTCCCCCGAATGAATCGTCATCGGAAAAACCATCCGCGGAAAAACCGACAACTGAATTCAGCAACGATGAAGAAGATGCCAGGGACACCGTAGAGATTGCCATCGATACACCGAAGAGCAAGATCGAGGAATCGGAGAAATCGAAGTTGCCGGAAAACGAGATGGAGGTCGACAATTCATCAACCTTCGATGATCTAACCAATCGACTGATGGTTGCCGAACAAAAGCTGAAGGAACGTCAGGATGATGTGCTGAGAGTACAAGCGGAAATGGAAAATCTGCGTAAACGTTCGGCAAGAGAAGTCGAGCACGCGCACAAATATGGCCTCGATCGATTCGTATCGGAGCTGCTGCCGGTAAAAGACAGCCTCGAGCTGGGTGTTACAGCCACTAACGATACCAACGTGAATGTAGACACCATGCGGGAAGGCATGGAGCTAACCTTGAAGATGTTCGGCACCGTCATGGAGAAATTCGGTATAGAAGAGGTATATCCCTCGCAAGACGAGCGCTTCGACCCCGAGCGACACCAAGCCATGTCGGTGCAGGAAGATAAGGGAAAAGAATCGGGAACCATATTGATAGTCGTACAAAAGGGATATTCATTGAATGGTCGGCTGGTACGTCCGGCAATGGTCATCGTCGCGAAATGATCCTGCCTCGCAAGGCCACAGCACAGCAAAAGCCGCAATAAAAGAACGCGCAAGAAAAGCGAGAAATCGACGGATAGCAGCGCAAAGATCATGCTCGATGATCTTCCGCCTGCGAGATCGAGTGGTGTATCGTTCGGAATTAGATTCGGATGAAAAAATTCTGATCCGGCTAGCGTTCGGATTTATGTCCCCATCCCCGACAAGGAAAGCTCCCCCCCTTGGGTCAAAATGACACGCGGCTCTCATGTCATTCCAAGTGGAGCAAGGGGTCTTTGCCGAGTATCCTCCTGGCAATGCTCTCATGGCCACGATTATGCTTCTGCCTCACCACCCCCGAAAATGAACGGAAACTGAAACACGAATCATTGCCGCGCGCAGTAATCCGTTTATTTCCCGCTCAGCTTCGCTGATCAGTCACCCTGTTACCGAACGCCAATTTTTCTGTACCGATGCCGGGTCATGCTTTGTCGCTTCGAGACAAAGCTTCTCTAGCGCTATCACGACAATAAGTCACGTTGAGGATCCATCACCCCGACGAAGAAAGATCCTCTCTCCGCCTGAAATGCGCTTTTTTCCACTATAAGTAACCAAATGATTTTCAAGCGTTTTTGCGTACTTTCATGACAACGAATCACGTTGGCCATTCCCCCCGACGATGAAAAGATCGGGGATGGCCCCACGCAGTGGGGCCCTCGTGACAACCTTGTGCGTTTTGCAAGGCAAAGATCGGAAACTTTGTTTTCCAATGCACATTGAAAGGGGAATTCCCAACCCCAACATTCACAACATAATCATTCATTTTCTGCTGTTTCCCAAACTTCGATACGGAAATCAGCGGATAGATGGACACCGATACGGACCGATAACAGCCGGCTAAACTCTCGGTATCAAGAGCTCGGCATCGGTAAACCCTCACATAAGGCTTGCAACCCGGTAGGGAAATGGATTACGTCCGAGTTCGAATATCCTTTATTCCGAATACGTAGCATTCGGGCAAATAAATTCCGGCACAGTCGGAATTTGTGGAGAAATTAAAATGGCAAAAATAATTGGAATCGATTTAGGTACCACAAACTCCTGTGTCGCGATCATGGAAAGCGGTAAACAACGGGTGATAGAAAACAGCGAGGGCGATCGAACGACACCCTCCATCGTGGCTTGGACAAAAGACGACGAAGTACTCGTTGGACAGTCCGCCAAGCGACAGGCCGTCACGAATCCCAGCGATACGCTCTTCGCAATCAAGCGCCTGATTGGACGCAGATTTCAAGACGATGTCGTGCAACGGGATATCAAAATGGTGCCCTACAAGATTGTCGGTGCCGACAATGGCGATGCCTGGGTGCAAGCCAAAGAGAAAAAACTGGCACCACCCGAAATATCGGCACGTGTACTCATGAAAATGAAATCCACGGCCGAAGATTACCTGGGAGAACCCGTCAAAGAGGCCGTCATCACCGTCCCTGCATACTTCAATGACTCGCAACGCCAGGCAACCAAAGATGCAGGTCGCATCGCGGGCCTCGAAGTAAAACGAATCATCAATGAACCCACCGCCGCGGCCCTTGCCTATGGCATGGACAAAAAACGAGGTGATGTAAAGGTTGCCGTCTATGATCTCGGTGGCGGCACATTCGACATCTCCATCATCGAGATCGCCGATGTGGAAGGCGAGCACCAGTTCGAGGTGTTATCCACCAATGGAGACACCTTCCTCGGGGGAGAAGACTTCGACATCCGCATCATGGACCACATCGCCGATGAGTTCAAAAAAGACAGTGGCATCGATCTGCACAACGATCCCCTGGCCCTGCAGCGTTTGAAAGAGGTTGCCGAAAAGGCCAAGATAGAACTCTCCTCCAGCCAGCAAACCGAAATCAATCTGCCCTATATCACGGCAGATGCCTCCGGCCCCAAACACCTCAACATGAAGCTCACCCGGGCGAAACTGGAATCCCTGGTGGAGGAACTCATCAACCGCACCGTGGAGCCTTGCCGGATAGCGCTCAAAGACGCCGGCGTCAGCGCCTCCGAGATTCAGGACGTGATACTCGTCGGTGGGCAAACCCGCATGCCCAAGGTACAGCAGGTCGTCAAGAATATCTTCGCCAAGGAAGCGCGCAAGGATGTCAATCCCGACGAGGCAGTCGCCATCGGTGCCGCCATTCAAGGGGGAGTGCTGGCAGGGGATGTCAAGGATGTCCTGTTGCTCGATGTAACGCCGCTTTCCCTGGGCATCGAGACCTTGGGTGGCGTCATGACCAAGCTCATCGAGAAAAACACCACCATCCCCACCAAGGCGGCCCAGATCTTCTCCACCGCCGACGATAATCAGCGGGCGGTCACCGTCCATGTGTTGCAAGGTGAACGGGAGGTGGCATCCGCCAATAAATCCCTGGGTCGATTCGATCTCTCCGATATCCCGGCAGCGCCGCGAGGCATCCCGCAGATCGAGGTCACCTTCGATATCGACGCCAATGGCATCCTCAACGTATCGGCAAAGGACAAGGCGACCGGCAAGGAACAATCCATCGTCATCCGTGCGTCGAGCGGTCTCTCGGACGAAGAGATCGACAAGATGGTCAAGGATGCCGAGGCACATGCCGCGGAAGACAAAAAATTCCACGAAATGGTCAATACCAGGAATCAGGCCGATGGCCTCATCCATTCCACCAACAAGACCTTGAACGATCTCGGAGACAAGGTGGATGAATCGGAAAAGAAGGCCATCGAAGCTGCGGTCAACGAGCTTCAGGAAACCATGAAGAGCGACGACAAGGACGCCATCGAAGCCAAGATCAATGCATTGGCCGAGCTTTCCGGAAAACTCGCCGAAAGGGTGTATCAGCAGCAGAGCGCAGAGACAGGTGGCGCCGGTCCCCAGGATACCGGCGGACAACCCGGTGACGCGGGTTCGGCCAACAAGACCCCGGGTGGCGAGGATGTCGTCGATGCGGAATTCGAGGAGGTGGATGAGAACAAGAAAGAACCCAAATAAGTGCCATATGCTTTGACGTATCGGAAAAACAAAGTTTTTCCGATACCGACGAGCGAAGCTTCGCCTTAAAGCAACAAGGTATGATTCAGCATTGGTAAAGAAAAATCGTTGTTTTGCAAATGGTGACTCATCAGCAAAGCTGAAGCGAGAAATAAACAAAGTACTCGATGGCGGCGCCCAAGCTCTGCTTGGGCGAAAAAGTTTTACCCCCTGCATCACATGGCCGAAAGACGGATTGTCATTCAGGAATTGGGCGTACTTGCCGGAAAACTCTGCCTAGCACAGCAGCGAATTCGTTTCGGGAAAACCCAATGTGGATATCCCTCCAGGTACATTGATCAACATCCTGAAACAGGCGGAAATAAGAAGACACTGAATATGAAATATACGGCAATCCTGGAAAAAGGCGCTTCCAGTCACGGTGCTTTCGTTCCGGATCTCCCCGGGTGTATCGCCGTCGGGGAAACAAAGGAAGAAGCGCTTCGGTTAATCGGAGAAGCGATAGAATTTCATATCCAAGGTTTGTTGGATGCAAAAGAAGAAATCCCAAGACCACGCTGTGATTTTGCTCAGGTGGAAGTAAAACTGCCTTGATGGAACTATTGCCTTGACCGTCGATACAAGCATTCCTTTCCAGACACTGACCATCCTTCCCCCACGGAAATATACATGTCCCCCCTCCCCGATATCCTGAAGACCATCATTCGCCGCAAGGCCGAAGAGGTGGTGGAACGCGCCCAGATCCTGCCGCTCCGGAAGCTGGCCGAGCGCATCGAAAACACCCCACCGCCACGGCACTTCGTCGGGGCCATCGAAGACACCCTCGCCAAGGGGAAACCGGTGGTCATCGCGGAACTGAAGCGGGCCTCGCCCAGTAAAGGTATTTTGCGTGATCCATTCGATCCCAGCGCCATTGCAAAGGGATACGAAAAGGCAGGAGCAACCGCATTGTCGGTGCTGACGGATCGAGATTTTTTTCAAGGGAACGACGACTATCTTGTCGAGGCGAAATCGGCGTGCTCCCTGCCGACCCTGCGCAAGGACTTCATTATCGATGCCTATCAGGTGTACGAGGCACGCGTCCTGGGCGCGGATTGTATTTTATTGATCGTGGCGGCCCTGGGGGATGCTCTTCTGAGTGAACTGGCGGGGCTTGCCGTTCATCTCGACATGGACGTACTGGTGGAAACACACAACGAGGAAGAGGTCGCGAGGGCGCTACCCCTGAATACGCCATTGATAGGCATCAATAATCGCAATCTCCACACCTTCGAGACCTCCCTGGAAACCACGCTCGCCCTGTCGGCGGCCATACCCGAGGATCGAATCATCGTCACGGAGAGCGGAATCCACTCCCGGGAAGATGTCAGGCACATGCGCGATCACGGGGTGCACACCTTTCTGGTTGGAGAGGCCTTCATGACGGCGCCGGATCCCGGTGCCCGCCTAACGGAGCTATTTACATGAAAGCACGCATAAAATGGGTGGAACAAGCCACCTTTCTCGGTGAATCGGGTAGTGGGCACACGGTGGTCATGGATGGCGCCCCGGAGGTGGGTGGCCGCAATCTCGGCGTGCGACCCATGGAGGCGATCCTGCTTGGCCTCGGTGGATGCACGGCATTCGATGTGGTTTCGATTTTGCGCAAGGCGCGCCAACCGGTAGACGATTGCGTGGTGGATATCGAGGCGGAACGGGCTTCGAGTCCGCCGAAGGTGTTTACCCGTATCCATATCCACTATCGCATCATTGGCCAGGGGGTCTCCGAGGAACGGGTCGAGCGGGCTATCGCACTATCCACGGAGAAATATTGCTCGGCCACCATCATGCTGGGTAAGGCGGCGGAAATCACCCATGATTATGAAGTTGTCTTACCTGCCCAAAACAGCTGATCCGATCCTGCGACAACGAGCATTTCCTGTGGTGGTGAAAAATAGCGGGTTCGCAGAGTGGTGATACGAAGGAACCCGAGAGAGATACTCCCCGGATAATGAAGGAGCGCCTACTGTTTCATAGTAAAGCATGTCGGTTTGAAGCGAAACTTCGCTAGCCATGGTCCCTTATTCCCCTATCGATAGCCCTTTCGATCTCCGTCAATGTCGCCAGTGCCCCCGCCACCATGGAGATAGTGCCGGGAGGACCTTCCGAATCCCGCGGATTTATCCGGATAAGTGTCGCGCCAAGATCCCTTGCCACGGCCTCGCAGGTAACACGCACCGTGGGTACGGCGCGTCCCGCCCCGCACTCGATGATGACGAGTCGTGTCCCCCGAATCTTGCCAAGCCAACGCCGAAAGGCCGCCTCCTGCGCCGCGGTGCGTTCCGGGCACCAACCCCCGTCGCCGAACATGAGTACATTGGGACGGGCGAGCGCCCCACAGTGGGGGCAAGCGGGAAGCGGATCGGCGGCCTGAAAGGTATCCAGGTTTACCGACACATTCGTTCCCGATGCAGACCAAATGGCCCGGCTGCAGCCCTCGATGCATTGTAGATGATGCAGGGAGCCGTGGCACTCCACGAGTTCGTCTTCGGCATACCCGGCCTTTTGGAATTGTCCGTCCACGTTGGAGGTGAATACGAATCCGCTCCCCACCCTGGCCATCCAGCGCCGCAGGATGTAAAAGCCTTCGTGGGGGTCGGTATCTCGGTAGAGATGTAGACGATGACCGTAAAACCCCCAGGCGAGCTTCGGGTCGGCATCGAGCCATACGGGATTGGCGATATTCACGAAGGACAACCCCAACCGCTTCAAAGGGGGGTAGGCGCGCCAGAATCCCTCATCGCCCCGAAAGTCCGGAAGCCCGGAATCCACCCCCATGCCGGCGCCGGCGCCGACGAGGATAGCCTGGGCGCGGCTTATTTGCCTCGCGGCGTGCAGAATATCGGTGTTCATGAGCTGGTTCATATCGGATTATCACTATTTCGATCACTACGGATCATCGACATCGGGTCGAGATACCCCTAGTTTGCCGGTAGCCGCGTATCTATCCCATAGCCCCTGTCCCACGGAGATGATGATGGCCTAATGCTTCGTCGTAGCCGTGGAATACGTCGACCCACCACGACTCGAGACGGCTACCAGGATAAACACAGCAAGGACTTCGACACTGCGGCCATAACGGTCCCGAAAGAAGTCCCCAAGGGTAAGGTAACCACGCTTGCGGAGCTGACAGGCCAGGAACAGCACCATGGCGATGAGGCAAAGGGCATACCCGAATGGATCGACGTGGCCCCCGGCAAGCCCCTTTTCGGCGGTGGCGGCAGCCGATCCCATGGCCGCCTCCGTCCCGAACCAGGTGGAAAACAGTGAAAAGGTAACCAATGTCAGCCCGGGCCTACGCCCCGCGAGGAGATAATCGAATTGACCATGGATTTGTCGGGAGGCCCAAACGCCGACACCGAGCTGGAGCGCGAAGTAGCCGAAAATTACTATCCAGATCCACATGAGCGATTGGTTGGGTCGAAACCTTCCCCCGGAGAGATCACCCCGAAGTGCGGCGATGAACCGTAAGTATGCGGTGCGGGCGCGTCGCTAGCAGATTCCCATCACACAAGGCGCGTGGAAACGAGAAATCAATCTATCGTCGGTGACGCAAACGTCTTCTTCGAGCGGGGCTCTGGGTTGGCTATCCCAACGTCCATTCCGTGCCTCCATGACCTTCAATCGATTTCTACTTCAGATAAGTGACCACGAAGGCCGCCGACGCTATGGTGATCCCCAATGACCAGAACATGAAGCGATCGATGCGCCGCATGACCTGTTCGAAACGTTTATCCATATCCTCACGCAGCGTCTTCATCTCGTCTCTCATATCCTCGCGCAATGTCTTTATGTCATTGCGCAGATCTTTGTCCAAGTGATGGAAATGATTGGATTGGGCCTTGAGGACGAGCACCATCATCTCCTCGGTGAGCAGCGGTTCCCCACGGCCCATCTTGTCGACGATGTCCCGGGATTTGGTATCGAGCCATTTTTCGAATACGTCATTGTCGAACATTGTGAAACTTCCCTTCGGTTATTCCTACTTCAGATAGGTGACCACGAAGGCCGCCGACGCTATGGTGATCCCCAATGACCAAAACATGAAGCGATCGATGCGCCGTATGACCTGTTCGAAGCGCTTGTCCATACTTTCGAAACGCTTATCCACCCCCTCGAAACGTTTATCCATATCCTCGCGCAGGGTCTTCATCTCGTCTCTCATATCCTCGCGCAATGTCTTCATGTCATTGCGCAGATCTTTGTCCAAGTGATGGAAATGATTGGATTGGGCCTTGA
>CAZSVE010000048.1:13716-23861 GCA_964610175.1 uncultured Thiotrichales bacterium
CATCATCTCCTCGGTGAGCAGCGGTTCCCCACGGCCCATCTTGTCGACGATGTCCTGGGATTTGGTATCGAGCCATTTTTCGAATACGTCATTGTCGAACATGGTGGGTCTCCTACAGGAATAAAACCTCGTCGATCGGGATTTTATCTCGAATCGGTTTCTTTGGATCGGTATTGCATCGAGCAGCCATCATGACCGAGGTCGTTTTGCTTGTCGTGTTCCGCGGGCCCGCCTGAAAAGCTTATTCTTGCGGTCCATCCACTGGGCTTCGCGCCCCCATGATATCCCGTCCGAGGAATGAGCATGGATCATTCGAAAATCTTCTCTCGTACCCAAGCTCCAGCTCGGGCGCACGATCCGGAAGTCGGAGTGAAAAGGCCCCCCCCAGGCCGAAGCTTGGGGACCAGCGAAATATCCGCGTTCATAGGTTAGCTCGCATGGGTTAACTCGCATGGGGTTACCTCATGGGGACGTTCTAATCGATTTGTTCCGATAAATATTTTACTCTTTCGGCACCATCCGGGTGTGTCGGAAACCAATCCGTCCTTGCATCGGAAAGACATTTTCGACTTGAATTGCCATCGGTTTCTTTACAGCCGTGCTTTATCAATTTTTCGATTGCTTCCACAAAACTGGCAGGCTTCATATGATTGGCCCTTAGTATCTCCATGGCTTCGAGGTCCGCCTCCTTCTCGAACCCCCTGCTGTTCTTGAATGCCCAAATATCGATAGCGACAGCCGTTATCTCTTCGACGATACTGTCATCCGCGCCAAACAGAACATAGGCCAAAACGGATACCCCTATCAAATCGATTATTTGCTTCAATGAATGCCGATCTTCGATATGCCCATACTCGTGCGCGATGACGGCTAGAAGTTCATCATCGTCCAATATTTCGACGAGATCACCCGTTACGACAATGGGTCCCCCGGGAAAGGCAAAGGCATTCGCGCCCAACAAATCGGAGTGGTGAAAAAAATCCGGGGCCTCCTTGCCAACTTCGCCCCTTCGGCCATCTCTTTTGCCCTGTTGCGAAGATGGTCTTGTCTTCGAGTCGTCAGGGAACTTTCGGAAAGTGCAACTCGACTTAGGCCTTGATAGCTGTTTTCACCAATTTTTCGCTCCCAGTGATCCGGGAAAACCAAGGCGATGGTTTCGCCAACGGTGAAAAAGATCGCCCGATACAAGAACACGAAGCCAAGAAGAACGGGGGAGAGAATTATCGCCTTGCCCGGCGAAAATTCCTCGAGCCAAGATATGGTTTGCCGTGTCTTACTCCGGAATATCCGGGGGAACGCCCGAGGCAACGGTTCATCGGACTTGAAGTACCGACCACAAACAAAATGGATGTTATCCACGCCTTGCACCGACTCGATGCACAAATCCTCGGCGATTATCCGATTTTGGCGTTCGATGATCAGTTTTCCGTTTTCGTAGAGGAGAAAGCATTTATCGCTTCGTGATGACAGCACCTCGAAAAATTCACCTCTAATTTCATGGGTTTGCTCAAATCGAGATATCCAATCCTTCGAATTCGGCGGATTCCTCGCCAATGGCACTGCTTTTTTGTCTTTCGTTATCGACGAATGTATCTGCATCTCCCTCGAGATTGTAGAAAGTCGAGGAACAAAGATATCTGTATTTTCTGAAAAATATCGACTACGGATGTCGGTTACGCCAAGATCTTTAAGGTATCATAGGTTATCCAGATCTGGGGCTATTCAACCCGGCGTAGCCGAAACCAAGAATTCACAAAAAAATGTCCCAAAAAACTTATTCAGACACCCAATCGATAAACCTCATTTCGCCCTTCGCGGCCTTTATGCCAACCCAGGAATACGTGGCCAAGGTTGCGGCCCCCCCCTACGACGTGGTATCCGCGCCCGAGGCCCGGATGCTTGCCGAAGGAAACCCCTGGCATTTCCTGCACGTTTCTCGTCCCGAGATCGACTTCCCCCCCGACACCGACCCTTATCGGGACGTGGTCTATGAGCGGGCGGCCCATAATTTCAAGCAAGTGATTCGGGAAGGAATCCTGAGGCGTCGCGATCGACCCGGCTATTATGCCTATGAACTGAGATCCGACAACCACGTCCAGGTCGGCATCGCGGCGCTTTCCTCGTTACAGGCCTACGAAGAGGAGCGCATCCGCCGACACGAGCTGACGCGCCCCCAGAAAGAAAACGATCGGGTACGCCATATGGAGGCCATCGATGCCCAAACCGGCCCGGTATTTCTGGTTTGTCCGACATCGAATACATTGACGAGCCTCCTTTCGGAGTTCCGGGAGGCGTCGCCGGATCTGGATTTCCTGGCCCAGGACGGGGTTCGACATACCATTCGCGTGATATTGGACCCCGACAAGATAACGGCCATCTCCGAGCATTTCGCCGGAGTCGATTCCTTGTACGTTGCCGATGGACATCACCGCTCTGCGGCAGCGGCACGCGTGGCAGCCCTTCGCCGCTCCGCCAATCCGAATCATACCGGCCTCGAGCCATACAACTTCTTCCTTACCGTGATCTTCCCCGAGGATCAGGTACGCATCCTGGACTACAACCGGGTGGTGCGCGAATTGGGTGGCCTATCACAGGGCGATTTCCTGCAACAGGTCGGCAAGGTGTTTCGCGTTACCGAAAGTGGCCGCCCGGTACGACCGACGATCCCAGGGGAATTCGGCCTGTACCTTCCGGGGGGATGGTATCGATTGACGTTATCGGCGGATCGTATCCCCCATCAGGATCCGGTGGCGCGCCTGGCGGCGAGCCTCCTCACCGACTGGCTACTCCATCCCATTCTGGGCATTCGGGACCTCCGACACGATCAACGTATCGATTTCGTCGGCGGCGTCCGGGGACTGGAAGAACTGCGACGCCGTGTGGACGAGGGAGAGATGGCCGCAGCGTTTTCCCTCTATCCGACCCAAATCTCGGAACTCCTGGCCGTTGCCGATGCCGGATTGTTGATGCCCCCCAAGTCCACCTGGTTCGAACCGAAACTAGCCGATGGTCTTTTGTCGTACGAGTTGGGCTAGAAAACAGGGTTGGGATATCTACGGAATCGTAACAGTAATCCGGCGCTTGATTGGGTTACGCTGCGCTAACCCCGAACTACGATTCCCAACGAAGGTAGGATAACGGTGAACTTTTCAGATAAAACGAAAGAGGTTATTTTTCTTATCGGTGTGTTTGTCGCGATGATATTGGGTATGGCCTCGAAGGTAATATTTGACCACCTAACAAAGGGGACTCAATTCGAATGGAAGCTGCTATTCATTCCGTTGTTGGTTTCTCCAATGGTCTATGGAACTGTATTTAAATTTGTAAAAGGCTCTGATGAAACAGTATTGATGCTTATTTTCGGATTCCAAAACGGTTTCTTTTGGCAAGATATATTTGGTCAACTAGGTGCTTCCGAAGGAGCAAACAATGGCTGATTTCCTGGTATTTCTTTCCGATGACAGCTTGTCGATGATCGCTTCTATTTTCATGGTGTTATTGGCAAATGCATCCTTATTACTCACTGTGCAAAGGAAGGGTGAATATTCCGTAGAAAAACTTGGTTGGTTCAAACCAAAATTCATGTGGTTCATTGCGATTCATACTATTGTCTTGTTGCTGGTATTGATTTTGATTTTGCGTTGGAATCCGTAGGAGTAACATAAAAAGGCCACGTACATAAAATCACCCTTGTTAATATGCCCACGTTTTGGTCGACATTGGATTTCTTGGAACGCGTCTGAAAATTCTGGTTCACAGTGTGATAAAAAATGCAATTTTTCGCCGCCCTGTATGTGACACTGTGTGTCGAAAGTGAAAAAGTTAGGGAACAGACTTTTTCACCATCTGCCAATGGATGCTCCAAATGGCTCCAACGAGAGAGGAAGACCTCGATTGACATCGGTTCGATCGATTGGGTAATGTCGGCGCGGTCGTTCCAGCGAAGCTTGTGCTCGAACCGACAAGGCATGACCCGGCACCGATAACGCAAAATCGGTGTTCCGTAGAACTCGACTCATTATGCGAAGCTGAGCGGAAAATAAACGAATCAATGTCATTTCGTCACTATGCAAGGGACCTTTGGGAACCGTCCGAGTAACCCCCATGAAAGCCGAATTCCCCAGGATCAAACGCCTGCCGCCCTATGTATTCAATATCGTCAACGAATTGAAGTCCAAGGCGCGCGCGCGTGGCGAGGACATCATCGACTTCGGCATGGGGAATCCGGAACGGCCCACGCCGCAGCACATCGTGGACAAGCTGGTGGAAGCGGCAAGGCGCCACAATACTCATCGCTATTCCCTATCGCGGGGGATTCCCCGCCTGCGGCGCGCCATCTGTAACTGGTACAAAAACCGTTTCGATGTGGATCTCGATCCGGAACAGGAGGCCATCGTCACCATCGGTTCCAAGGAAGGGCTCGCCCATTTGGCGCTCGCCATCGTGGGTCCGGGGGATGCTGTCCTGGTTCCGAATCCCTCTTACCCCATCCACCCTTACGGATTCGTCATTGCAGGTGCGGATATTCGCCATGTGCCGATGATCTCGGGGATTGATTTCTTCGAGGAATTGGAGAAGGCCATCCACCATTCCTGGCCGCGCCCCAAGGTGTTGGTATTGAGTTTTCCCTGCAATCCCACGACCCACTGCGTGGAACTGGATTTCTTCGAGAAGGTTGTGGCAATTGCGCGGGAATACGAGATATGGGTCGTGCAGGATCTCGCCTACGCCGACCTCTGCTTCGATGGTTATCAGGCGCCTTCCATTCTCCAGGTCCCGGGCGCGAAAGAGTGTGCCGTGGAATCCTTCTCTCTTTCCAAGAGCTATAACATGCCTGGATGGCGAGTCGGTTTCATGGTGGGGAACGAGCAATTGATAGGTGCCCTGGCGCGCATGAAATCCTATCTGGATTATGGGATGTTTACGCCAATCCAGATAGCCGCCATTACTGCCCTGGAAGGCCCCCAGGAATGCCTGACAGAGATACGCACCACCTATCAAAAGCGCCGCGATGTTCTGTGCAAGGGGCTAAACCTGGCCGGTTGGCCGGTGGAAAAACCACGAGCGACCATGTTCGTCTGGGCCCGCATCCCCGAAGCCCATCGCCACATGGGATCACTGGAATTTTCCAAGCTGTTGCTTTCCGAATCCAAGGTCGCGGTCTCTCCGGGTATCGGTTTCGGCAAATACGGGGATGAGTACGTACGCTTTGCACTCATCGAGAATCAACACCGAACCCGGCAGGCAATCCGCGGCATTCGCAATCTGCTGCGCAAGGACCCGGAAAAAAGATAGCGGGCCTTGCATGATTCATGACAAGGAAGAATAGGATGTCCCTCTCAATCCAGTTTGTTTATTTCCCGTTCAGCTTCGCAAATGAGTCGAGTTTTACAGAACGCCAATTTTGCCTTGCCGATACCAGAGCATGCTTTGTCGGTTCGAGCGCAAGCTTCGCTAGAGGTACTCCAACGATAAATCTTATCGAAAATCGTCCGACATGCCGAAAAACCGGCCTGTCGATGCCTGAAAAAACTGGAGGTTGTCTATGAACCCGGTTCGTGTCGGATTACTCGGTCTTGGTACGGTAGGTAGCGGCACTTTGCGCGTCCTGACTCGAAATGGCCCGGAAATAGCGCGCCGCGCGGGCTGCCCCATCCGGGTAACCCAAACTTGCGCTCGTGAATTCGACGCCGAAGCAATCGGATCGATGGAAGGGATAACCATTGCCAATCGACCCGAGGAAGTCGTGACCAACCCGGATATCGACATCGTGGTGGAGCTATTTGGCGGCATGGAACCGGCCAAATCGCTGATCATGGAGGCGATTGCCAATCGAAAACATGTAGTAACAGCCAACAAGGCCCTTATCGCCCACTATGGTAACGAGATATTCCAGGCGGCCAAGGCAAATGATGTGATCGTCGCCTTCGAAGCAGCGGTCGGTGGCGGCATCCCGATCATCAAGGCGCTTCGCGAAGGGCTTGGTGCCAACCGTATCGAGTGGGTGGCTGGCATTATCAACGGTACAGGCAACTTTATCCTCACCGAGATGCGGGACAAAGGCCGACCCTTTACCGACGTGCTCACCGAGGCCCAAGCGCTGGGGTATGCCGAGGCGGACCCGAGTTTCGATGTGGAAGGGATCGACGCTGCCCATAAACTCGCCATTCTGGCGGCCATTGCGTTCGGCAACCCATTGCAATTCGACAAGGTCTATACGGAAGGCATCACGGGTATCACTCCGGAAGACGTGGGATACGCGGAACAGCTTGGCTATCGAATCAAGCACCTTGGCATTGCCAAGCGTAGCGAGATGGGCGTCGAGCTTCGCGTACACCCTACCCTGATCCCGGAACGCAGACTTATCGCCAACGTGAATGGCGTAATGAACGCGGTGCTGGTAAAAGGAAATGCTGTGGGGTCGACGCTCTACTACGGCGCCGGCGCTGGGTCGGAACCGACGGCTTCCGCGGTAGTGGCCGATCTCATCGATGTTAGCCGCGCATTGACAACGTCTCACGAGAGCCGCGTACCCTACTTGGCGTTTCAGCCCAATGCCGTGCACGATATCCCAATCCTGCCCATGGCAAAGGTAACGACCGCCTATTATCTCCGCATGCGAGCCGCCGATCGGCCCGGGGTGCTTGCCGAGGTGGCAACCATCTTCGGAGACCGTGGGATCAGCATCGAGGCCGTGGTCCAGAAAGAACCCCTTCCGGGTGTTTCCGACGTGCCCCTCATTATGTTGACGCATCGCGTCCTGGAAGGCCAAATGATCGAGGCCATCGCCGAGATCGAAAAATCGAGCAGCATCAATGGCAGGGTAGCAAGAATTCGGATGGAGCAATTGGAGGGAGAATGACTACTTCACCCTGGCAGTGACTTCAGTTACGGATTTTCCCGAAGAGCCAGGATTTCCTCCCCTTTTGATGCATGGCCGAAATCCACGATGGATTTCGGTGCCTTTGGATTGGATGGAATCGATGATGCCCTGGGGGGATCGGACGGGATCGATGTCGAGGGTATCCATCACCGCCATCGCAGGGTTCCCGACGCGCTTCCAGCGATTGGTACAGGAGCCCCGAACCCGATTCCATGGCGAGAAAAGCGCATCTAGCGATAGCTTCGCCTCGAACCGGTGAAGCATGGTTCGGTATCAGTAAAGAAAATTCGGTCGTTTTGTAAAACTCATTTGCGAAAATGAGCAGGAAATAAACAAATGGGGCTGTCCCTGATAACCAGGACAGCCCCGAACAAATTATCGCCAAAACCTCCCATAAGAACAGAAATCGACGCCTTTCCCGCGATCCGTTTCGCGGGCGCACCTCATGTCAGCGATGAGGTTTTCGTGCTTGTCGCTATCTTGTCGAGAACACCGTTTATATATTTATGGCTTTGCTCGGCCCCGAAGGCCTTTGCCAACTCCACCGCTTCGTTGACGACGACCCGCCAGGGTACATCGGACCGAAACATCAATTCATAGGCACCGATCCATAAGACGGCCCGCTCGACGGGGTTGACTTGGTTCATGGGACGATCGAGGGCGGGTATCAGCCGAGCATCCAGGTCATCGACACAGCGGGGAATCTCCCGCAGCAACTCCCGGAAGTAATCTCCATCCAGGGGAGGAAATTCCCATTCCTCGGGGAATGTAACCTCATCCGGATTCCCTTTGGTTATTTGCCACTGATACAGGGCTTGCAATACTGCACGACGGGTCTCGGTTCGCCTGCCACGCGAAAATTTTGCCATCGGTGTTATGACGCTCCTGACCCGGCGTAGCCGGAATCGAAAATAACAACCAGGAAATCGGTGTGTTCCATACTTGCAACCAACTGTGACAGAAAGGGACTTCTGGCACGGTTCTCGTCTAAAACATCAGATGACGTGTTTTAATTCCCCTGGCGAGGCCCCGCCTCGAACCGATGAAGCATCGTTTAGCCATCGGTAAAGCAAAATTGGCGTTCTGTAAAACTTCTCCCATTTGCCAAGCCGAGCGGGAAATAAACAAATCGAGATACACAGCAAGTTAAAACACGATGACGATGAACGGCCCCGATGAGGAATCACCCATCGGATATCCGTCCTGTTCTTGGAGACCACAAAAGCGACAAAACAAAGTGACTTCGATGCTTCCAGGCAAAGATTACCGTGGTAAAGCAGTTTTGTTCAAGCACTACTTTGCTTATTTCCCGCTCGGCTTCGCAAATGAGCCACGTTCTACAAAACGCTGGTTTTGCTCTGCTGATACCAAATTATGCTTCATTCGTTCGAGGCGAAGCTTCGCTAGAAAATCCACCATAGCGAGTTGCTTGCAGACAGGCAAAATCTATTCAAAATAGGGCAACTCGCGAATCCCATCCAACAAGACACGGGTGGCAATGCAATCATCTTCATTATATTCGAGGATACGTCCCTTAATACTCGGATCGCCGCTTCGAACCCACTGATCGAACCACTCGATGGAAGCCGCTCCGGATGGATGAGTATCCCGCCACTCGAAGCCAAGGAATGTCGCCAGTGTCTTGATGGTATGATCTTTTGTCGGCCACTCGGTGGCCTTCTTTACGACATCGAAGTAGAGATCGACGGACCGAGCCGGATCGAATAAATCCTCGATATCCTCTGTCGAACAAACGCGAGGGTACTTGGACTGCAACTTGCGCCAAATCGTGCGTTCGTACTTGGAGTAGTAATGCACGACGCAAGGTTGCCTTTCCACGATGTATTGCCAAGCCTCGGAAAAGGCCCGCTCTTCTTCCTTTGCATGGACAGCATCGGTAAAAAAGGCCGTATATTTTTCCGTTGTGTTATCCCCGCCCCTGCGTTCGACAAAACCATGCAGATAACAAAAATCGCGCATGGGATCGACCTCGATATCGAAAAAGAGTTCGGTATCCGAGAGAGGAAGGGTGAGCGGTGCCTTCAAGTAGGGCTTTGCATCCGGGGCGACATTGAGCCTCGCCCGCGCCTGGAACTTGCGCAGACTATCCGGACCAATGCCGGGGAAATCGGTTTTTCTGCCCGTTATATACCCCTCGACATCGATGGATGCCAGATCGGAAATGCTCGGGATCCGATCCATCATGGCATCGCGCTTCGCTCTGCCCAATTCGGGCAACAGGGTCAGGTCATCGCTCTCCTCGAGGGCAGCCAGGCAAGCGCTGTACCAATGACAAAGCTTGCAGGAACTACCATAGGCAGGCTTTGTGTCCAACGAACGGGAGATGATGCCCTGGGTTTGTTGCAATGCGTCCCGATAGACCCCCCACATGGTCCACGGATTGCGCTTTCCCTGTGGCTCATCGAGGTCATAGGTAACCTCGTCACGATGAATATCCCATACAAATGATCTGCGTGATGCGCCCATACCACAACGGGCAAGGATGTCCGTGTACAGAGACAACTGAACCCCGTAGTGCTTTTTTGGCTTGCGGCCATTCTCATCTCCCTCTTCACCCGCTCCCGACTTGATATCCCCGGCGATATATCCATCGTTGCTTTTGCGTAGCAGATCGGGATAGCCGAGGAGATTATCCACCGATATTCGCCCGCCATGGATGAGAGGAGCAGCGTCATCCATGGCTTTTCGAGTCAGGAATTCCTTTTCTTCCCCCGAATGAGGGGAAAGATCGACAACCGCCACATCCAGGCCGTCGATGACATCGTGCTCATGGGTCGTACCCTTTTCCCAAAGAAGTTGAACGAATGGATTGATCTCATCGCGCAGGGCAGGATCGCCATGGATATCCATCGTGACCCGATGCGGACACTGAACGAGGTCATAGAGCATCGAAGCCGTTATTCTGCGAGTAGAATCGTTCATCGAGGTATCCTCCTTTCATGCGGTGGTCCCGGTTGAAAATGCCAGTCGCAAAACGTATTGCGGCGACGTTCATTTTACCCTCGTCAGGTTCGGCTCCCATGGTATCGCTTTGCCTCTGCCACTACTGCCGCCATCGCTATCGCCGCTGCCGTATCCTACTTCGGCCTCGATGTATGATCGCACCATGATGGGGCAATCGTCCGCGTCCGGCTATACATCGGATCGGTGCCCATTGTCGAAGTTTCTCCAGAGAAGGGACGAAGCGCCTAACCCGGCAAAGCCGGAACCAAAATTCCATCGCATGGAGGACATGTTAGCG
>CAZSVE010000049.1:0-22355 GCA_964610175.1 uncultured Thiotrichales bacterium
GAAAATCAAGGGCCTCCATGAAACAAAGTACGCTTTAGTCGGATGAACCCTTTTTTATCATTTCTTGTTAATCGCCTCTATAAGGTGTTGTGAAAGCCCGTGTTTTATGGGGGGAGATGTTACCAATGGTGTTTACCAGATTGTCTGGTATGAAATTTGTAATGAACCAATGTGTTTCGCATACGGGAATTTTGTTTAGCTGGTTTTATTCCCTTTATAATATCCAGTCAGCGCTTGACTGATTCGCTACATACCACGAGTTGCAAATATAGTTACGGTCGTTAAAGAGTTGTGTAATAAATACGTAGCCACTAATATTCTGGCCCGATGCTACAGGATCTACCGGAACTAATCTATCCAGTTCGGCTTGCCCGCGCTGAACAAGCTCTATATGGTCATGTCACGCTGGCGCGGATGCGTAGATTGCGACCTTTATTGGCAGTGAATGCAGGTTATGCCGAGGTAGATCTCTGGTTTGGTCCTGATGATCTGGGATATCTTAGTGTTCAGGGTAAGGTGCGGGCAGAGCTAAGTTTAATTTGTCAGCGTTGCTTGAGTACCATACTGCTTCGAGTGGAAAGTGACATGTATCTGGATATGATAGCTTCGGATGATCAGATGGATTGTATAAAGCATATAAGTCCGGGCTTCGAGCCGCTTGTGGTAATAGATGATGACACTGCCGTGGCCCTGTCGGATATCATCGAAGATGAACTGCTCTTGACTCTGCCTACTGTACCAAGGCATCCCAATGGGGTCTGCGATATTGCGGGAAGGTATTTGGTCGACGAATCTACGCACAGTGATCGGAATAAACCATTTGCATTATTGAGTGGTCTTATGGAACATGAGGAAAAGGGTATATCCGGAAGCCTTGATTAGTTTATTTATTTCCCGCCCAGTTTCACGATTGGATCAAGTTTTGCGAGTCGTCAATCTATCTTTACTACTAATATCGGGTCATGCGTTGTTGGCTTGAGGCGAAGCTTCGCTAGTTGGTGAGTTGTCGCGGAATTTTTAGTATTGATCCGAATCGGATACAGTTTGGAGCAGTTCTTCCTTGAAAAGAAATATCCTGAATTAGTACTTACAGGTTGATATCAAAAGTTTCTCGGGTCGCCAAAAACTGTACGGCCTTACGTACGGTATTTCGATCATTGAGTAACTTTGAATGGTGGTTAGAAGATTTATATATTAAACCGAGAGGGACAATATGGCTGTTCAGCAGAAACGAAAATCCAGTGCTAAACGTGATACCCGTCGGGCTCATGATGCGCTGCGTAATCCCGCCATATCCACCGATCCGACAACAGAGGAGGCACATCTACGCCATCATGTGAGTCGCCAAGGGTATTACCGTGGCGAAAAAGTCGTACCTAGTCAGAAAAGACGCCTTCGTAATAAGGAAGAATAGCGCTTGAATCTTACTATTGCGCTTGATGCGATGGGTGGCGATTACGGTCCTTCTGTAATCATACCAGCCGCAATCAGGATTCTTGCCGAAGAATCAAGTGTTCGGCTGATCCTGGTGGGAGATGAGGAATTGTTGGGTGTTGCCCTTAGTGCGCACGGGGTGCAGCTGGGGGAGCGCTTGGTTATATGTCATGCGTCTCAACGAGTAGAGATGGATGACGTGGTTTCTCTTGCGCTGCGTAATAAGAAAGATTCCTCTATGCGGGTGGCCATCAATCTCGTCAAGGAGGGAGTAGCCGATGCCTGTGTTAGTGCCGGAAATACGGGTGCGTTAATGGCAACGGCTCGTTTTGTGTTAAAGACACTTCCTGGTGTCGATCGCCCTGCTATATGTACATCTCTGCCATCCATTGCAGGACACGCGCATTTGTTGGATCTTGGTGCTAATATTGATTCTACTCCTACACATTTGTTTCAATTCGGCATTATGGGTTCCGTTTTAGCAGGTGCTGTGGATAGTAACTTGCGGCCAAAGGTTGGCTTGCTCAATGTTGGCGAAGAAGAGATAAAAGGTAACGAGAACGTAAAAGAGGCAGGCCGCTTGTTATCTGCGGCCAATATTCACTATATCGGATTCGTGGAAGGAGATGATATCTATAAAGGGGTAGCGGATGTCATTGTGTGCGACGGATTTGTCGGTAATGTCGCACTTAAAGCTAGTGAGGGAGTAGCGAAAATGATTATCCATTTTATCAAACAGGAATTTAAGGGCGGTTTGTTGAGTAGAATTGCAGGGTTTGCATCGAAGCCTGTGCTCGACCGTCTTGGCGAAAGAGTCGATCCGCGACGGTATAATGGTGCCAGCTTGTTGGGGTTGCGGGGAATTGTGGTTAAAAGTCATGGAGGTGCCGATGTGTTCTCCTTCACAAATGCTATCAAACAGGCCATGGCCGAATGCCGCAAGAATGTACCCTCTTTGATCAGTGAGCAGCTTGAGCTGATGTTGAGAGATGCAGCTGATTAAAGAATTTAAGCACCCGAAATCCATTACAAATGGATCAAGTTTTGGAAAGCGGTGTAATTGGGGCGAAAATCCCTTTCTCCAATCAATAGGCCACTTAAAACCTAAAACTGCTTCAACTGAAATTCTATCCTTCGCTAGTTATTTCGATTCATTTTCTGAAGTTATGACTCCAATTCAAGGGCTGGAATTCGTTCTTGAGTGCGGTTTGTCTATAGGTGGCTTACGAGAGTTACTTGGAACTATTCAACCGAAATCACTTGCTCCATGAGATAATTGCAGAGGAATTTTTTGAGCGGGCAACTATAATTTAAGATTCGGAGAAATGGGGCAATATTCGATGATCGTTTCAATGTGGATGTGGTGCTCAAGGTATGGGGTTTGTACAATGGCTTTTTCATCGAAAGACGGGGCACCAAGGTTTGGGGCTATTATCCAGCCCGGCGTAGCCGGAACCAAAAAGCTAACCTGAAAAGGTTGGATT
Organism: uncultured Thiotrichales bacterium; assembly: GCA_964610175.1. GTDB lineage: Bacteria > Pseudomonadota > Gammaproteobacteria > HK1 > HK1 > CAZSVE01. The sequence continues at coordinate 2,919 of CAZSVE010000049.1, forward strand.
TTTGGGGAACGTGTGTATCTTTATGATTATAAAGATGTATTTCTCTTGCTATGAAATTTTTTCGGTATTTTGTTCAAGATTATCCTGGATAACGGACTTAAACGTGAGAGGCGTATTAATTTGTTTATTTCCCGCTTATCTTCGCAAATGAGTCAAGTTTTACAAAACGCTAGTTTTGCTCTACGACGACCAAATCGCGCTTCATCGGTTTGGGACGGAGCTTCGCCAGTTGTGGAAGCAGAAGCCACGTTGATCTCGCTTGATGCAGCAGAACGCAAGATGGCTAAAATGATGCGCAATGTATGCTATAAGGCAAGACTAAGTTTGAGTGTAGGTAAGGGGATATGATGTAAGTTGGGTCATCGATTGGGTACCACGGGCATTGAGTTCCACGTGATGTGTAAGATTGGCGACGAATGCACTGCCCGGCCCGAGGTAGGGATGGGTTATGTCCTTGACCTGAAAGGATGCAATTATTACTGAATAAGCCATCAATTAGACAAAGATAGGGTATGTCTTGCGTAAAGAAGATTTATTTCGTCAACTTTGGTCGAGGTTAAAGGTCAAGTTCTATTGACATTTATCGTTTACAACCTTACCTAATGTGGCGGGTTTGTTTGGGTGGCGTGGGATTCCCGTGGAGGTGTTTGTGTGCTTGATATTCGCTAAAAGGAATCCTCCCCCTTTACAAAGAGGGAAATAAAACAACGTAAACTGACACGATTCACTATTGTTACTCTTGGAATAGCCCAGAAAGCTGGTCTCATGACTGGAGTAAGGGAAGTTGTTGAGAATTTTCCATACTGTTAATTCTGCCTTTGAGAGAACCACGAATGAACGCGAATGAACGCGAATATATGCTGACTTCCAGGCGCGATCATGGAGGTTTCTTTTTTATGAAAGTCTCTATTTCCTCTGTACGAACAGGTAATACTGCTTACGAGATAGTATTGCTGATGCCGAGATGGGGAGGACAAGGATGATTTTCTCGCGAATTTTGGGGACAGGGGGATATTTACCGGAACGTGTTGTTACGAATGCCGAATTGGAAAAAGATGTTGCGACTTCCGATCAATGGATCCGAGAACGTACTGGTATTCGTCAACGCCATTTGGTTTCAGATGGGGAGACTACATCTGTTTTAGCCAAGAAGGCTTCGCTTCGCGCTATCGAAGCTGCAGGAATCAGTACTAAGGATATTGATTTAATCGTGCTTGGTACTACTACACCGGATCTTGTTTATCCTGCAACTGCCTGTCGAGTTCAGGCTCAGCTTGGTATAAGAGGCTGTCCAGCATTTGATGTGCAGGCAGTATGTACAGGTTTTATCTATGCACTTGGTACAGCAGACCAATTCATTCGCACTCAATCTGCAACCTGTGCGCTTGTGGTAGGAGTAGATGCGAGTTCCAAGATCTTGGACTGGTCTGATCGGGGTACTTGCGTACTTTTTGGTGATGGGGGAGGAGCCGTGGTGCTTGGTGCCAGTGAGGAACCGGGCATCTTGTCAACCCATTTACACGCAGATGGGCGCTATGAGGAATTACTATATGTAGATGGCGGTGTATTTCACGAACATGATTATCCAGCCTATGTAAAAATGCAGGGGGGTGAGGTTTTTAAGATAGCTGTTCGAACGTTAGGCCGCCTCGTCGATGAAACGCTTGCCGCCAACAATCTTAATCAAAAGGACTTGGATTGGCTCATTCCTCATCAAGCTAATATTCGAATTATCACGGCGACTGCGAAAAAATTGGGGTTACCGATGGAACAAGTGATAATGACCGTTGAAGAACACGGTAATACATCTGCTGCATCTGTACCTTTAGCACTTGACGTTGGTGTACGTGATGGTCGAGTAAAACGTGGTCAAATTGTGCTTTTGGAAGCGTTTGGTGGGGGGCTTACCTGGGGTTCAGCACTCATTCGGTACTAAAGTTATTAAGAGTTTGAAAACTCTATTCTTGAGGGGGAATTGCATATTGACTAGCTTATCGTGATTCGCTAGATTTCCCCCACCATTCTTAATGCGAAGGGAAATCCGATGAGAATGCGAGTTAGTCCCTTTTAACTAACTGATGAGTATAAATCCCCAAACTTGAATGCTAATGGAGGTTCACAGATGAGTCTTACGGGTGAAATCGCCTTAGTTACGGGTGCAAGCCGCGGGATTGGTCAAGCTGTTGCTGTTATACTGGGGCATCAGGGAGCTACAATCATCGGTACTTCCACGACTGATAGTGGGGCGGCCGATATTACTCGGCTTTTGGGAGGGCATAGCATAGAGGGACATGGGGAAGTGCTGAACATAGCGGATAGCACATCAGTAGCTGCGCTATTTTCCCGTCTTAGCACTCAGGCATTGCTCCCTACAATTCTTGTCAATAATGCAGGCATCACTCACGATAGCTTGCTGTTGCGAATGAAAGAGGAAGATTGGAATCTAATCATTAATACTAATCTTACATCTTTATATAGGATGTGTCGTGCGTGTGCTTACTCAATGGGAAAGAAGCGCAAGGGACGCATCATCAATATTACTTCAGTGGCTGGTGCCCTTGGTAATGCGGGTCAAGTAAGTTATTCCGCTGCAAAAGCGGGTATCGTAGGCTTTACCAAGGCGCTCGCACGAGAGCTTGCTCCAAGAAGCATCACAGTCAATGCAGTGTCTCCTGGTGTCATTGATACTGATATGGTGGGAAAATTATCCCCTCAGCGGCGAGAGATGGTTGTGAATCTTGTACCTTTAGGTAGAATCGGGCAGCCTGAAGAAGTGGCTGCTGCAGTAGCATACTTAGCCTCTCCCGAGGCCGCTTATGTTACTGGGACAACGCTACACGTAAATGGTGGTATGTATATGGGATAGCACGATAAATTGAATTATTACTAACTACTTTCCCTGGATGGATCTTATCACGATACCAAAAATAGTGTACGCTTGGATATTAGCAGTTCGATGGAAAATTGCTGGAGTCTTCTTCGTTGGTTCTAAAATGGTTTTCTGGGTTATTCGAATACCTATGAGATGGGTGCGGGTTAGGGAGTATCGTTTATTTTCCTTTTTTGTGTTCGGTTTTGGAGGAGAGTTTTTTCTGCTTTGTTAGATCAAGTCCTTAGTAGAAATAGATAAAATAGGGATAGTGATGGGAAGGAAGTATCCGCTAATGCTTTCAGAAGAGTTGGGATTTTCGGGGTTTTTCCCCGCAGGGGGATATAAGTGGTTCTAGATGGCTTTATTATTCTCTAATCTCTAAAGGGGATAATAGTCTTAGGGAATGGTCTTTTCCGATTTTTAAGGGAAAAGAATTAAATGGTTACTGTAGGAAAAAGGATGATTAATCCGATTAGGGTAAGTTGCAAGAGATTTTATTTCGATCCTGACTCTGTATTTACAGGTTGGTTTTTTTCAATAAACTAAGCGAAGCTTACGGGTAGTAGGAGGCTCTTTACCGTGGTATTGCTTCGTTTGCAAGTGGAGGAATATTTCACATGAGTAGTGTTGAAGATCGCGTAAAAAAGATCGTCGCTGATCAGCTCGGCGTAAAAGAGGAAGCTGTCGTTGATGATGCTTCTTTTGTTGAGGATCTTGGAGCTGATTCTCTTGATACTGTAGAATTGGTAATGGCTTTGGAAGAGGAATTCAATTGCGAGATTCCCGACGAGGAAGCCGAGAAAATTACTACGGTGAAGGCAGCCTTGGCCTATATCAAGGAACATATGGAATAGTAGGGCTTGGAGTAACAAGATCCCTACACTGAGATATCGGCTAAGTCAGTTTGCCTATTTCGTGGTTTCGTTGTGGAAGCTTATTGACTGAAGCGTCTTCATAGTCGCGAGTAGGCAGCTGATTGTTCTTTCCGATAGTCATGCTTGAGATCTACCTATCGTAGGTTTTCCGATCGTGGCTAAGGTAGGCATAAATGCCGTAAAAATAAAATAGGTCGGTAAAACCGGCTAAGGAGTAACTAGCAATGAGCCGTGCGGATAGTTTTTTTTGCGTGACTCTTTGCCCTTTTTCGTAGGAGTCTTGCATTGAGACGACGTATTGTGGTTACAGGCCTTGGGATGGTTACACCTGTTGGCAATAATGTAAAGGATTCCTGGGAAAACATTCTGAATGGGCGGAGTGGAATATCCATTGTTGATGAGTTCAATACCTCGGAGTTCCCAAGTCGTATAGGAGGGCGCATCCGTGATCTTGATCTGTCTCCCTATATTTCATTGAAAGAATCACGAAAGATGGATCCGTTTATTCACTATGGTCTTGTGGCGAGTATTCAGGCTATTGAAGATGCGGGTCTTACGATAACGAGTGATAATGCTGAGCGTGTGGGTGTTGCCATTGGCTCGGGAATCGGTGGGCTAAGGGGATTTGAGAAGGGTTATAGTGCTTATTTGGAAGGTGGGCCTAGAAAGGTTTCTCCATTTTTGGTGCCGAGTATCATCATTAATATGGTGGCTGGCAACTTGTCTATTAGATACGGCATTAAGGGACCTAATTACGGTATCTCCACGGCTTGTTCTACGGGTATCCACAATATTGGTAATGCAACACACATGATTGAGCGTGGCGATGTAGATATCATGATTGCAGGAGGCTCGGAAATGGGGACATGCCCAACCGATTTTTGTGGGTTTGCGGCAGCACGAGCATTGTCCACGCGTAATGATGAACCTGAGAGAGCGAGTCGTCCCTGGGATAAGGATCGAGATGGATTTGTATTATCCGATGGAGCAGGTGTGGTGATACTGGAGGCCCTTGATACTGCGAAGGCCCGAGGTGCTCATATATATGCTGAAGTGGCGGGATTTGCCATGAATGCCGATGCCTTCCACATAACGTTACCACCTGACGATGCAGGAGGTGCGAAGCGTTGTATGGAACTTTGTTTGAAAGATGCAAAGATGAACCCAGAGGATATTGCATATATCAATGCTCACGGTACCTCTACACCAGCTGGTGATGTGGCGGAAACTAGAGCGATTAAGGCTGCATTTGGTGATCACGCCTATCGGTTAGCAATAAGCTCTACTAAATCCATGGTCGGGCATATGTTGGGGGCAGCCGGTAGCGTTGAGGTAATCTACAATGTTTTGGCGTTGCGCGATCAAGTAGCACCACCCACTATTAATCTTGATGAACCAAGTGGCGAGTGTGATCTTGATTATGTGCCCAAAGTAGCTCGGGAAATGAAAATGGACGCCAATTTGAGTAATTCATTTGGTTTTGGCGGGACTAACGGAACATTGATTTTGAAACGTATATAAGATGCTTCCTTGATCCTCCTTTACGTACATCGGTTACGATGAGCCTATACTCATATAGCCCAACAGAGATGTTGGGCTATATGTTTTTTCCCTGCCAGAAAATTTGTTTCACTAAAAAATTCCTGATCGGTAACAATCCTCGCAATACTGCAAGTAAAGATCGCCGAAACTGATCCCCTTCGTCGAATGCCATCAAAGCGAGGTTTCTATACGATCATGCTTTGTACCTTGCTCTCCGATGTCGCTGTGGTACCTTCACTCAATAGAGGAGACGAGGGGGGAAGGTGGATTATCGGCGTGCCCGTACTTATTAGCCATGGAATTCACCAATCACGGGTAGAACAAAATCGACTTTGACACAAAGGCCTGGAAACCCCTGGAATGGGTATCCATTACGCCGGGGTAAGTCCTGCTGAACATCGGTCTGTAGAAGTGTAACCAAGTATCCCCATGCGCCGTTTATCGACCACCGATGCCCTGGGGATGTTCATATGTCGGAAAAATAAAAATCCCGAGAAAACCGATGCGTGCGCCAAGGCCCACCCTATTTCAGTCTTGGCGCGAAGCGCTAACCTGTTCGATATTTTGCGTAATTCCATCTCGGTATATATTCTGTTTGACTTAGGGGACCATCGCATTACCTTGAGAAATCTCCTGCAACGGGAGGAATGAGGAATATGGAGACCTGGAGTCAGTACTGCGGGAAGATGCTTGAAGGCCAAAACAAAAACGGAAGGCGGAATCGAAGATGGCTTGGAAGATAAGGATAATATAAAGGCCTTTTTCAGTATCCCGGGCAGAATACTAACAGCCTGCGGTCTTGATACGGACGTTCGGGGCCACGCGCACCTACGATTACCGGAATCCAAAACAACTCGACACCTGGGTGGATCGTCAAGGTGGCAGTGGCGAATAAATCTCGAAGGCGTCTCTTAAGAGACCATCTTGACCTCGACCCGAGGTCGACCCCATTGACGCAACACCAATCCCCGAACATGACACGCAATGTCCAACCCAAACGCATCGGCGAGATCTTGGTCGCCAAAGGCGTAATCAGCGAAGACCAGCTGCACATCGCACTCATCGAACAAGAAAAGAATAGGGATCGTATTGGCAATATCATCGTCCACTTGGGGTTTGCCACAGAGTTCGTGATCCGAGATGTACTCGGTGGTGTCCTCGGCTATGAGAGCGTCGATCTATCCAAACTACTTATCGACGATCAAGTGGTAAAACTCATTCCAAAAGACGTGGCGCAACGCCATCGCTTGCTGGCAGTAACTCTGAACAAGGCAAAAGACACTGTAACAGTAGTGATGACGGATCCGAGTAATGTGATCGCTGTCGATCAAGTCAGAGCGCTACTAGGTGGTCACGTCACCATCAAGTTACTCCTCGTGGGCGAGGCGGAATTATACAAGGCCATTGAGCAATTCTACGGCTATGAGCTATCCATGGATGGGATCTTGCGGGAGATCGAAACCGGCGAATTGGACTATCAGAGCTTGGACGCTACGAGCGACGAATACAGCCAACCAATGGTGCGACTTGTCAACGCTCTGCTGTCCGATGCCGTAAAACGTGGCGCATCGGATGTCCATTTCGAGCCCGAACAGGAATTTCTGCGAATTCGCTATCGAATCGATGGTGTTCTGCGCCAGATTCGAAGTCTGCACAAAAACTACTGGTCAGCCATCTCGGTTCGCCTCAAGGTTATGGCCGGCATGAATATCGCGGAAGCGCGTGCACCCCAGGATGGTCGGATCTCCCTTTCGGTTTCCGGACGCCCGGTAGATTTTCGGGTATCTTCTTTTCCGACTACCCATGGAGAAAACATCGTACTGCGCATCCTGGATCGGCAAAAAGGACTATTGCCTTTGGAGAATCTCGGATTCGGCGTGGAATCCCTGGACACCCTGCGTCTGATGATAACGCGTCCTGAAGGCATTGTATTGTTCACGGGGCCCACCGGCAGCGGAAAGACTACCACCCTATACTCCATACTCAATCACCTCAACACCGAATCCATCAACATCGTGACCCTGGAAGACCCAGTGGAATATCCCATGAATATGATTCGGCAAAGCTCCGTCAACGAGGCCGTAAAACTCGATTTCGCCAATGGGATTCGCTCCATCATGCGTCAGGACCCGGATGTCATCCTGGTAGGCGAGATAAGGGACGGTGACACCGCCCAAATGGCGTTTCGCGCCGCCATGACCGGGCACCAGGTTTTCTCGACCCTGCACACCAATTCCGCCCTCGGCGCCTTGCCGAGGCTCATCGATATCGGCGTTAGTCCAGGGATCATGGTGGGAAACATCATTGGAATCGTTGGCCAGCGCCTCGTGCGCAAGCTTTGCGTACACTGCAAAAAAGTCTTCGAACCGAGCGGCGAGGAATGCCGACTCCTCGGCATCAAGAGTGGTTCCCCAATCCCGCCCATCTACCACGCCGTCGGTTGCCGACATTGCGATGGATACGGATACAAGGGACGACTCGCTTTGATCGAACTCCTGCGCTTCGACCCGGAAATCGACGAACTGGTGGCGGGGGGAGCCACCATTCGCGAAATTGGCCGTGCGGCCATCGCCAAGGGATTTACCAGCCTCGCCGACGACGGTATTCGCAAGGTACTAAAGGGCGTTACCAGCCTGGACGAAATATCGCGCGTTCTGGATCTAACGACACCACTCGACTTTCTTCGATAGTCCTGTCCGTCATCGACGTGTTATTCGTCGTGATTTTTATTTATTTCCCGCTCAGCTTCACAAGTGGATCAAGTTTTGCGAGGCGCCAATCTCTCTTTACCAATACCGGGGCATGCGTTGTTGGCTCGAGGCGAAGCTTCGCTAGTGCTTGGTTTTCAGACTCCTTCAGCTGGTTCCGAGGGACATCGGCAGCACAGGAAGGGGTTCGCACGGTAGTTCCATCTACCATAATGCTTTCCATAGTCAGGTTTATCGGCTAAGTAGCTATGCAATTCCCCTTCGACAATTGACATCACAGGGGGAATGTTTGTGCATGGCCAAAGTATTCGGGGAAGTCGATTTTACGGAAGCGGATAGCAGCCCACATGGAGCAAACTCCTAGAGAAGTAACTCGATAGAGTCGGGAGTTTTTGACTTTCGAGATAAGCCGATGGCCACGGAGCTTGGCGATCATGCGGCTAACGCGGTAGCTACGGCGTTTCGTTTCAGGTATCGGAAAAACAAAAATCCCGAGAAAACCGATGCGTATGCCAAGACCCACCCCGCTTCGGTCCTGGCGCGAAGCGCTAACATGTTCTATCTTATTTTTCTGGTTCGCACGGATGGATTTTTTTGTTTTATTTCCCGCTCATCTTCGCGAATGATCAAGTTTTACAAAACGCTGATTTTTTGCTCTTACTACCAAATTACGCTTCATCGGTTCGAGGCGGAGCTTCGCTAGAGAATAGATAGCCAAACTGACTTCATGCAAAGCTTTCGAAATAAGAAATCGACTCCAATGTCGAGAATCATGCATTATAGTGCCTTGAGGTTTATTCTTTTGCTGGAGGTGAACATTATCCCTCGATTGATGCCGATTACCGAGGGAAGAGTTGTGCTTGAATTTCCAAATGAGGAGAAATAGATGTCCGATCAAAAAGTCTATGACGTACCGGCGGAATTTGCCGCACGCGCCCACATCGATGATGCCAAGTACCAGGAGATGTATCGACGATCCGTCTCGGATCCGGACGCCTTCTGGGCCGAGCAAGCCGAGGAATTCGTGACCTGGTTCGAGCCATGGAAGAAGGTCAGTGAGTGGGATTACAACGATGCCAGTATCAAGTGGTTTCAGGGTGCCAAGTTGAATGTTTCCTTCAACTGCCTGGACCGCCATTTGGATAGCCGGGGCGATCAGGTAGCCATTCTTTGGGAAGGCGATGATCCGCAGGTGGATAAGAAGATTACCTATCGGGAACTGCATGCCGAGGTCTGCCGTTTTGCCAATGCATTGAAGGCGCGTGGCGTCGCCAAGGGGGATCGGGTGTCCATTTACATGCCCATGATTCCCGAAGTGATCGTGGCGATGCTTGCCTGCACCCGGATCGGTGCCATTCATTCCGTGGTGTTCGGCGGTTTTTCACCGGAGGCACTGAAGGATCGCATCCTGGATTCGGACTGCCAGGTGGTGATTACCGCCGACGAAGGTCTGCGTGGTGGTCGACCGGTCCCACTGAAGGCCAATACCGATAAGGCACTGGAGAGTTGTCCCAATGTCCATACCGTATTCGTGGTGAAACGGACGGGTGGTTCCATTGCCTGGAAAGAGGGACGCGATGTTTGGTACGAAGAGGCCATGGCAGGCGCCGATTCCGTCTGTGAACCGGAGCCCATGGACGCCGAGGATCCCCTGTTTATTCTGTACACCTCCGGCTCCACTGGAAAACCCAAGGGCGTATTGCATACCACGGGGGGGTATCTGCTCTACGCCGCCATGACCCACAAGTACATATTCGATTATCACGATGGGGATATCTACTGGTGCACCGCGGATGTCGGATGGGTAACCGGCCATACCTACATCGTGTACGGGCCGCTTGCCAATGGCGCGGTGACCCTGGCCTTCGAGGGCATACCCACTTACCCGGACGCCAGCCGTTTCTGGCAGGTGGTGGATAAACACGACGTCAACATCTTCTATACAGCCCCCACCGCGCTCCGTGCCCTGATGAGCCAGGGCGATGAACCGGTGAAAAAGACCAGCCGCAAGACCTTGAAATTATTGGGAACTGTCGGCGAACCCATCAACCCCGAGGCGTGGGAATGGTACTACCATGTGGTCGGCGACGGGCGTTGTCCCATCGTGGATACCTGGTGGCAGACGGAAACCGGCGGCATTCTGATTACGCCATTGCCCGGTGCCACCAAGCTCAAACCCGGCTCCGCCACCCGGCCCTTCTTCGGCATCGTCCCCGAACTGGTGGACGCCGAAGGCAATGTCCTCGAGGGGGAGACCCAGGGGGGGCTTTGCATCAGTCGGCCCTGGCCCGGCCAGATGCGTACCGTCTACGGCGATCACCAACGCTTCATCGATACCTACTTCCGAACCTACGCCGGCAAGTATTTCAGCGGAGATGGGACACGCAGGGACAAGGATGGCTATTACTGGATCACCGGGCGTGTCGATGACGTCATCAATGTATCCGGTCATCGCATGGGCACTGCCGAGGTGGAAAGCGCCTTGGTGCTGCACAAGGATGTCGCCGAGGCCGCCGTGGTCGGTTTTCCCCATGACATCAAAGGGCAGGGCATCTACGCCTATGTAACCCCCATGGTGGGCGTAGAACCCTCCGAGGCGCTCCGCAAGGAATTGATTGCCCTGGTGCGCGACGAGATCGGCGCCATTGCGGCCCCAGATGTCATCCAATGGGCGCCGGGTCTGCCCAAGACCCGATCCGGCAAGATCATGCGTAGGATCCTGCGCAAGGTGGCGGCGAATGAATTGGATAGCCTGGGCGACACCTCGACGCTCGCCGATCCTTCCGTGGTCAATGATCTGATTGATAATCGACCTACCAAGTAGACTTTATCCTTCAGTCTGCCGGCTTTTTTGAACGAAAAATCCGGTAGACGTCCATAAAAAAACCGCGCCGGAAATCCATTTTCCGGCGCGGTTGTTTGGAGAGATTGGTTATTCCTTTCTTGAGCATCACCACCAACTAGCGAAGCTTCGCCTCGAACCGAAACCGGTGAAGCGTGATCTGGTCGTCGTAAAGCAAAACCAGTGTTATTCGGCCCCTCGCCTGCGTCAACCACTCCACGAAAAAACCCAACAATCACAGGCCTGTATAACGCCTTTATGACTCCCAATCCCTAGCACCGGTCATGAAGGCAACGGCATCGGCCATGGTGTGGTGCCTGGGATCAAGCAACCGCAGCCATTTGCCGGGTAGACCAGGCTTTCTGATTTCTCGTCCCAGGAACAGGTTGTCCACGATGGATAGCACCGGAGCGAGCGCAAGGCTCTGATGAATCGTCTCGATACCGGTATTGCGCGCTTCCCTGGGCAGGGTAAAGTGGATTTGCTTTCCTTCCAGACGAATCCATGGCCCCCGGGATCACGGCACCGGAGATTGCCTCGATGAGGGTGGATTTCTCGCCCCGTTGTCGCCGATAACGCCCAGCACCTCGTTGGAGTAGAGATCGAAGTCGGTCACATCCAGTGCTACCACGTGACCATAGCGTTTCGTGAGTCCCCGCGCGCCAGGAATGGCCCCGCGGTATGTGGAACGATATTTTTGGTGCTCACACCGATATTGCTCTTTTCCTGGATCCAACTCACTAGTGAAGCTTGTGCTCGATCCGACAAAGCATGATTGGGTGTCGGTAAAGCAAAATCGGTGTTTTGTAAAACGTGACTCGTTTGCGAAGCTGAATGGGAAATAAACAAAATAAAAAACTCACGAAGTTGCACAGGAAGGGATAATATGCAGCTACTATTCGACGAGTAACATATACAATATCCAAACGCAACATTGGACAGAATCATCACGACAAATGAACCCCTGCAAAGCGTAAGACAATGTCTTGGGCAAACGAGTTTCGCACCTGAGGAGGAGACTTGCCACGCCCTGGTTCGCTACGTAGGGCTATTGGCGCGTTGGAATCGGGCCTATAATTTGACCTCGGTTCGGGATCCGGTTGAGATGGTGCAACGCCACGTCCTGGATTGCCTTGTGGTTGCGCCCTATATTCGAGGGACGCGCCTCCTGGATCTCGGCACGGGCGCGGGTCTTCCGGGCGTGGTTCTGGCCATTGCCCGCCCCGATGTGCACTGTGTGTTGCTGGATGGGAATGGAAAAAAGACGCGTTTTTGCACGCAGGTGGTGACGGAACTCCGATTGCCGAATGTGGAGGTCGTGCATATGCGCGCCGAGAAATACGCGCCCGAGTCTCCTTTTACGACGGTGACCGCGCGTGCCTTCGGGCCTCTCTCGGTCCTTCGAGGGCATGCGGCACGGTTGCTGGCCCAGGGCGGTCGCCTGTTGGCGATGAAGGGGACCATGAAGGAGATCATGAAGGAAATCGATGGCATCGGGGGCTTGGGGAGGTCCGTCCCGGAAACTACGCGGCGGATCTTGGCGCGCCCTCGAAGCGTCGATTCTCCAAGAGGATACGACCGTTTTTCCGAGGCAGCGACCTTCCACGGGATCCGGGTCGTCGCGCTCGAGGTACCCGGCCTTGCCGCCGAGCGGCATTTGGTCATTATCGAACAGCTTTCACAATCTGAATCTTTACAGTGACATGGGAAAAATCATCGCGGTTGCCAATCAGAAAGGCGGGGTAGGCAAAACAACTACCAGCATCAACCTGGGTGCTTCCCTAGCCGCCGCCAAACGACGCGTCTTGTTGATCGATCTGGATCCACAGGGAAACGCGACCATGGGCAGCGGCATCGATAAGAATAATCTCGATGCTTCGAGCTACGATGTGCTCATGAATGAAAAGCGGCTTGCCGATTCCCTGGTGTTCGTGGAACACAGCAAGTACATGCTGTTGCCGAGCAACGCGGATCTCACCGGTGCCGAAATCGGGTTGTTGGACGAATTTGCCCGCGAACTCCGCCTGCAACACGCCCTCGACCCGGTTCGCGGCGACTACGACTACGTAATCATCGATTGCCCGCCGACCTTGAGTATGCTCACCATCAACGCATTGGTTGCATCGGATGCAGTGATGATCCCGATACAATGCGAGTATTACGCCCTGGAGGGGCTTTCCGCGCTACTGGAAACCATCGAAAAGATACGCAGCATCCTGAATCCCAGGCTACACGTGGACGGGTTGCTGCGCACCATGTACGACACCCGCAATAACCTTTCCAATCAGGTATCCGCTCAACTGATCAAGCATTTCGGGGATAGGGTGTACGGGACCGTGATTCCCAGGAATGTGCGCCTCGCCGAGGCCCCGAGCCATGGACTGCCCGTATTGCTTTATGACAAGAATTGCAGTGGCGCACTTGCCTATTTGGCACTGGCGGGAGAATTGCTGCGCCGAGATCGGGGTTATGTCGATGAAAAGCGGCAGGAATCCGGGAAAAAATGAAGGGCCGATGAAAAAGAAGGCCTCGTGGTTTTCGCCCGAGAAGCACAATGGAACTTTCCAAAGGAGGAGGGTAAACGTAGAGGACGTCGAAAATGCTTGTTGATTTCGACGTTGAAATGAACGGGAGCCCGCTTCGTGGACAGGGAGGGAAAGTTACTGAACTGAATTTGTTTCTCTATTTGTCGGAGAATGGTCCTATTCACATAGATGAAGATTCAAGGATGGTTTCCCCGGAAAAGCAATCACGCTGTGGAATGGTGCCATGGTAACCCACGGATGCGCTTCCCCAACGAACGGCGGTCTCGAGTGCACTGGGCATGTTTTCACCCCGGCCCAAGGCGAAGGCAAGGCCTGCCGCAAACACGTCGCCGGCGCCGGTGGTGTCTTTGACGAGGACGCGGGGGGCTATTCGTTTTAGAAGTGCACCTTTCCCGTAAGCGATTGCCCCAGCGGGGCCGGATGTGATTACTACCCATTCCAGGGCGTTACCCGCAATGCGTTGCCCGACTTCGAACGGGTTGCCGAGGAAGTTGTCGTCCAGATCGGAGGCGGATCCCACCAGTACCTGTGCGGGGCGGAAAGCGTCTGTTGTTGGCGGTATGTGGGCGATGACCAGACCATGCCGGACTCGCTCCTCCAATACCTTCGTCAATGCCGGATCGGCGCTCCTCACATAGCAACAATCCGCGGGGATATGCGCCAGGTTACGCGGTAGTGGCAAGGCGGCCCGCGTTAGATTGACTACCGTGCGCTCCCCGGCTTTATCGAGCAATACCAGGGAACGGGTGGTTTGCTCTCCCTGGCAATGGATGTGATTCACGTCGATGCCGAATCCGCGCAGCGAGTCGACTAATCGTGTCCCATGCGTGTCTTTTCCTACCGCGCTTACCACAATGGGTTTGGTGGCGATGTTTTCGCCAGATTGGATGGATGGCATCATGGCCAATGCCATCGCGGTATTCGCGGCACCGCCTCCGATGCGTGTTTCCATTTGGCGGCCTGCGTTGTGCGAACCGGCCCGCAATGGTTCCGGCAGGTAAATAACTTCATCCCAGGCCACGGAGCCGATGATTAGGATGGTGAGAGGATCTTCTCCCACGGAGTCTCCTCATGAAGGCCGTACACGACAATTGTCATTGTTTTCGATTTTAGGTGATTTCTTTCGACAATCGGTGGTGTGGCGAATGTTTGGACATCGTTATAAGGCGTCGAAGGATTGTCTTTCGCTGATGGGAGAAATCTTGTACCTTGGTTTCGATATCGGGCAGAAGATTTCTCACTTTGTTCGGTGGGATCGGAGCGGTGATTCTCTACGTTTTATGGATTCTTCGATTCGGTCCCGGTTTGGTCGAGGGAACGTCGTCGTATCAGCGATTTTTACGGCGCTGTCGAACGGCGTCGGCAAGCGTGTGTAGCAGCAGCGCGGTGTCATCCCAGCCGATACAGGCATCGGTAATGCTTTGACCATAAGCCAACTCCTTGCCTGGCGTTACATCCTGGCGTCCCGGCGAGAAATAGCCTTCGATCATCACGCCGAAAATCCGTGAATCTCCATCGGCGATTTGGTGCGCGACATCACGCCCGACTTCCAATTGCCGCTCCGGGATCTTGCGGCTATTGGCGTGACTGAAATCGATCATCAATCGTGGCGGCAGTCCTGCCTTTTTCAGAACCTCGATGGCATCTTCCACGCCCGCCCGATGGTAATTGGGAGATTTCCCGCCTCGCAGGATGATATGGCAGTCTTCATTGCCCATGGTGGAAACGATGGCCGCTTTGGCTTCTTTGGTGACCGATAGGAAGTGGTGCGGTCGCATGGCGGAACCGATGGCATCCACGGCGATCTTGAGGTTTCCATCGGTTCCGTTCTTGAGACCCACGGGACACGATAGCCCGGAAGCCAATTCCCGGTGTACCTGACTCTCGGTGGTGCGTGCGCCGATGGCACCCCAGCTCACCAAATCCGCTACATATTGCGGCGTAATGACATCGAGGAATTCGGTCCCGGCGGGGATCCCCATGTTGTTCAGCTCCAAGAGCAAGTTCCTCGCCAGCCTTAGTCCCTTATTGATTTGGAAGCTCTCGTTCAGATCCGGATCGTTGATGAGCCCTTTCCAGCCCACCGTGGTGCGAGGTTTCTCGAAGTACACGCGCATCACGATCAGCAGATCGTCCGCGAACTTGCGTTGTATTGCCTGAAGTTCGGTGGCGTATTCCTTTGCCCCTTTGGGGTCGTGTATCGAGCACGGCCCGACAATCACGAGAAGGCGATCATCTTTTTCTTGCAGGATCTCGTGAATGGTATGTCTGGTTTCCGCGGTTGTCTTGGCCGCCTGCTCCGTGATGGGAAATTCATTGTGCACCTTCACGGGGGGGGCTACATCATCGATGGCTTTGATGCGAATATCGTCGGTATTTTGATTCATTGTTCAGATGGTCGATCGTTGAGGTGATGTGGTCTTTCACTGGCTGCCGGAGGCAATTGGTGAATAACATGATGCCCCTTGCGGGGCAGGTTTTCGAAAAGTCTGCTTTTTCGATACATTGATTTGTTTGTTTCCTACTCATCTTCGCAAATGGAGTCGAATTTTACGAAACGCCGGTTTTGCTTTACTAGTGCCGGGTCATGCCTTGTCGGTTCGAGCACAAGCTTCGCTCGTTCTGATTTGGCCCTGGATATCATTTTAGCGCAAAGTAGGAATGCTTATTTTACCGTAACTTGCATGTCGAAAGAATGCGCAACCGGTTTCGGTCCGTTACCCGTTGTCATTTCGATCGAAGGGAGAAATCCATGCGCTCGAGATCTCGAGAAAGCCAGAAGGGCTTTCCCTCCGGTGGAAATGATACCGGTTGTTCTTTGTCCGAAGGAGTTTGGTTCCGACTATGCCGGATTGGATCTCTCTGCGTTGCTATCGAAAGGCAGGAGGATAGCAAGGTGTATGGGTGGAGATGTGACGCGGGCCGTGGGTAAAAGGAGGACCTCATTTCCTCTTCCCGCTCGGATGGCGGATTTTCTCCAGGAAATCCGTTTCCGCGATGATGGCAACCTTCAACTTTTCGGCCTTGACGAGTTTCGATCCGGGATTGTCCCCGACGATAAGGGCGGTGGTCTTGCCAGACAGGCTATTGCTTACCTTGGCACCGAGAGCCCGCAAGTGCTGGCTCGCTTCTTCCCGGGACATCATCGCGAGCGTGCCGGTAATGACGAAGGTCTGTCCCAACAACGGCTTCTCGCCCGTATCGATCCCTGTGTCCAGCGAACCGTTGTTTTGTGGTACGGCATCCCAATGGATTCCGACTTCTGGACCGCACAACACATGGATGATCTCGCGGTTATGGGACTGCGAGAAGAAGGTGACCACATATTGGGCCACGATGGGGCCCACATCGGGGACTTCCCGCAATACCTCGGAACTCGCTGCTTGCAACTTTTCCAATGAACCGAAATGGCTCGCCAGGGAATGGGCGGTGGCTTCGCCTACCTCGCGGATACCAAGGGCGAACAGAAAACGCGCCAATGTCGTCGACTTGCTCTTTTGCAAGGCATCCAGGAGATTTTGCGCGGAGATCTTCCCCATGCGTTCCAACCCCGCCAGCGTCGAACCATCGAGACGACGGTATAGATCGGCCACGGAGCGCACAAGCCCCTGTTCTACCAGTTGGTCGACGAGTTTTTCCCCAAGACCTTCGATGTCCATGGCACGCCGACTGGCAAAGTGTCGAATGGCCTGTTTACGCTGGGATGGACAAAAAAGGCCACCGCTACATCGCGCCACGGCCTCGCCGTCGATACGCACCACCTCGGAACCACATTCCGGGCAATGCCCCGGAATGCGAAACGGTGAGGTATCCGGGGGACGGCGGTCTTGCAATACGCGCACTACTTCGGGAATCACGTCCCCGGCTCGTCGAATCACTACCGTGTCCCCGACGCGAACATCCTTGCGCTCCACTTCATCCTGGTTGTGCAGGGTGGCATTGGTTACCGTGACACCGCCAACCTTGACGGGTTCCAAACGGGCCACCGGTGTCACGGCACCGGTACGTCCTACCTGGACCCCGATGGCGAGTATCTTCGTTATTTGCTCTTCGGCGGGAAATTTGTGTGCAATGGCCCAACGGGGTGCACGGGCTACACGGCCCAGCCTGTCCTGCCATGGCAAGGAATTTACCTTGTACACCATGCCATCGATGTCGTACCCGAGCCGTGCGCGCTTTTCCATCATTCGGCGGTAATGATCGAGACAACCTTCGGCGCCATATACTGGCTCGGAGTCCGGGTTGACGCGCAATCCCCAGCGCGATAACGCCTGCAATACCTCATCGTATTCGTTCGGCAGCTCGCCCCCTTCGATGACCCCGATGCCATAGCAGAACATGGTGAGTGGCCGGGTGGCGGTAATAGCGGGGTCCAGCTGACGAAGGCTTCCCGCTGCCGCGTTACGGGGGTTGGCGAATAGCTTGCCACCCTGTTCGTGCTGCTTTGCGTTGAGGCGCTCGAAACCCGCGGTCTCCATATACACCTCGCCGCGGATCTCCAGGACCCGTGGGAACCCCGTTCCCGACAAGCGAAGCGGTACCGACCGAATGGTGCGGATATTTTTCGTGATGTCCTCCCCTCGGGAACCATCCCCCCGGGTCGCGGCCCGGAGCAGGACGCCATTCTCGTAGCGCACGCTCACGGCCAAACCATCGATCTTCGGCTCGGCCACGTAAGGGACCTTGCCATGGGCCTCGCCCAACCTCAGGCCACCCCGCACCCGCCCATCGAATTCACGGACTTCCTGGTCATCGAAGGCGTTGTTCAGCGACAACATGGGGATGTCGTGCAAGACCTGCTCGAATTTGTCAAGGGGCGTGGAACCTACCCTTTGCGTGGGTGAGTCCGGGGTTATCGATACCGGATATTTTTTCTCCAGTGCGTCCAGTTCGCGAAACAGATCATCGTACTCGGCGTCCGAAATCTCGGGGGCATCCAAGGTATGATATCGATGGCTGTGATAGGAAAGCGTTTCTTTGAGCGCAGCGGCGCGACGTCGAATCTCTTCCGGTATTTCTATCATGATGGGAAAATTCTGCTTTTGGTATCGCAGGATCTGGCAGTATTCTCGAATGTTCTCGTATCCCTCTACACAAATGGCTATTCGCCATGTATCTAATCGTGATAGCCCGTAAGGGAATTTCCAGTCTCCAACTCTCCAAAGAACTCGATATCACTCGAAAGTCCGCATGGTGCTTGATGAATCGCATCCGCAAGGCCTGTGAAGAGGGCGATCGATTACTGCAAAAGGTTGTCGAAGTAGACGAGACTTACGTAGGCGGTAAAGACCGAAGAATAGACACGGTAGCAAAAAGCTGCGCGTCGCCGGGCGTGGTTCTGTCGGTAAACAGGCCGTTGTCGGAATCCGGGAAAACGCGACACGGGTACCGTCGAGGCCTCCCCTGTAGCGGATACGATGCGGGAAACACTGTATTCTATGGTGGTCGATAATGTTGAAATCGGATCAACTGTTTATTCCGACGAGCACGAGGGATATATCGGTCTTAATCTTCTCGGATACATCCATGATTCAGTCGACCATAGTGCCACAGAGTTCGTGAATGAAATGGCGCATACCAATGAGATGGAAAGCGTTTGGGCAGTGCTGAAGCGTGGATACAGTGGCGTATGTCACCACATGAGTGTTGAACACCTCTCCCGATATGTTAATGAGTTTACCTTCCGGTTGAATCAGAGAATGTTTGAGAGACGGTTGACGTATAAGTGGTTACGTATAAGTAGCTAGCGAAGCTTCGCCTCAAGCCGACAAAGCATGACTCCGTTAGTAAAGCAAAATTGGCGCCTTGTAAAACTTGATCCAATTGCGAAGCTGAGCGGGAAATAAACAAATTAATCGATGAATAAGATCATACTATGACACAGTAGGTGCTCTTTCATTATTCGGGGTGTCAGAACCCCTACATGACCGTTAAGCGCTGTCTATGATTTCCACACGCCAAGATCCATATAGTTGGCAGGAAAACCAATAGAGGAAGTAAGTCCTTTCCAATTGAGAGATGAGCCTGAAGGGGTGTTGGAGAGGGTGAGCCG
>CAZSVE010000050.1:0-22054 GCA_964610175.1 uncultured Thiotrichales bacterium
GCACGTCGGTAAATGGGGGGAATCGACCCCCTCGCGGCAACGGGGAGGGAGTGGCTAAGGCCTCTTCCTTATCCACTTCTAGCTTGAAAAATCCCAAACGCATAAGATCTCTCCCTTCGGTCGAGATGACGGGGCAGTGGTTAAACAGAAATCTTTGGTTCCGACTTGATCGGGTTAGGCCTAACGTAGCGGACAGCCACAACTAAAATCCCAAAAACAAAAGGGACTGTGTCATCTCGACCGAAGGGAGAGATCTTTAAGGCAAGCAATGATACAAACCCTCAAGATCCCTCGCTTCGCTTCGGGATGACAACCCTTTTTCGAAATGACGGCCTTGGATAATTTCCTTGGCTTCGGCAAATCGATCCCTGTCATCCCTTCCTGTCATCCCGACGATTCCCTCCCTATCATCCAGATACCTCCCTGTCATCCCGAAGCGAAGCGAGGGATCTTGTGAATCCGTTTTGACCGTGTACTTTCATGGCAACTTTCCCAAACCGGAAAATCGAATATAAAGTGGCATTGTCAGACTTCCGAGTCCCATCCTCGATCATCCGAACCGCATCATTGAACCTCGGAACCTTACCGTCGAGCCTTCGACACTCGCCGTTGAGCCTCAGAGCCTCATCATTGAACCTCGAAGCCTCACCGTTGAACCTCAGAGCCTCACCGTCGACTCTTCGAGTCTCAACGATGAACCCTCAACCCTCATTCATGCCTCTCCGAGCCTCGACATCTTGCAGCATCACCTGTTTGCCCCCGGTGGTGGCATGAACATATTGATCAGGATAGCCCGGCGCGGGTCGTAAGGGCGAAACTAGATCCACATGTAGAATGCCAAATTCGCCGCTTCGTCATTGGTCAGGGTAAACCCCTTGCCCAGCGGCATGTTGGCCTTGATGAACTTGGCGGCGGTCCGCACTTTGTTCATGCCGGCGGCCCGGTTGAAGGAATCCCAGCCCCACAGGGGCGGGAACATGTAACCCGGGCGTCCGTCTTTGTGTTTGTATCCTTTCCCATCCTCGCCATGACACAGGGCGCATTGGGTTTTGTAGAGGATCTCGCCGTTTTCCGTGGAGGGCGCCCTGGTTCTTTCATGCGCGGTAAACCCCCGCCCTGGCATCACGACGCCCACCGGTACCCCGGTGGAGAGCCAATGGGCATAGGTTGTGATGGCCTCTATTTCCGGCGCGTCCACGGTGGGAACGATGCCATCCAGGCTATATTCGAAACAATCCTGGACGCGCTCGGGGAAGGTCACCACCTCGCCGTTCTTGTTGCGATACATGGGATACCGGCCATAGCCCCCCCACAGGGGCGCGGCGTTGGCCTTGCGGCCCTCGGAGAGATGGCAATTGCTGCAATTCAGGCCATTGCCCACGTGGCGTTTGCCGTAAACCTGGGTGTTGACGAAGATGTTGCGGCCCAGCTTCACCATATCCCCGTATTTATCGTCGGGGATGTCCTCCACATAGGGCGGCACGAAATACTTGCCGGGATTGTTCACCGGCACGGTGGTGAGATTCGTGGGCAGGCTCAGGCGTGGCGTCGCGAGGCTCGGGCGCACTTCCAGAGGGTCGAGTTCTAGGGGGGCAGGAGCGTCGTTTTGGGGGCCGGCGAGGCCGGCGGTCGAGATGAGGGAAAGGATGGGCAAGGCGAGGCGCGCTCATTTCTTTTTTTCTCCGACGCCAGGCATGGGTGCCCGCGCCGCCGGAGTTAGCGGTTGCAATTACTTTCTCTCCCCTATCTCTTTCCACTGACATGGCCTGCGCGGTTCGAACGACACCAGACGGTTTTTATGGACGGCCTGACGCATCAGGATATCCTGAAATATTGCGTCGGAATCGCCATTGAACCGGGCGGAGTATTCTTGTCGCGGGCGCCGGGTTTCCTGAACAATCGGGGCTTTCCACATGGCATTTACTCCTGAATTAATTCATCCAGGGTGCAGATTATGGGCGATTCACAACTTGATTGCAGACATATTCTCTCTATCTTCGGGCGCATGACCGCGTTGGCGATATGGTACGCATCGAGTTCGGCCTGACGTGGCAATGCGCCAAAATTCAATAGCGATTCGGCAACTTCCCGAACCAGTCCGGTGGTCTCCAGGATGGGCATTGTCCGAATTGCGTTCAGCCTTTTTCTCGCGGCCTTCGGGTCCCCGCCCGCGGCTTCGATGAGAACATATTCGGATACGAACACATGGAAATTCCGTGAATAATTCTCCCACCAGTCGACTGTCGCATTCCGGCGCGCGGCCGAGCGGATGTCGTTGGGGGAACGGGCCGTCAAGTAGCTGATAATCGAAGTTTCGACGTATACGCTGGATTTCATGATTTTATCGGCGCCGCTTCCCTTCCCCATCCAGCGAACGATTGCTGAAATACGCCATGGCATTCAACTTATCTCCATCGGTCATTCGATTGGCGATATTTTGCATCAGCGCCAGGTGGTCGTTATCCCGCTCGCCGGTCTGCCGCTTGTTTATCTGCCGGATAAGATACTCGGGCGGTTGCCCCACCAGGGGCGGGAAATGGGGACCGAATCCCCTGCCTTCCGGGCCATGGCAGGAGATGCAGGCAGGCATGCCGTACTCCGGCTTGCCGCGCAGGGCCAGATTCGCGCCGCGCTCCAGGGTCTGGAAGTCGATGGCCTGGGGAGTAATGGTGAACGGCAGGTTCCCGAAGTAGACGCCCAGGTTCTTCCGCTCCACCTGCGTCAACTTCCGGGCAATGGGGTTCATGATGGGATCGGCGCGGGTGCCCGGCGTGAACACCGTCAGGTCCGAGTAAATACGGGGAGTCTTGCTGTAATCCCTGGGGATGGGATCCATGACGACGCCGACCTCCATGGGGTCCCTGGCAAAGTCTTCCAGTTGTTTGACGATATGATCCGGATGCAGACCGGCGAGCCTCGGGTAGCCGTCGGCGAAGTTGCCCTCGCCATTCGCGCCGTGGCAGGCCATGCAGGGGAGGACACCGTCGCGTCATTGAAGGCCAATCGTTCACCGGCTTGTCTGGCGACGTTATCGATGGGAGGAGGACGATTGAATAGCCAATGGGTCGCGACGCCCACCAGCAGCAAGGTGGCGATTATGGCGAGCAACAGTCCAAAGTGCTTGGGCATCATGCTCATCATTTTAGATTTTGTTTTTACGACACCCAACCCGGCCAGGTCGGAACTCGAAAGGATTTCGGCTGGTTCCCAGGCGGGAGCTTGGGAATCTTTTCCACGAAAGCGATTGCTTCCGGATTTTGCTTCCGAGCTTCAGCTTGGGAATCGGCGTTTCGTGAAAATCAAGTCATTCGCGAGGCCGAGCGGGAAATAAACGAAATAAACCAAGAGGATGAAAATATTACAGTCCGATTCTCGATAACGATACTTTTCCGGGCTTGCAATCTTGGGTTCGCAAATTCGACTTCCGGAATATTTTCAGAGAAGGGTATTTTTGGGGGGTTCTTCCACGCTGGATCCTTCGTGAGGCCATTTCGACCCACGAAGGATAGTGAAGGGGAAGGGAAAGAGAGTTGGGAGTCGGCTATCAGCTTCACGTCCCTTTCACGATACCAACGAGTGTATCAAAAACCACGCGATACCTTGAATACTACCGCCTTGCATGGATCTTTGTCCCCCCCCGGACAATCGTCTTCGTCGATTACCCCGTGGTAGGTAAGATTGACATCGAAGTCGGCAATCTTCCTGGATAGGGCTACGCTCCCATGAAGGTAGTCATATCCCTTGGGAGAGGTCTTGCCACCTTCCACGTCCGAGAAGCCGAGATGAAACCCAAGCCCAAAATCCCGTGGCAACGATAGACCCAGGGAACCTTCGGAGTAAAGGCTATTGCCGTCTTCTCCGAAGTAGTCGTCGGAATAGGAAAGCTTTGCGCCCACGGCAGGCTTGAGAGCGCTATCGGCGAACGTGTAGCCGAGTCCGCCATATACCTCCAGACAGTCATAGTCACCGGCAGCATCCTTGTCTTGGCCCAGGTAGTGATAGTAGATCCCCCCAACGTCCCAGGAGACGCCATTACCGAGTTCTCCGGCTATCCCCCCGTAGAAATCCATCTCGACGGCGGGATCGTCTATGTTCTTTGCCGTCTTGAACGTTACGTTGGAGGCCCACGTGCCGAGATAGAACCCGGATGGCGTGTGCGTGTAATCGAATCCGCCCTGAATCGCCGGACCTTCCTTGGTTTGGGTCACGCCTCGGAACAGGTACTCGGTAGTAAAGCTCACATTGGCGGAAAAATCATGAATAGGATCTTCCGTACCTGCATAAGCAACCGGCAGGACAAGGAAACATCCTACTGCGCAGGATAAAAACTTTCTTATTGTTTGCATGGCGTAACCTTCTTTCTTGTTTGTTTCAAAGCCTGCCGGGGACGTATTTTTTCGGCTCTTCCCCTGATCGAGTGGGTAAAGTAAAAAAAGACAGACCATTTCCATGATTGGGTAGTTAGGCATAGCTCATGGTGACCTCTTAGCCGAAGTGCAGTAAGGGGTCGAGGAGGAGTCCTGAACGTAGCGAAGGAAGCTCCTCGATGCCTACGGAACGGAGGCTATCTTTACACCATTAGTAATGCCTAACTTGATGAAACTAGGGAAGTAGTTCCCGTTTTTAATTTAAAATTCGTCGCGAAATAACGTGGAATACAACCAGACATGCTTCACTACGACTATATATTATGCCGTCGAATATTTACCCTATCCCAAACGTGAAACTGCTTGAACATGAACTGTCATAACCCACTCGATTAGGGGAAGAGCCATTTTTTCTAACAGGAAGTGAAGAAGTCCATTCCTTGTTTTTTCACCTGACGAAGCTTCGCCTCGAGTTGGGGAATCGGAAAAATGTAATTTTCCGATTCCTTCGTTTTCGATGGCTCGATTTTCACCACTCTTTTAGAGGTGGTTGTATCCCGTTTCTCCGTGTAGAACGATATCGAGCCCCTCGATTTCCTCTTCGTGTGTCACCCGCAACCCGACAATGACATCGACGATCTTGAGAATAATGAAGGTGACGATCGCGGTATAAATGATCGTCGAGATTACGCCGATGAACTGCACACCAACCTGAGCGCCCAAGGAATCGATACCGTCGGCGAAACCGAAACCAGAGAAGATACCCAAGCCGGTGGAAGCAAAGATGCCCGCGCACAAGGTGCCGAGTATGCCACCCACGCCGTGGACCGGGAAGACATCGAGGGAATCGTCGATGTGAAGGACACGCTTCAAATAATTGGTGGCGGCAAAACAGACGATGCCAGCCATGATGCCGATAACGAGCGCGCCACCGGGACCGACGAAACCGGAGGCCGGGGTAATGGTGCCCAGACCCGCCACCATACCGGTAATAATACCGAGCACGGAGGGCTTACCGTACTTGATCCACTCCATCACCATCCAGGACAGCGAACCGGCAGCAGCCGAGATATGCGTCACTACGAGTGCCATGCCCGCATCGCCATTGGCCGCCAACGCCGACCCGGCGTTGAAACCATACCAGCCGACCCAAAGCATGCCGGCACCGGCAACCGAGATAGCCAAATTATGGGGCGGCATGGACGTAGTCGGAAAACCCTTGCGTCGCCCCACGACAATGGCCGCGATCATGGCCGATACGCCGGCGGTGATATGCACCACCGTACCGCCGGCAAAATCGTACAGCCCCATGGCACCCAACCAGCCACCACCCCACACCCAGTGGGTAACCGGCGCATACACCAGCGTCAACCAAATAGCCGAGAACAAAAGTACCGCCGAGAACTTCATGCGCTCCACGAAAGCACCAACCACCAACGCCGGGGTAATGACGGCGAATGTCATCTGAAAAGCCATGAACACGGTTTCCGGTATATCTCCGACGAGAGAACTTCGGTCGATACCAGCCAGAAAAACCTTACTGAAATCACCGATATAGGCATTACCCTCACCAAAAGCCAGGCTGTATCCGTATCCGAACCACAACAACGACATCAGGCAGGTGATGGCAAAGCATTGCATCATCACCGAAAGTACATTCCGGCTCCGAATCAGTCCGGCGTAGAAAAGGGACAGACCGGGTATGGTCATGAACAACACCAGGGCGGTAGCGGTGAGGATCCAGGCGGTATTGGCACCACTCAATGTCGCCTCTCCGGCAAGCGCGACATTGGGTAAAAGCGCCAACAAGCCGATGCGTATCACTATATTCAACATGGAAAACTCCTTATCTCATCCTTAACATTAGGTTCGTAGACTAAAGATCCCAAAGCCCCGTAATGGAGAAACACTACATCAGGAGCGACAGCATATTCTTGCTCCGCACCGTCCCGGCACGAAAAAGCGCAACCCCATGGGATGCATGAACAACACCAACGCCGTAGCCGCGAGCATCACTGTATATCTTCGTTTTTCTCTCTTCCCAGGTCGTTATAGTGCCTCTTCTCCCGTTTCGCCGGTACGAATCCGCACAACCTGCTCCAGATCGTAGACAAAAATCTTTCCGTCACCGATCTTGCCGGTTTGTGCCGCACGGCTGATGGCATCGATCACCTGTTCCAATCTATCCGCCTTCACTGCTACTTCCAGCTTCACCTTGGGTAAGAAATCAACAACGTATTCCGCACCGCGATACAACTCCGTGTGCCCTTTTTGTCTACCAAATCCCTTTACCTCGGTAACGGTAATACCCTGAACTCCGACCTCAGACAAACTCTCCCGAACATCATCCAGTTTGAAGGGTTTGATAATCGCTGTGACTAGTTTCATCGAAAAATCCTCGGGTGGCGGACCGATTCCCAAGCAAATCCAAATCCGTCACACATTTATATATTGATTCATTTGCCGATCCCGAAAGGTTCAAGATCGACTACTCGAATTACAGCACGATTCGTGCCAATCCATTTGCTCGGTGGGCACTCGATGATAGCGATACTTATCGGCATTTCCCAACACCGAATTTCCCCTATCGCGACCGAATCTTACTTGGAAGAGACACTCCCCGCTTGGCAGCGTCGGACAGCCCCTGTTTCCCCAAAAACCATAGCACCAAATAAAAACACCCCCGGGCCAACTCGCACCAAATAGGGGCACAAACCCACCACGTCTATTTTACCCGATTCCGCTAGGCTCGCTCCTGATTATCTCGGTATCTCTTTCATCGAACATCCGGTGGGGCACCAAGCTTACCCTCGCCAATACGGGGATTGCCCAACCCTTGCCTCGACCCTCGTCTCCGGCAGGATGACAAGAGTGGGATAACCATGGCGTCAAGGCCACATTGTCCTATGCGGACAAAGTGAACTTCGACCATGACGGTCGAGGCTCATTCATTGGAGCGGACAGAAATAGACCTCTCCTACAAGGATCGAAGTCACTGTCACTGGATTCCATCGGGATATCCAGTAGTATAGGGAACATCCTTCGTTCGAGGACATACGACGATTTTTGCCGTTCATCGACTCATTACGAACCGTACCAGGAGTGCTGCCTCCGAGGCGATATCCTTGGAAATATCCTTCCTTATCAACAACGCTTCCGACCGAAATCTCGGAACAGTCTTGACAAACAAACGGATACCAATGCGAAATCATGTCCGATCGTAAAACCTCTCTGGAAAGCCATCCCATCATCCTGGGGGAGGTCCTATTCGACCAATTCCCCACGGGAGAAACAGTCCTCGGCGGTGCGCCATTCAATGTAGCCTGGCATCTCCAGGGATTCGGCGCCGCCCCGATCTTGATTAGTCGCGTAGGCAAGGATGGCGCGGGAGAAAAGGCACGCGCGGCCATGGAAAACTGGGGTATGAACTGCACCGCCCTGCAACAGGATTCTCACCATCCTACAGGCACCGTTCGGATCAGCTTGGATAGCGGACAACCCAGCTTTCACATTCTTCCCGATCGAGCCTACGATCATATAGACATCATGGCCGCAAAATCTGCGTTAAAGACCATCGTCGGGGGCCATCTCTTCTATCATGGGACGCTCATTCTGCGAAACATGCCTGGAATCCTGGATGAGCTATTGGCCGATACCGCGCTGCCGGTTTTCGTCGACATGAATCTGCGCGATCCCTGGTGGAACGTCTCTGATTTTCCGCTGATTCTAAAGCGAGCCCGTTGGGTAAAAGTCAATGCTGCCGAGCTGATTACCATTGCCGATCAGCTGGGACAACGGAGGGATAATCTGGCGGAAACAGCCCGTCACCTTCAAACGACTTACCATATCGAACTCCTGATCGTCACCCGTGGCGATCGAGGGGCCGTGGCTTTCCATGGATCGGGAATGGTACTCCCCATTACGCCCCAAGAAGCGGATCCCCACCATGTCACGGATAGAGAAATCACGGACACCGTAGGCGCGGGCGACGCCTTCAGTGCCGTGGTAATACTGGGGTTGCTGCGCGGGTGGCCGCTTTCCACCATCATGCACAAAGCGCAAAGCTTTGCGAGCCGCGTATGTCGGTTACGGGGAGCGATCAGCCTCGATCGAGACTTTTACCGCACTGATTAACCTTGCCCAAGGTAGGTTAGGCAAGTCGACCCCGGAAATTTCATGACAGTTTTCTTTTCGTCATCATGAAGGGAAGCCGAAATCGAATCGAGGATGAAGGATGGGGATGAAATCGGATCGAGTGACAAATGGTTTCCCTACCCTACGAGGATTATTTTACTGGCTAGCGAAGCTTCGACTCGAACCGATGAAGCATGACCCGGTATTGGTAAGGCGGAATTGGTGCATTGTAAAATTCGATCCAATCGTGAAGCCGAGCGGAAAATAAACAAATTAATGTAGATTCCGTAAACACTGCCTCGGCCTCCCCCGTATACGACGAGGTAAGGCGCGGATCCCCGCACCCCGGCATGACCACCCGGACCTCGCCGATCCGAACCCTGAAAGATGTGGTGGTCGTACCGCCGCCTGCGGTCCTCTTCGAAGGCAATAGCGCCTATGTGATTCGGATGGCTGGGAAGGAATACGTGAGCCCCCCGTGGAGGCTGGCGAGCACGACGCGTTTTTCATGGGGATCGGAGCAGGGATCGAAGCCGGAGACAGGCTGGCGTTGCGGGGGATGTCTCGCTTTTGCGGGAATGATGTTCATGCCGGGACGTATTTCCTTGTCGAGGATAGCAAACAATGGAAATCGCCAATCCTTTCCTTACAGGTCTTCCAGTTCGGAGAGGGATATGCCCGCAATCTCGGCGATCTGCGCGGGTAACAAGCCCTTTTGTTTCAGCATGCGGGCGATCTCCAGAGACCTCTCGTGGGCGCCTTGTTCTATTCCCTGTTTTATCCCCTGATCCAATCCCTGTCTTATCCCTTCCTCGATTCCTTTCTCCTTTCCCATTTGGATGCCTTCCTCGATTCCTTTCTCCTTTCCCATTTGGATGCCTTCCTCGATTCCTTTCTCCTTTCCCATTTGGATGCCTTCCTCGATCCCTTTCTCCTTTCCCATTTGGATGCCTTCCTCGATCCCTTCTTCCCTCCCCATTTGGATACCTTCCTCGATCCCCTCTTCCCTGGCGTGGGTGATTACCCCCCATGTGGAGCGGGTATGATCCAGGTGGGCATCGAACCTTCTCCGTTCGGCCTCGTTCATCTTGAGATAATCGAACTTCTCCTTCAATGCTCCGATGCCCGGAGAAGTGAATTCATCCGGTATTTCATTGTTCTTGAAGGCCCAGACCCACTCGTCCAGATTGTCTCGGACGACGTCCGGAAAACGTTTCACGGAGATGAGATAGTATTCGGGGAAGACATTTTCGCCATCGACGCGAAGCTGGTCGCCCACCAGGGATCGCTTGATCTGCACCGATCTCCGGGTATGCAATCCGGTGAACTCGGTCTTGCCGTGGTAGACGTAGTCGTCATCCCCGGTCCGACTAACGTCGAAGTAGAGCAGATTCACGGAATAGACCTTCCTGACATTATCGTACGGTTCGTCCAGTTTCAGGTTCTCGACGATGGTCTTGGCCGTTCCGAAGACCAGACGTTTCAGATAGGCCTTTTCCGGGAGATACTGTACCTCCACGATGATCAGATCGGAATCCTCGGTCTTGGCCAGAAGGTCCACCCGGTTGTATTTATCGGCATCATCGCGCTGGTTGCTCTCTCCCTCCAGCATATCGAGGATGGTAATGGGCCGTTGGAAGAGAGCCGTCAAAAAACCCTCGAGGACATCGAAGTTGGCCTTGTCGCGCAGCACCGTCTTGATGGCCCAGTCGAAGGTAATGATCTTTCGCCCCGATTTCTTACCCATGGTGTTTCGCCTCCTTTATCCCCGGTTGGCCGGGAGTATTTTCTGATTTAATTTGTTTATTTCCCGCTCGGCTTTACGAATGAGTCAAGTTTTAACGGTTCTTTACTAGCGCAGGATCATGGTTTATTGGTCCGAGGCGAAGCCTCGCTAGCGGTTATGTAGGGGGTTCCGACACCCCGGATAATGAAAGAGCGCCTGCTGTTTCATAAAATACGGCACTTCAAAAGAATCCGCGAGTAAATGTCTACTTACTCCTTGGCGAAGCTTCGCCAGGGAATTATCCATGGGTATGAACCAACGTGCCATCGGAATGATCCGCCCCTACGGTGCAATGCCATGCTGGAACCAAGCATGGTCATGGCTCGCTCATTGTGAGCCTGTCGATAAATGGTGTCGATAGCCGGCATTTTGATCCACACCCGTTATCGAGGCATGTATTCCTAGCCATACCTTCATAGCACAGAGTAGTAAAAGATGAGTCGAAACAGCTTCGAAACAATGAATATTTTTCCGGAACGCTTCAATGCCGCTACTGTTTTCATCGATAGTCACGTGAACGAGGGGCGAGCAAAGCGGCCCGCGATTTTTTGTGGCGAACGTGTCGTTAGCTATGGCGATCTCCATGAAAACGTCAATCGTTTCGGCAATGTTTTGCTTGATCGGGACATCCGCATGGAAGAGCGCGTCGCCATCCTGCTACCCGATATCCCCGAATTCGCCTTCGCGTTCTTCGGAACGATGAAAACAGGCGCGGTGGCCGTGCCATTGAACACCCTCCTCGGCCCCAATGAATACGAATACATGCTGGGCGACAGTCGCGCCCGGCTGTTGGTGGTCCATGCCACCCTGCTCGCACCCCTGCTCCCGATCCTCGGAAGACTCGAACACCTGAAACACGTTGTGGTTTGCGGCGGCGATATCGGGGATTACCCTCGTCTGGAAGCCCTGCTGCAAAACGCCTTGCCCACCCTCGACACCGCCGACACCAGCCGCGACGATACCGCCTTCTGGCTGTACAGCTCGGGGACCACCGGTTTCCCCAAGGGGACCGTCCATCTGCATCACGACATGGTAGTGGCAGCGGATCGGTACGCGATCCAGACCCTCGGCATCGAGGGATCGGACCTTTCTTTCTCCGTTGCCAAACTCTTCTTCGCCTATGGACTCGGCAACGGCCTGTATTTTCCCCTTCGGGTAGGCGGAACCAGTGTACTCCTGCCCGACAAGCCCATGCCCGATGCCGTATTCGGCGTCGTCGACAGATATCAGCCGACAATCTTCTACAGTGTCCCCACCAGTTACGCGGCCCTATTGCAAACCGCGGAGCGGGAAGGACGGACCAGCCTTGGTCGGGTTCGCATGTGCGTATCGGCAGGTGAACCCCTGCCGAAACCCCTGTTCGACAGGTGGCTTGCGCGCTTCGGGGTGGAGATCCTGGATGGCATCGGGTCCACCGAGGCCCTGCATATCTTTATCTCCAACCGACCCGGAGAGGCCCGTGGCGGCAGCACGGGCCGGATGGTGCCCGGATACGACGCCAGGATCGTCGATGACAATGGTACTGAATTGCCGCCCGGAGAGGTGGGCACCCTGCTCATCCGCGGAGACAGCATCGCATCGGGATACTGGAACAAACACGAACAGACCAAAAAGACCATCCTTGGGGAATGGTGTGATACCCGCGACAAATTTCGGGTCGACGAGGAGGGTTTCTACACCTATGCAGGACGCAGCGACGACATGATGAAGGTGGGTGGGCAATGGGTTTCGCCAACCGAGTTGGAATCGGTTCTACAGCAACACCCGGCGGTCCTGGAGAGCGGTGTCGTCGGTATCGTCGATGCACAAGGACTCACGAATCCCGCCGCCTATATCGTGCTCAAGGAAGGATTGGCCGCATCCCCGGAATTGGCCCTGGAATTACAGGTGTTCGTCCGAGAAAACACGGCCCCCCACCACTATTCCTGTTGGATCGAATTCATCGATGACCTACCGAAAACGGCGACCGGCAAGATTCAACGATTCAAACTACGCCGGATGAGCGGCAAGCAGCCCATGGCATCCCAACAGGGACAAACGCCTTCCCGGCCGATCATGCGGGGCAATGTCGATCTCGATGAAAAAAACCAACGGGAGGACTTACCTGCCATTTCCCGATCGGAGCTTGGTGTGCAAGCCGACTCGATCCCCATCACCACGAGACCCATGACCGATGTCGTGGCGCGACTGGAAAGGCTCACCACCACAGAGGAACGATGGGATCACCTCAGCGCGTATGTTCGATCTCAACTCGCCATGGTGCTCGGTGTCGATGATCCCTCCTCCATAGATACCGAAAGCGGCTTTTTCGATCTCGGAATGGATTCCACGGCTGCGGTGGCATTCACGAACCGTCTCGAAGTCGGCCTCGGACACTCATTGCCGGCGACCTTGCTGTTCAAATATTCTTCACCGAATACACTGGTGGATTACATTGTCGATGAGGTATTGGCCCAAAATGCCGATAGGGGTGCCGCTTTCGAGGTCGGACAGGCAGCGGATACCTCGCAATCATCATCCCAAGGCGCATCCCGAGAGGCTTTGAACAAGGTCAAACGACTTTCCGACCAGGAACTGGAAGCGTTGATCGACAGGAAATTACAGAGATAAGCGGTATCCCCTATTCATCATGGCACGAATTTGTCGAACCTGTGTTTGCTGGCATCCAGATACTCCGAATGAGGATCTATGGAAATCCACCTTCGTTGCAGATGTTCGCAAACCATACCGGTCGTATTCGAACCTGCAAATGGATCGACGACCAAATCTCCTACATCCGTTACCAACCTAACGAAAAACTCGGGAAGTGCCGCTGGAAACCTGGCCGGATGAATTTTGATTCCGGTTGCTTTACAACGCCTCGTATATCGATCATTGGCCGAGTTGTTTCCAAAAATCAGGAATGAATCCGCTGTCTCATCGATTACATTCGCACTAATCGAACCACCGGTTTCCACTTTGTCGAACGAGGAATTGATAACATGTCCGGATGGACGTTTGGTAACCGTAACACCCTTTTTATTCAGCCTAATCATATCCTTACTGTATGGTTTCAGTACCTTTCGGTTATTGGCTTTCGGCCATGGCGTCTTGGAAAGCCACCATATATATTCAACCGCATCTTTGATTCGAATGCGGCGTACGGTTACCCACTCGGCTGGAACGGGCATTTTGGCGGGGTTATACCAGAAACATTCCTGAGCCAGGTTGAACCCTACTCGTTCTACAAGAGAAATCAGTAGTTTGTAGTGATAGAGGGATCGAGTAGGCTTACCTTCGTTATAACTTCCGCCTATGTTCAAAATGAAGCTCCCATCCTCTGTCAATACTCTTTTTATTTCTTCGGCAAAAGGCATAAACCACTCGATATAATCACATTTGTCGGCATTACCATATTCCTTTTTGAAATGGAGCGCGTATGGGGGGGAAGTGATGACCGCATTGACTGAACCAGTGGGAAGTTTAGTTAGTTCTTGGCGTGAATCACCAAGAATGGCACTTCCATAGGGCGTTGAATAGTAATCGTCGATGTCTTCCAGGATTCCCCTATCGAACGGGGATCCAAGCGTTAATGTAGTTTGCTGGCACATGCTTTCGGGCCTCGACCGAGAAACTTCTCCCATAAATATCTTGCCCAATAGAATCTGATAATCAATGCAATTATGCATTATTGGTTAACAATGTCAACCGTCTGGAAAAATGATGAAAGAATGGCTCTCACAAGCCGATGCTGCGAGGCTAAGGGGCGTTAGTAGACAAGCGATTTCCAAACTTGTTCGGAAAGGACGCTTCCGAACATTAGTGATCGGTGGTCATGTTTTCGTGCACAAAGAGGACGTTATCGGACGAGGAGGTGAACGAAGTAGTCATAATGAGTCGGATATCGTCTTGAGTGTCAAGGAAATCCTGGCCGAGGCTCCCGAACAAG
The DNA here is from genome assembly GCA_964610175.1 of uncultured Thiotrichales bacterium. Classification (GTDB taxonomy): domain Bacteria; phylum Pseudomonadota; class Gammaproteobacteria; order HK1; family HK1; genus CAZSVE01. The sequence continues at coordinate 14,216 of CAZSVE010000050.1, forward strand.
ATAGATTCGCTGTTTTCCAGTGGTTACGTGAAACTCGAAAAATACACCCACTGGAAGATGAATTCGGGATATCCGCGAATGTTATACTGGAAGCCATTTCCCGTTCTTCCGAGTTGACAAAACGCGGCATAAGAGGCGTCATTGCCGAAGCTGTTTTCAAGGCTGAGGTAGTAGATGGGTTGGAAAACTGGCACGATGTTACACCCGACGGTGATTACTCTTATGATTTTCTCCTTTCCGACGGTAATCGCGAAATATCCATTCAATTGAAAATGCAGCGCCTAAAATCTCAGCGCCCAATGACTGCCAACGAAGGTTACAAAATACTCGATTCCTCATACTGGGTAGTAGAGACTCAACGTACCCGAGGAGGAAAAACCAATACTGGTAATGACACTAGGCCCTATAAATTCGGTGAATTCGATCTGTTGGCTGTTTCCATGCATCCCAGCACGAAAAACTGGTCGGATTTCCTTTTTACAGTCTCCGATTGGTTAATCGAGCAACCGGAAAATACTAATCAAGTCCTAAAATTTCAACCGGTACCAAAGAGAAAGGATAATCATTGGACGGATAATTTACTTCAGGCCATAGATTGGTTTTTCTCTAACGAGAAAAAGAAAATAGCCGGCCTTCTATAATAGTTAAGGGTAACTACGACCAAAGAGGAATCTCGTGGATGTCCCACCCTTCTACAAGCGATTTCGAAAAATTATCCCCCCCTGCAGCGGGCCGCCCTTGCCCTGGAGCAGATGCAGTCGAGACTCGACGCCATGGAGTCGGCGCGAACGGAACCCATTGCCATCATCGGCATGGGGTGTCGTTTTCCCCAGGCCAATAATCCCGATGCCTACTGGGAACTGCTACAAGGTGGCATCGATGCCATCACCGAAGTACCCTCGGAGCGTTGGGACATCGACGAATTTTTCGACCCCGATCCCGATGTCCCGGGAAAGATCTACACGCGCCATGGTGGCTTCCTGTCGAACATCGATGGATTCGATTCCGGCTTTTTCGGAATATCTCCCCGAGAGGCCGTGGATCTGGACCCCCAACAGCGCCTGCTTCTGGAAGTCGCCTGGGAGGCCCTGGAAGATGCCGGCCAATCGCCCCAGGGATTGAAAAACGCAGCGGTGGGGGTCTTCGTCGGCGTCAGTCAAATGGACTACGGAGTGTGGCAATTATCCAGTCATCCCGAAGCTGTTTCCGCCTATTCGGTGACCGGTACGGGTCTTGCCTTCACGGCAGGACGGCTTGCCCATGCGCTGGGTCTTCAGGGGCCCGCGCTGGCGACGGATACGGCCTGTTCCTCCTCGTTGACCGCCGTCCATCTCGCCTGCCGGAGTTTGCAAACGGCGGAATGTCGACTGGCCCTCGCGGGTGGCGTCAACCTGAATCTCATGCCGGAGACCACGGCGTTCTGTTCGCGGGCGCATGCCCTGTCCCCGGATGGACGTTGCAAGACCTTCGATGCGGGCGCCAACGGCTTCGTTCGCAGTGAAGGGTGCGGGATCGTGGTATTGAAACGCCTGTCGGATGCCATTGCCGATCAGGACAATATTCTCGCGGTGATTCGCGGTTCGGCCATCAACCACGACGGCCCGAGCAGCGGATTTACCGTACCCAACCAACGGGCCCAGGAAAAACTGCTGCACCGGGCGCTGCAAAACGCCCGGGTAGCGCCGAGCGAAGTAAGCTACATCGAGGCCCACGGCACCGGAACGTCCCTGGGCGATCCCATCGAGGTGGGGGCGCTCGACACCGTCTTCGCCGAAAGCCATTCCTCGGACTCACCGCTCACCATCGCTTCGGTGAAGACCAATATCGGACACCTGGAGGCAGCGGCGGGCATCGCGGGGCTGATGAAGATCGTATTGTCTCTGCAACACGAAGAGATCCCGCCCCACCTGCATTTCCAAACCCCTAATCCCCATATCGATTGGGCCAATCTCCCCTTCCGGGTTCCCGTGGAACGGCAGCCCTGGCCCCGTGGCCGAAAAAGTGATCGAGAACGGCGCATCGCGGGGGTGAGTTCCTTCGGCATGAGCGGCACCAACGCCCATGTGGTGGTCGAGGAGGCCCCCCCCGTGGCTTGTTGGGATGAGCCTGCGAATCCCAACGAAACCGTATCCATCCCCGATTCCGTTGGGATTCGTCCTTCATCCCAACCTATGACTTTTACCGAGCGCCCGTTCCATCTATTGACGCTGTCGGCCAAGAGCGACGAGGCACTGCGCGAGCTGGCAGGAAACTATGCCACTTGGTTTGTCAGCCACCCGGAAGTACCACTGACCGATATCTGCTTCACGGCCAATACCGGGCGTTCCCATTTCGAACACCGCCTTGCCCTGGTTACCGAATCGGAAAAGGCGCGGGAACGACTCCGCACCGGCGGTTACATGGTGGGCACCGCCTCTCGGGAAAGACCCGGAATCGCATTTCTGTTCACCGGGCAGGGTTCCCAGTACCGGGGCATGGGGCGGCAGTTGTACGAGACAGCGCCGCTTTTCCGCCAAACCCTGGATCGGTGCGACGCCATCTTGCGCCCCCTGGATGTGCCCTTGCTGGATCTGTTGTATCCGAACACCGAAAAATCCGCCTCCCAGTTTCCCCCGGATCCCCTGAATCGGACCATCTATACGCAACCTGCCCTGTTTTCCCTGGAATATGCCCTGGCTACCCTGTGGCGCTCCCTGGGCGTAAAACCCGATGTGGTCATGGGACACAGCGTCGGGGAGTATGTGGCCGCCTGCGTCGCCGGGGCCTTCGACCTGGAAAGCGGCTTGAAACTCATAGCGGCCCGGGGGCGTCTCATGCAGACCCTGTGCAAGACCGGCGACATGTTGGCGTTGCCGTTGGATGAAGACAAAACCCGCGAGATCATCGCGCCTTTCGGCGCGGAAATCTCCATCGCCGCCATCAATGGCCCGAAGAGCGTGGTCGTCTCCGGCGCCCACCGGGCCATGGAGCGCCTGTCGGCGAAACTCGCCGATCGTGGCATCGAGGCAAGACCCCTGTCCGTCTCCCATGCCTTCCATTCGAGCCTCATGGAACCCATGCTGGCCGAATTCCACGAGGTGGCGCAATCCATAACCTACGCCAGGCCGCGCATCCCCCTGTGCTCCAATGTCACGGGTGCTGTCGCAACCCATGAAATTACCAGTGCGGCCTATTGGGTTCGGCACGTGCGTATGCCGGTGCGCTTCGCGGCAGGCATCGAGGCGCTGCATGCGGAGGGGATAACGACCTTCCTGGAGATCGGTCCGAAGCCGACGCTCCTCGGCATGGCCCGTCAGTGTCTGCCGGATATCCCGAATCATCCGGATGCCCCGGATCATAATGCAAGGACATGGCTCCCGAGCCTGCGCAAGGGACGGGAGGACTGGCGGCAGATGCTCTCGAGCCTGGGACAATGGTACGTGCAGGGAGGTGCCGTGGATTGGGCGGGGTTCGACAGTGCGAAAGACGACATCCCTCCGCCCCGCAAGGTGCAATTGCCCACCTATCCCTTCCAGCGGGAGCGGTATTGGATCGACGAGGCGCGCCTTACCCGGCGGACTGCCGGAGACCCGCCCGGTCACCCCTTGTTGGGTCGAAGATTGCAATTGGCTGGCACCGAGAACATCCACTTCGAGTCCGAAATCGATCTCGCCATGATATCGTGGCTTGCCGACCACCGCGTATTCGATGTCGTTGTCTTTCCGGCCACAGGGTATCTGGAAATGGCATTGGCGGCTGCTGCCGACGTTTTCCATGGGGCCGATAATCCAGGGGTACGACATACACCCCTGCGGATAAGAGACGTCGCCTTCGAGCAGGCGCTGATCCTGCCCCAAGAGGAAACGAACACCATGCAACTGGTGTTATTTCCAGAGAATAGTGGCTACCGTTTCCAGATCTCGACGCTCGGCGAGAGATCCCAATGGACGCCCCATGCGACCGGACAACTGGTTATCGATGGGGGCGGTGTCGAACAACCCGGGGTCGAACAACCCGAGGCGGTGGATTTGGCCCGGTTGCGCTCCCGGTGTCCCAACGAGATCCCCGTTTCCGAGCATTACCAATTCTGTCGAGAACAGGGTCCCGATTACGGTCCCGGCTTCCAGGGAGTAAAGCAGCTCTTTCGGGGAGACGGCATGGCATTGGGGCGAATCGAGCTGCCCAACCCATTGGCTGTCGCAACCACTATGGAGAATATATGCGGAACCGAGGCCAAGGGGATCGAGAACTATCGACTGCATCCAGTGCTCATGGATGCCGCGCTCCAGGTGGTGATGGCACTGCTCGAGGCATCGGACGACACCTATCTGCTGGTGGGAATCGAGGAGCTTCGCGTCTACCGTCCTGGTGGGGATCGGTTTTGGAGTCTTGTCAGGATCACCGATTCGAGCCCAAAGGCCCCCACGGCCAAGGCTTTGACCTGCGATGCATCCTTGTTCGATGACTCGGGTGTTCCCGTGGCCGAGATCAAGGGCCTTGCCATGGGATGCGTCGCTCATGAAACCATCCAGCGCTATTTCAAGAAGCAATCGGATGATCTATATGAGATCGTCTGGCGGCAGCATCGGCTTGAAACCGCTTCCCTCATGGCGCATGAAAATACCGGAATCTGGTTGATATTCGCCGATGGCAGTGGCGTGGGTAATTCCCTGGCCGAGCGTCTTGCCGAGGTGGGGAATACCTGCACCCTGGTCTATGCGGATACGGCTAACCTTGGATGGGCAAAGTCGCCCAATCCGTCACCATGGGCCGTGCCCATCGGCGAAGAGACGGGCACGGCGCCCGGTTCGACTTCGCCCGATTCGATTTCCCATGATAATCGGCCTGCCTTTATCCATCCTACAGAGAACGCACGGCATCTCGACCCTGTAGATCCCGCCGCTTTCCACCGCCTGTTCACGGAGGTGTCCGGAGAAGGAACACCACCGCTTCGAGGCATCGTCCACCTGTGGAGTCTGGATGCCCCCGATGCCTCGGAGTTGACGGCCAAGACACTCACGGGGGCACAGCGCCTCGGTTGCGGCAGTGTGCTGCATTTGTTGCAGGCGCAAATCGAACAAGGGAAAGTGGCGAAATTATGGCTGGTGACCCGAAACGCGGTTGATGTCGAACAGGGACAGGAGGCGCTGGCCGTTGCCCAGTCGCCCTTGTGGGGAATGGGCAAAGTGATTGCCATGGAGCATCCCCAGCTTCACTGCGCGCGGGTGGACCTCGACCCGAAGAGCGACATGGGCACCAACGCCGCATCCCTCTTCGAAGAGATCCGATCAGAGACACAAGAGGACCAGGTTTCCTTGCGTGACAATGTCCGTTACGTGGCGAGATTGGTCCATTATGGTCGGGAACGGGCGGCAGGCAGACTCGATGTCCCACGGGAGGGGCCATGCCAATTGCAGATCACGACACCGGGGACCCTGGACAATCTGGTGCTTGCACCGGTGAGGCGTCGTTCGCCGACGGCGGGTGAAGTGGAGATCCAGGTGCGGGCGTCCGGCCTGAATTTCAGGGATGTTCTCAACGCACTGGGCATGTATCCGGGCGACCCCGGCCCGCTCGGCAGCGAATGTGCCGGAGAGATCGTCGCCATTGGGGAGGGAGTAGCGGGATTTCGGAAAGGTGATTCGGTCATTGCCATGGCACCGGGCAGTTTCAGTGGATATGTCACCGTGGATGCGGCCATGGTCGCGCCAAAACCGGAGGGACTCGACTTCGAAGCAGCTGCCACCATCCCCGTGGTCTTCCTGACTGCGTATTACGCACTGCACCGCCTGGCCAATATCAAGATCGGGGATCGGGTCCTCATCCATGCGGCAGCGGGTGGTGTCGGCCAGGCGGCCATGCAACTGGCGCGGCTGGCCGGTGCCGAGGTGTTTGCCACCGCGAGCCCGGCGAAATGGAAATTTCTCGAATCCCTCGGCGTTACCCATATCATGAACTCCCGAACGCTGGATTTCGCCGAACGGATAATGGAAATCACGCGAGGGCAAGGCGTCGATATCGTATTGAATTCCCTGACCTCGGAGGGTTTTATCGAAAAGAGCCTCTCGGTGTTACGGAACGATGGTCGCTTTTTGGAAATTGCCAAGGTCGATGTTTGGAAGCCCGAAGAAGTTGCCCGATCGAGACCGGATGTATCCTATTCCCTTATCGACCTTGCCCAAAAGCAACCCACGTCGATACGGGCGATGTTGGGAGAGCTGATGGGATTGTTCGAGACCGGTGGATTGAAGCCCTTGACCCACAGGACATTCCCCCTCGTCGAGGCCATCGGCGCGTTTCGTCACATGCAACAGGCCCGGCATATCGGCAAGATCATCCTGACGCCTCCACTTGAAGCCGATACGGAGACATCCACACCGATACGCAGTGATTGCGCCTATCTCATCACCGGTGGTCTCGGTGCCCTGGGAATGACCGTTGCCCGCTGGATGGTCGACGAAGGCGCCCGACACCTGGTACTCGCCGGGCGGCGTGGGCCTTCCCATGAAGCACAGGCGGTCATTGCTCGATTGAAAGCGAGTGGCGCCGAGGTACTGGTCATTGGTGTGGATGTCTCCGATGAGGCGCAGGTAGCCCGCCTCTTGGAAGAGATAGCGGAAAAGATGCCGCCGCTCGCGGGCGTTATCCATGCCGCTGGTGTCATCGATGATGGCGTACTGGTACAGCAGGATGTGGCGTGCTTCGACAAGGTCATGGCCCCCAAGGTGGCCGGCGGTTGGATTCTCCATACGCTCACCCAAGACCAGCCACTGGACTTCTTCGTGTGTTTTTCTTCCATGGCATCCCTGTTGGGTTCCTCCGGCCAGGGTAACTACGCCGCCGCCAACGCCTTCCTGGATACCCTGGCCGAGCACCGCAAAAATCTGGGATTGCCGGGGCTTTCCATCCATTGGGGCGCTTGGGCAAAGGTCGGATTGGCCGCCGAGATGGACAGTCGGCAACAAAAGCGCTTGGCGGCCATGGGCATAGAAGCCATCGATCCCGATAGAGGAACATCGGTCCTGGGCGCCCTGGTGGGACAAACCGAAGTTGCTCGGATCGGCGTTTGCCCCATGAACTGGTCGCGGTACCTGAAACAGTTTCCCACAGTGCCCGGCTTTTTGTCCGAATCGGCTCGATGCGCGTCGCCTGTCGCCGACTCGATGCCCATCGAGCGACGGTTGGCGCAGGCTACCGAGGAGGAATACGAAGACATGCTAACGGCGTTTCTCCGGGACGAATTTGCCAGTGCTCTTGGCATGGCATCCGCCCGGTTGGATGTACAACAACCCTTGAACACCATGGGACTCGATTCCCTCATGGTGGTGGAGATGAAGAATCGCATGCGATCGGAATTGGACGTCGAGATATCCATGGCGGAACTCGTGGGAGGGGCCAGTGTTTTCGATTTGGTCCGGGAAATCAAAACGCAACTCGGGACACACGCCGGTATCGCCTTGCCCTCCCCCACGAATGCGAGCACACCGATTTCCAGGAGGGAAATGCTTGCTCGCCTCTAGCGAAGCTTGTGTTCGAACTATCAACTTGGTTATTTTCCGCTCAGCTTCACGATTGGATCAAGTTTTACAATACACCAATTCCACCTTACTAATACTCAATCATGCTTCATCGGTTTGAGGCGAAGCTTCGCTAGGCCATGATTTAGCATTGGTAAAGAAAAATTGCTGTTCTGTAAAACTCATTTGGGAAGATGAGCGGGAAACAAATTAGTGCAGCCTTTGGTTGTAACCGAATGTTGCAGTCGAATTTTTTGTCTTGCCAAAGAGTCCCGTGTGACAGGATCGGGACAGTTGTATGTCGTATCCTTGATACGTTATCCATGCAGTAAATCCATTGAGC
>CAZSVE010000051.1:0-20278 GCA_964610175.1 uncultured Thiotrichales bacterium
ATCAACCCCTTCGCGGCAACGGGGAGGGAGTGGCTAAGGCCTCTCCCTTACCCACCAGCGAAACGGATGTTTCGATAAAGGGATAGCGGGATTGCATCCTGCGCGGGCTCACTTTGCAACACTACGCAATAACGCTTTGAACCCTGCCTGGTCAAAATGATGGTCGGTCGTCAACGCGCCCGTCAGTTTCCTCTCTTTCATCACGACAAAGGAAATACAGTCTGTAAGTCCCCATTCTTTGTCCGCGCGATAGGAATAGAATGCGAGCGCCTCTGAAAACAGATCAGGGCTGACCGGTAGAACTTCCACACCCTCGTCGTCTCGAAGATCGTTCAGGGCGTTTACGGCCAACTCCCGCCAAGGAAGTTTTGCCAAGGCATTGCCGATTTCAGTCAGAATGGCTTCGGTCGTAATGAGCCGACTATCGATTTCATCAGCCAATTGCAATGCTCGAGTGTGGAATTCGTCGCGGGAATTCAACAGGGCCAGGATATAATCCGGTATCCAGAAAAATGGGGTTATTCATCCTTTTTCGGTTCCGTACAGGTAATGGTCATGTTGCGTCGCCAAATCGGAACCCCCCAAATCCATTGCCCGATCCGAAAGTTTTTGAAGGATTCTCTTCCTCCGTCCCGGTTTTTTCCCCGGCTTCATCTCGACGCGAATCGAATATCGTTGATTGGGCAATAAATCAATCTTTTCCTCGGGCATGAAAACATGTCCGTCGTATGTTGCATAAAGCGTTTGCGCCACGATTGAACTCTCTTTGACAGAGTGAAAAATGCAAGATTTTTCGTGTGAGCGCCTACAACAACAAGCGCCGGATATCCGCCAAATAGGAACAGATGACATTCATGAACCGGGCCCCATTGGCACCGTCGATGACGCGGTGGTCATAGGCAAGGGAGAGCGGCAACATGCGCCGCGGCTGGAATTCACCCTCCCGGTAGACGGGTTGTATGCTGGATCGGGTGACGCCCAGGATGGCCACCTCGGGGGCGTTGAGGATCGGGGTGAATCCGGTGCCACCAATCCCGCCCAGGCTGGAGATGGTGAAGCACCCCCCTTGGAGGTCCCTGGGGCCGATCCTTTTGTTGCGCGCCTTGTCGCCGATGGTGGCAAGTTCCTCGGCGAGTTCGAAGATGCCCTTCTTGTCCACATCCCGGATGACGGGGACTACCAGTCCCTCCGGGGTATCCACCGCCACCCCGATATGATAGTAGTGCTTGATGACGAGGTTCTCCCCATCGGGGGCGAGGGATGCGTTGAAGGTGGGGAAGGCCTCGAGGGCAGCCACGGAGGCCTTGATCAAGAAACCCAGCAGGGTGACGCGCGCGCCACGGGCCTCGGCCTCGGCCCGGAGCGATTGGCGAAATGCCTCCAGATCGGTGATGTCGGCGACATCGTGGTGGGTCACATGGGGGACTTGGGTCCATGTCCGGGACAGGTGGGTACCGGAAAGCCTTTGGATGCGAGTCAGGGGCCTGGTTTCCACCGTGCCGAATTCGGAGAAATCCATGACCGGGGCCTGGGTTTCGGGGGAGGGACCTCGGGGGGCAGTCCCCATGTCCGTACCCGTCTCTCCGTGGGCACCTTCGGGTGCCTTGGCGGCCCGCTCCACGTCTTCGCGCAGGATGCGACCCCTGGGGCCCGTTCCTTTCATGCCACCGAGATCGATGCCGAGCTCCCGCGCCAGGCGCCGCACCGACGGGGATGCATGGGGCGGGATGGCGGGAGAGGGGATGTCCGGGGAGGAGGTGCCGATTTGGGCCCGGTCCTCGGAAAGGGTCGGGGGATCGGCTGCGGGGATGGGTGATTCTCCTTGATCTTGCCCCGACTGATCCTGTTCCGACGCCATGGTCAGGATCAGGTCTCCTTCGGAGACCTTGTCGCCGACGCTGACTGCGATCTGCTCGACGACCCCGGCGCGAGGGGAGGGGACCTCCAGGGTCGCCTTGTCGCTTTCCAGGGTGACGAGGGGATCGTCGGGCTCGATCCTGGCCTGTGGTGCCACCAATACCTCGATGATCTCCACCTCCTTGAAATCACCGATATCGGGAATCTTTATTTCCGTTATCGTAGTCATAGAAAGGCATGCTCCTCGTTTGATTGATTTCTCCCTGAAATGGAAAAATGACCACACGGGAAGAACACAGCGAATATTTTTCTTATTTCCCGCTCATCTTCGCTAGTTGCTTATTTCCCGTTCGGCTTCACGATTGGATCGAACTTTACAATGCACCGATTTTGCCTTACCAATACCGGGTCATGCTTTGTCGGATCGAGCACAAGCTTCGCTAGGGATAAACGCGCTTTTTGGACCTGCAGGATCGTAAAAAAGTAAGAAGCGGACCTTTTCATCGTCGTTGCTGGGAAAAAATCCTCTCGATGATTGTTAGCCGTCCCGCGAAATCAGCCACGGAGGGCTCCGAGAGCCAGGGTATCGTGGCGAGGAGCGGTGCATCGATGCGCGTCTCAAGGGTGAGGATGTTCTCCTCGCTTCGCGCCATATCGGGTTCCGTATGATTGGCCACCCAGCCCAGCAATCGGTTCCCCCCGTGCCTGATACCGGCTACCGAGAGCAGTGCATGATTGAGGCAGCCCAGGCGAATGCCCACCACCAGGATCACCGGCAGTCCCAGGTGCCTGGCCAGATCGGCCACGGTCTCGGTGGCGGTCAGGGGGACCAGCCATCCACCCACTCCCTCTACCACGCAGTGATCGGCGAGCCCGGTGAGTGCCCGGTAGCAGGAGGCTATTTTGGCCAGGGATATGTCGCGCCCAATCTCGGCGGCGGCGATGTGGGGCGCGATGGCAGGTGCGAAGGCGAACGGGTTGACGAGGTCATAGGGGGTCGGGACGGAGGATTGATGCAGTAATCGTTCCGCGTCTTCGTTGCGAAGTCCGGCTCCAGTAGAGCGGCAGCCGCTCGCCACGGGCTTCATGCCGATGGCCGAGGCCCCGGAAGTCTGGAGTGCCGCCATGATGCCCAGGGTGACCCAGGTCTTTCCGACGGCGGTGTCGGTGCCGGTAATGAACAGATCGAGGGACATACTGGTTTCCCCTGTTGGCGGGAGGATGGAATCATTGGTTTCGGGGTACCCGGGCGGGGCTTCGGCCAGCTCGAAGTTGCCACTCGGCCGCGCCGATCAGCGCCTGGGTTTTGCCCGTCGCGGCATGAACACCAATACGGTTCCGGATAATCGATCATGCCAGCTTTTGCGCTCATCATCGATAAGCACCCAAAGAAAACCCATGCCGAGCACCGACCAGGATACTATCGCCGACAGGAAGCGAATCCATACCCGCCGCCAGGTAACCCGCTTGCCATTTTCCCCTTCCAGGCGGATTCGCCAGGCACGCATTCCCAGGGTCTGTCCGTGCATCCAACACCAACCGAAATACAGGAAACAAACCCCGAAGAGATATAGCTGATATGCCGGATGCCAGGGATGTTCCGGGGCAATGGCAGGTGTCCTGAAAACCAGGTGGATGGGGAGGTGCGCGAAGAGCAATATGGCGATCATCAGGAGAGTGTCGTAGCCGGCTGCCCCGATTCGGCGAACAAAACCGGCGGGTCGACGCAAATCCGGGGGGGGATCCGGAATTCCCCCATTGGCGGTTGGGTTATCGTTCACGGATGAATGGGGTTTCCGAACATGTCGGCGTCTTATGCCAGGACCGAAGCGGGATGGGTCGAGGCGCGCGCATCGGGAGCTTCATTTTTCCGATGCCTGCGGTGAATTGCCTGTTTCCCGGACTGGCACGCGGGGAAGCGATTACTGTCGAGGTGATGGTTCGTTTGTTCCCCGCTCGGCTTCACGATTGGATCAAGCCTTGGCAAGGCGCCGATTCCGCCTTACCAATCCTCGATCATGCGTTGTCGGCTCGAGGCGAAGCTTCGCTAGGAATCGCTGATGACGATGCTCGGAAAGGCCTTGCTGAAGTCTTTTGCCTGCAAGGAGAGCTTTGCCGACATGCGCCTTGCGATCTCGTGAAACTGCTTCGCGCTAGCCCCCTCCGGGTCCTTGATCACCGTCGGTTCTCCCTCATCGGTATCGACGCGGATGGCCATATCCAGCGGCAGGCCACCAAGGAAATTCACTCCATATTCCTCCGACATGCGCGCCCCTCCGCCCTCGCCGAAGATATACTCTTCGTGTCCACATTTACTGCAGATATGAATGCTCATATTCTCCACGATACCGAGCACGGGAACATTTACCTTTTCGAACATCTTGAGTCCTTTCCTGGCGTCGAGCAGGGCGATGTCCTGGGGCGTGGTCACGATGACGGCACCACTGACCGGGATCTTCTGCGCCAGTGTCAACTGCGTGTCCCCCGTTCCCGGCGGCAGGTCGACGATCAAATAATCGAGATCGCGCCAATTGGTGTCCTTCAATAGTTGCTCCAGGGCCTGGGTTATCATGGGGCCGCGCCAGATCATCGGCGTGTCTTCCTCCACCAGGTAACCGATGGACATGGATTGAATGCCGTGGCTCATGATGGGTTCCAGGGATCTGCCGTCCTTGGATTCCGGTTGGGCATGAGCACCCAACATGCGGGGTTGGCTGGGGCCATAGATATCGGCATCCAGGATGCCCACGTTGCCTCCGTCGGCGAGAAGGGCAAGGGCCAGATTGACGGCTACCGTGGATTTTCCGACGCCCCCCTTGCCGGAGGCGATGGCCACGATGTTCTTTGCGTTCTTGAAGGCCTCCACGCCCTGTTGAACCGCATGGGAGGCTACCTTCCATTGTATCTCCACATCGATCTTCGCACCGTCGGCAACCGGGGCCAGCCACGCTTGCAGCGCTTCGCGCAGTGTGTCGGCATATTTCTCGGCGGGGAACCCCAAGGTCACGGTAACGGTTAGCGTATCTTCGCCGATGGCAATATTCTTGATGGCCTTGGCCGACACCAAATCCTTTTCTAGGTAGGGGTCCACATACTCGCCGAGTGCGGCCTCTACCTTCTCTCGGGACAATTCAGACATAGAGTGATCTCCTAAGGAAACATTTCCAGACCGCACCAAGGGACAAGCGCGGCAATATTTTGTCTGGCGAAGCTTCGCCAGGATTGAACTCCCCTGAAAACCGACGGCCTCGAAGATCGACGGACTCGATATTTTCCGGTGGAATTTCACGAGGCAGGGGAATAGCGAATAGTCGTCGTTATTCTAGCCTATGCGCGTTGAATCCGACACCACTCCACTCACTCTACCATCGGCCTCTTCCGTCTGTTACCGAGGCCGTTGGAAAACGTCTTATCCTGAAGATGGCCTGGGAAACGGCAAAGAAGGAAATTCTTGGGGTGCTTGATTTACCGAGTCGGAATTACCGAGAATTGGGGCTGGTCCTGATATTTGGTTTATTTCCCGCTTTTCCCGCTCGGCTTCGAAAATGAGTCGCCATTTACGGAACAGTAAGTTTTTGCTCTTCGAAAAAGTTTTACAGAACAGCAATTTTGCCTTGCCGATGCCTGGGTCTGCTATCGGTTCGAGCACGAGCTTCGCCTGTGTCATCTTACGGAGAGAATGAATTGGAAAGCTTCATCACCCTGGCCGACCGTCTTGCCGATACGGCGCGGGGGATTGTCCTCGCCAATTATCGGAAACACACCGTGGTCGAGGATAAACCGGACCATACGCCGGTGACTGCGGTGGATCGCGCGGTGGAGGCGGAACTGCGGCGGATTATCGAAGCCGCCTATCCCGATCACGGTGTCATCGGAGAGGAGTTCGCGCCCTATCGACCGGATGCCGAGTACGTTTGGATCATCGATCCCATCGATGGCACCAAGGCGTTCTTGTGCGGGATCCCGGTGTTCGGGACGTTGATTGCCCTGACACACCGGGGCATTCCCATTCTCGGCATCATCGATCAACCGGTAAACCGGGAACGTTGGCTCGGTGTGCAAGGTCGATCCACCACTTTGAACGGGGCGCGGATCGATACCAGGGCGTGTTCGGACTTGATCCTGGCGACGCTGTGCGCAACCACCCCGGAGATGTTTACGGGCGCTGCGGCGAGTAACTTCGAGCGTCTGGGAAAGGCGGTGAAAATGATCCGCTACGGCACCGATTGTTATGGCTACGGGTTGCTGGCATGTGGTTTCGTCGATCTGGTGGTGGAAGCGGATTTGTCACCGTATGATTATTTTGCCCATGTGCCCATCGTCCAGGGGGCCGGCGGCATCATCACGGATTGGGCGGGCCAGGCGCTTACCTTGCGGCACACGGCCTCCCGGATCATTGCCGCGGGGAATCGGAGTGTACACCGGGCCGCGCTTTCCCTGCTGGCGTAAAGGTTCGAATCCGATTCGAATCCGATTTTCATCTACCCCGAGAGCAATAACCTCCCATGGCCGATATTTCATCTCTCCTCGATCTCATGGAACGCCTGCGCGATCCCAGGGATGGCTGTCCCTGGGATCGGATGCAGACATTCGCTTCTCTGGCATCGTATACCGTGGAGGAGGCCTACGAGGTGGCCGATGCCATTTCCCGCGATGATATGGCGGATCTTGCCTCGGAATTGGGTGATTTACTGTTTCATATCGTCTTTCATGCCCAGATAGCCAGGGAGGCGGGGCTTTTCGATTTCGAAGCGGTGGTGTCGGGTATCGTGGGCAAGATGACCCGCCGCCATCCCCATGTGTTTGCCGGAGAGCAGGCCGGGGATATCGCGGCGTTGACCACGGCCTGGGAGGCCCAAAAGGCGGCGGAGCGGAAGGGATCGGAGACCAGCCTGATGGATCAGGTGACGAAGGGGCTTCCCGCCATGCGACGCGCGGTGAAACTCCAAAAAAAGGCGGCGCAAGTGAAATTGGACGAGGCGGGGGCGTTGTCCGTCATGGCAAGATTGCGAGAGGACATGCGGGAGCTGGAAAGCGAGGCCGGCGCGGGTGGCGAGAGAAGTACCGCGGGGGGCGATAGAGATACCAGGATCAGGATTGGAAACCTCTTGTTTGCCTGCGTGCGTCTTGCCCGGCATCTCGATGTCGATCCGGACGAGGCATTGCGTGAAGCGAATGCCGGCTTCGAGTACCGGTTTCGAGCGGTGGAAAAGGCGCTACTGTCTCAGGGCAAGGCAATCCTTACCGCGAGCCCCGAAGAGCTGGATACCCTATGGAAGGAGGTGGGCTCGGAAGAAGGGTGATGCCCTGGAGACCATGGCGCTGCCCTGTAATCGAATCGAGTCGTTGTCTTTCGATGCAGGTATCGGAAGAACGAGAATTCTGGGAAACCCGGCGCCGGAGCCCATCTCCGCCCAGGGAGCGGTCTCCCGCGGTAGTTTTCTCTTTGGTTGCGGCCCGGTCGCTCCAGGGATCCTCCCGAGTTCGATTGTGGTTTTGCCGCGCTGCCTGGATCGGTTTTTTCGCCATCTTGTTGGCCGGAAAATCGTTACGCCGATTTTCTACTCGCTCTGTGTGCCTTTGTGGTTTGTCGATTTCCCGCTCGACTTCGCACAGGCGCCGTTCGAACCCGAGGTGCTGGTCTATAGGAATGCCGCGCCCGCGCATCACCATGGCCACGGCCATGACCATGCGTGAATGGAATGTCGAATGATTTTCGACGAGCTCGATGGATGCCAGATGACTTTCGTACACGGCCCGGTTGCCGCCATGCGGCTATGGCAGTTGATAAGCCCCGCCCTGCCCTGCCCGTTGGCGCCTATGCCTATTCTCAGGGCTTGGAATACGCGGTGGAAGCGGGGGTGGGTGCATGACGAGGAAAGTGCATCACGATGGATACTGGCCATCTTCGGAGCAACCTCGCCGGTCTGGATCTGCCGTGCCGATATTGCAGCGTCTCATCCGGGCATGGAATCGCAACGACGCGGAGGGGATTACGTATTGGAATCGTTACCTGTCGTGCGCTCGTGAAACCCGTGAATTGCGCGATGAAGACCGACAGATGGGCGCCGCCTTGCAACGGTTGTTGCGTGAACTCGGGGTGGAATCGGACCGTGAATGGTTGCGGGCCGAAATCGGTTTTGCCTGTATGTTTTCCTTGGCCGCCAGCGTCTGGGAGATCCCCGAATGGGAGGCCGGTTGTGGGTATGCCTGGGCGTGGTGCGAAAATCAGGTTGCCGCAGCGATAAAACCGATCCCGCTCGGTCAGTCCGCCGGGCAACGCATCCTGTTGGCGGCTTCGAGCGCGGTGGTGGAGGCCGTGTCATGGTCGTGGGAAATGGCGGATGACGATTTGGGTGTGCTATCGGCGGGCCTTGCTATCGCCAGTTCCCAGCATGAAATACGACCTGTCTACATGAATAGGCTACAAAAGTGAAAAAAATAGCAATAATCGGTGCGGAGATGGATTTGGGCCAATCGAGGCGCGGAGTGGACATGGGGCCAAACGCTTTGCGTTATGCTGGGCTGGATAATCAACTGCGGCAGTTGGGTTATATCCTGAAGGATTATGGTAATGTCAGGGTACCGGTCCGAGATACGCTATCGACAGAACGCGGACTGACCTTTTTGCCCTCTGTAGCCAACGTATGTGAGGAAATTTATCGAATCGGACGGGATGCGATCACTGCCGGAGAGCTACCTAATCTTTCTTGGTGGCGATCACTCGATTGCCATGGGTAGCATCGGCAGTGTAACGCACGCTGAACCGGTAGGTGTGCTATGGATCGATGCACATGGTGACTTCAATACGCCAGCAACTTCGCTTAGCGGGAATCTACATGGTATGTCCCTAGCTACGCTACTAGGCTTCGGTGTACCGAAGTTGGTCGATCTGGGTCGCCCCGGTCCAAAACTCATTGCCGATCAGGTCGTTCTAATCGGTACTCGGGACCTCGATGTGCAGGAGCGAAGACTGCTTGGGGAAAATAAGATTACCGTTTTTACGATACGAGAGATCGACGAACAGGGCATCGCTACCGTAACTAATAAAGCATTGAACCGCCTTAGTCATCTATCCCGCCTACATGTCAGCCTTGATATGGACATTCTCGATCCCACCGAAGCACCTGGCGTAGGCACACCTGTACCTGGCGGCTTAACGTACCGCGAAGCCCATCTGCTTATGGAGATCATTGCCGATTGTGCACACGTTGATTCGATGGATGTGGTTGAAATCAACCCGATTCTAGATGAACGTAACCATACCTCCGAGTTGGCCGTAAGATTAATTGCTGCATTATTAGGGCAAACAAGGGGAGAGATTGCGTAACAACGAAGTAGATTAAAAGTCGAAGGTATCTATACCCCTTTGGCCTCCAACTGGCCGCCCTTCGCGGAGAAGGCCCGCGAACTCATGGAAAAGCAAAAGGTAGCCGTGGTTTCCACCATCAATGGCGATGCCAACGTTGCCCTTTTACAAGGAACTGGGCAACCAGAACGTCTCCGCCGAAACCATTCCGGTCGTCGCCTTCTCCGTGGGTGAGGAGGAGCTTTCCGGCATCGATACCAAGCCGCTGGTGGGATATCTGACAGCCTGGAACTACTTCATGAGTGTCGATGACAAGGGCAACGATGCCTTCGTCGAGAAGTGGCAGTCCTTCTCGAGGACGAAAAGCGCGTGACCAACGATCCCATGGAGGCTCACTTCATCGGCTTCAATATGTGGGTCGAGGCCGTGGAAAAGGCCGGGACCACCGACACGGATACCGTCGCCAAGGCGATGATCGGCATGGAGGCGCCCAACCTCACCGGGGGCACGGCGAAAATGCTGGCGAACCATCACCTCACCAAGCCGGTGCTCATCGGCGAGATCCAGGAAGACGGTCAATTCGAGGTGGTGTGGCAGACCGAGAAAGCGGTACCGGGGGATGCGTGATCCGATTATCTGGAAGGTAGCCGCGACATTATTGCCGACTGGACCCCGCCCATTGGCTGCGGAAACTACAACGCCAAGACCAAGACGTGTTCGGGGCAGAGTTGTTGAGGGTCGATGGGAATCCTATGATGGAGGGGCAGTGCCCGTATCTGCCCCTTAGATTTACGGGTTTTGAGGCTGGAAATCCGTGTGAGCCGCAGGCATCGTCGGCTCAGTCTTAAACGGTGCGACCAAACCGGTACAGGAGGTAACGAATTGGTCTAATCCTACCTGTGCGGGTCCGTACCTGTACAGAACTGCTTACTCGAACTCACCTTTTGGTGGGGTACGCAGCCAGCGTCCGAGGGTGACCGAAGGCGACGGAGGGGCCAGGTAAGTAGAGTCCGGGGTGCTGCTGGGATCGATAAGGTCAGCATCCAGATGTTCGAGGCTCATCTCTATCAGAACCTCGACGCCTCGATGCATGAACTCAAAACTCGGGACGCATTCAAGCCTAAACCGCTGCGTCGCGTGTTCATTCCCAAAGGCAAGGGTGAAACGCGTCCACTGGGTATCCCAGCGGTGCGCGACCGAATTGCACAAGAAGTGCTGCGACAACTTCTGTCGCGGATCGATGAACCGCTGTTTCATGAGGATTCGTTCGGGTTCCGACTTGGGGTTGTTTCCTTGGCGAAACTGTCATCAGGCGCTAGGCAGGGTATTGGAACTACGCTACCAAGGCTTCAAGGTAGTGCTGGATGCCGACATTCAAGGCTTCTTCGATAATATCCCCCATTTAGGTCTTGACCGGGCTGGCAAATGAGGTGGCAGACGGGAATATCCTAGGATTGGTCGAGCGATTTCCACGGGCCGGGGTTATGGAAAACGGGGCATTCAAACCAACCTCTATCGGTACGCCACAAGGGGGAGTCATCTCTCCTCTATTGGCAAATATTGCCCTAAACTCCCTAGACTGGCTGCTGGAACGCCAAGGGCCGCACTTCGTGCGCTATGCCGACGGCTTTGTCGTCATGTGTCGCACTCATGCCCAAGCCGAAGAGGCACTGGCTTTGGTCCAATCTCACCCCGTGGATAACTTGGAGCTGAAATCGAGCCCGGAGAAAACCCATATCTCTACGTTTTCTCAAGGTTTCTCTTTCCTCGGCTTCGACTTCCACGCTCGAACAGTGACTATGCGGGCCAAGTCTCTGGAGAAATTCAAAACCAAAATCCGGGATATAACCGAACGCTCTCATAACCTGGATGATCAACTCATAAAACGCCTTAATCAGGTGATTCGGGGAACGGCAAACTACTTTGCCACTTCTTTCTCCCACAATCGCCGATTGTTCAAAGAAACGGATAAATGGATTCGGGTCCGCCTGCGCGGCATGAAGTATAAGCGTAAATGGAAAACCGTAAACTTGCGATTACGTCTTGAACACTTTCTACGTATGGGACTTTCGAGCTTGTATGATTTTTATGCTCAACCTGCTTGATACGAAACCGACAGCTCCCCTCACGGGGTACTTCGATTGGGCCCGCCCGATGCCCGAAACGGGCACGTCGGTAAATGGGGGGAATCGACCCCCTCGCGGCAACGGGGAGGGAGTGACTAAGGCCTCTCCCTTACCCACTTGGACATCACCATCGCATGCGCCTGGTGGCGAAATCACTTTGGCTATACCGACCCCTGGCCGGGAGGAATCCTGCTGTCTGCCCTGGCTCGCCGCTTCGTGCGTCGGGTGGTTGTAATGGACCCGGCGGGGTTGGCTGCCTGTCGGGGCGGCCATCTTTTCGGCAAACCATCAGGTGGCTATCGAATCGATACTTTTTGATTTTCTGGTACCCGCTCCGATTGAAACACCGATAGCGACAGTGATGAAGACGGAATACCGCCATGGTTGGATCGGGCGGCTTATCGCCTTGTTGGAATCCTGTCCGGCGTTCGAATTCCCCTCTTTTGCCTTCTTTTCCGATCCCTCCGAGCAAAATAACAGCCCGGTCGGTACACTGCCTGCCCTGCGGGAGCGGCTGAACAAGGATAAGAGCGCCTTTCTGGTCCATGCCGCGGGAACGTGCTCGGTGACGTGTAACGATCCGGTCACGCAATCGAGCCCGATATTCCCGGATTTTGTGCCTGGCATGGGAGTCCCCATCATTCCGGTGCGCTTTAGCGGGGGACTGCCCACCAGGGGGAGTCACGACCAAACCCGCCTGGAGCTACCCCTGGGATCGACCGGACAGGATTGGTTCATCGGTGCTCCCCTCTATCCGGAAGATCTCTCCGGGATCCCTTCGAAGGAACGAAAAGAACGAATACTTGCCAGCATCGATAATCTCGGTCCACCTCTGGCGGACGAGCGCCCGAATCGGCCCGATGAGGATTTTTCGAGAAAAGTGGAGAGTCTGGGGGAATCTCTTGGGATTCGGCCCCTGGCTGCCACCCTCCTGGCCGCCCTGCAGGCCGATCCCGAAGGCGTTTCCCTGGCCGAATCCCTGTCAGCCGACGATTTTGAAAACGGAACGCCTTCGGGGCAGTGGCTATCGGATCTCGAGCAGTGGATGGGGAAGCTATGAATTTTGCATTTACCGACCCGGCCAACTCGGCCAACCCGGAACCAAAAGGGAGTTCCGCTGCTTGCCGAGCGGAAGATCAAGAACCCTTTCCCTGTCGCTCCGAAGCTCCCGCTTGGGAGCGAGCGGAGGTTTTTCGATCGTTTTGTTCAGGCTTTTCCGGAGAAGGGACCAGGAAAGCTTCGAGTTCCGTATCCCCTGTTCGATGGTCGGTTACTCACCTATTCGATTTTCCCTCTTGGATCTGCTCTCTAACGGAATTGAAACGAATCTCCGGCCAGCGTTCCTTCGTAAGGTCGAGATTGACCGTGGTGGGCGCGAGGTATACCAGCTCATTGGCATGGTCTTCGGCAAGGTTGCCCGCTGCCTTGGTTCGGAATTTCGTCAGGATGGTGTTGTCGGCGCATTCTATCCAACGGGCGGTGGCTACATTGACGGGTTCGAACCTGGCCTTTACTCGATATTCGTCTTCGAGCCTGGCGGCGACCACGTCGAACTGCAGGATTCCAACCGCGCCGAGGATGATGTCGTTGCCGACGATGGGCCGGAATACCTGGGTAGCACCCTCTTCGCATAATTCATCGAGTCCCTTGTTCAAGGCTTTCATGCGCAGGGGGTCGGCGAGGCGCACCCGGCGGAATATCTCCGGCGCGAAGTTGGGGATACCGGTGAATGTCAGGTTTTCCCCTTCGGTGAAGGTGTCTCCGATGCGGATTGCGCCGTGGTTGTGAAGTCCGATGACGTCTCCCGGGTAGGCCTCTTCGACGCGCTCTCGGTTGGCGGCCATGAAGGTGAGAGCGCCAGATAGCTTTATTTCTTTTCCGGTGCGCACATGGCTCAACCTCATTCCTTTGCGATATACGCCGGAACAAACCCGCAGGAAGGCTATCCGGTCCCGGTGAGCGGGGTCCATGTTGGCCTGGATCTTGAAAACGAAGCCGGAGAATTGCGGCTCGTCGGCGGATACGGTTCGGGATTTCGTGGGATAGTCCTGGGGGGACGGCGCGTTGGCGATGAAGGCGTCCATGAGGTGCACGATGCCGAAGTTGTTGAGGGCGGTTCCGAAGAAGACCGGGGTTTGTCGACCGGCGGAATAGGCATCTTTGTCGAACGGATGACTTGCGCCGCGCACCAGTTCGATTTCTTCGCGCAGGGTGCCGGCCATGCCGCCGAGCGCTTCGCTCAATCGGGGGTTGTCGAGCCCCGCCAGGACCGGACCTTCGCCGGATTGGGTCTTTTTGTCGGGGCGATACAGGGAGACGGTGTCTTGGTACAGGTGGTAGATGCCCTGTAGCTGGCTGCCCATTCCGATGGGCCAGGTGATGGGTGCGCACTGGATGCCGAGCACTTCTTCCACCTCGTCCAGGAGGTCGATGGCCGCCCGGCCCTCGCGGTCCAGCTTGTTGATGAAGGTGACGATGGGCGTGTCGCGCAGTTGGCAGATGTTCATGAGTTTTATGGTGCGTTCCTCGACGCCCCTGGCGACATCGATGACCATCAGCGCCGAGTCCACCGCCGTCAATGTGCGGTAGGTATCCTCGGAGAAATCGGCGTGCCCCGGGGTATCCAGGAGATTGATGACGCGTCCCCGGTAGGGAAACTGCATGACGGAGGAAGTCACGGAAATTCCGCGCTCCTTTTCCATGGCCATCCAGTCGGAGGTGGCATGGCGGGAGGCCTTGCGGGCCTTGATGGTGCCTGCCATCTGAATGGCGCCGCTGCTGAACAGTAGTTTTTCGGTGAGGGTGGTCTTGCCGGCGTCTGGATGGGAGATGATGGCGAAGGTGCGGCGATTGGAGATTTCTTCTGTGAGGGTGGACATGGTGGATAATGGGTTCTCGTTTTAGCGTTTTGGGCAACGTATCCGTTGCGCTTTGGATGTGCTCGTTATCAAGATGGGCGAATGCCCCGCGATGATCGAGGTCTTGTGTTCATCTGCTTGATCTGCTCGACGGCGGGGAGGTCGACGTTGGGCACGTACTGGATGCGATGGCGGCATGCGTCGCCGGGGATCGTGTCGTAACGATACCGGGGCGATGCCTGTCATTGACACCGATTACTGCACGGGGTACCGTTTCGAGGAATTTCAGCATGTTCTTCATCCTTGCCCGAAGGGCTTTTTTCGATGATCGAACGACGTCAACGATCTAGCGAAGCTTCGCCTCGAACCATTAAAGCGTGATTCGAGGATTCGGATGAAAATCGACATCCGGAAAAACCTGGTTCATCAGCGAAGCCGAGCGGAAAATAAACAAATCGAATCAACGATGCTTAGAGAGGCCGAATAATCATGAGCGATGCATTGGATTATCTTATCAAGGCAAAACCGGA
The DNA here is from genome assembly GCA_964610175.1 of uncultured Thiotrichales bacterium. Classification (GTDB taxonomy): domain Bacteria; phylum Pseudomonadota; class Gammaproteobacteria; order HK1; family HK1; genus CAZSVE01. The sequence continues at coordinate 14,681 of CAZSVE010000051.1, forward strand.
TGCCATTAAACCGTATTTTACCTTTTTGAAGGAGGCGGGCGCACACCTGGATACCCGGTCACGGGATCTCATTTCGGTGATCACCAAGGTTGCCGTGCAGACCGACAAGGGTTTCCGCCACTATCTTGCGCGGGCATTGCGCAATGGCGCAAGCGCCAACGAGATACTCGATGCGCTCCTGATGGCCTTTCCAGTGCTTGGGCTCGCCAAGATCGTCTGGGCCGCGGAAATCATCCTGGATATGGATATTCCCGATTTTTATCCGGAGAATCTACAAGGTGAGAAACGCTGGCACGATGTTATGGGTATTGCCGATATGAAGGATGGCGAGGTCGGTTACCAGGAATGCGATAATCGATATTTGTTCGTGTATCGCAATGCTGCCGGGGATATCCGCGTCTATGATAGCCGTTGTCCACATCAAGTGACCAATATCCCCCATCTGGCAGTGGATGGCCTGAAATTGACTTGCCCGAAACACGGTTGGGTATTCGATATCACTACGGGAGAATGTGTCGAAAAGGGAACGCATCCGTTGCGCAGTCTGGAGACGAAAGTGGAGGGCGATCGCCTGATGGTGCGCTGGTAGAAAGAAAGGCACCGGATTCTCATCACCTCCAAGGTACCGCTGGGGCGCAATGGCCCACATGGGGTCCCCTTTCATCATCGGGGGTGATGAGACCGGCTTCGCTGGCTGCGGGCGATTTCGCGCTATCGGGCGACAACCAGTGGCGGACCCGATTTCGGGTATGAGCCGTGCGTCGCAAAGATTACCCCCGAACAAAAAGCCGGACTGGATCTTCGCCATTGGACGCTTGCCTTCACGGGCGCCGAGCCCGTTCGCGCCGAAACCCTGGAAAGATTCAGCGCAACCTTCGCGGAATGTGGTTTCCGCCGCGAGGCGTTCTATCCCACTTACGGCATGGCGGAAACCACTCTGTTGGTTTCCGGCGGTCTGAAAACCGCCGCTCCAATCATTCTTGGCGCCGCTATCGAAAAAGATCAGGTGGTGGAAACACCCGATTCCAGGCAAAAATCCTCGGAACGGAAATTCGTCGGTTGCGGCAAAACCCACCTGGGGCAGAAGATCATCACTGTCGAGCCGAAAGCCTTCCTGCCATGTCCCGATGGGAAAATCGGCGAGATTTGGGTATCCGGAGAAAACGTCGCCCAAGGCTATTGGAATCGTCCCGAAGAAACCGAACGGACCTTCCGGGCCTATCTCGCCGATACCGGCGAAGGGCCGTTTCCGCGCACCGGGGATCTGGGCTTCCTGCAGGACGGTGAACCATTCATCACCGGACGGATCAAGGACCTCATCACCATTCACGGCCAGAACTATTATAGCTCTTCCGGGATGACCGATCGGCATTGGGATGGATCGAATTACCCGAATCCCTGGCCTCCCACATGGATGATTACCGATTGCATCCGGTGGCATTGGATGCGGGCCTCCAGGTATTGTTGGATGCCAGCCTTCGGATCATCGAGGAAACGGCGTCATCGCACGATGAAACCTATTTGCCGGTTTCCATCGAGAAATTTCGAATCTACCGTGGTGATGGTAGGCGTGATGGCGCACACCTTGCCGGGGCCCGCCTTTGGAGTTTGGCCAGGGTGATCGACTCGGATGAGAACACGGTGACGGCCGACGTGTCCTTGTTCGATGAATTCGGTTCTCCCGTCGCGGGGATTGCCGGGTTTACGACGAAACGTATCGGCGGCGAGACCTTGCGTCATTATTTTCAGGCAAAATCGGACCGTTCGCGGGAGGCCGCCAAACACGTGGCGGATCGGGACTCCGGGCATTGGCTGACAGCCGAGCAGAGGCGTGAAATGCTATTGGAACGGCTCCGGGAGCTTTCCGATGAAGGGAAACTGCGCCATGTAGAACGAATCGTGTTTCGCATCGCCTCTGAGATCCTCCGCATCCCCATGGATAGTCTCGATGGAGACCGGAAACTCGCCCATATGGGCATCGATTCTCTCATGGGAGTCGAATTTCGCGGCAAGATCCAAAAGGAAATGGGGATCGAACTATCCAATACCGATCTCCTGAATGCCTCCACGTCGACTTGGTTCGCCGGCCTTCTGATCGGGAGGCTGAACCTGCCCGGCGAACCGGAGACCGGGACCGGATTGCGGGAACGATTGGAGAAGCCATCGGTGACGGAAAAGGAAACATCCGAAAAGGAAATGTCCGAAAAGGAGACGCCCGTTGCCACAGAGGTAAAGGGGCATCTTCCCCTGGAAAAACAGATCTCGGAACTGCCGGAGCATCTTTATAGAACGGACTGTTTCGTGGAATGCCTGGAACTGCAGGAACAGAAAAGGTTCATGGATGAAATGGGGGGCGGCAACCCCTATTCTCGCGTAGATGAAACCATCACGGGGGCTACGGCACGAATCGAAGGCAAGGAGTTCATCTCGTTTTCGAGCTATAACTATGTCGGCTTATCGGGGCACCACCGGGTCACCGCGGCGGCCATTGCGGCCCTTCAGGTCATAAAAGAGGAACCGGAACGCTTGAAGAGGCTTCATGAAAATGCTCGCTTCTTCCTGGAAGTGGCAAAGGCCAAGGGGCTCGATACCGGTTTTAGCCACGATACTCCCATCGTGCCGGTCATCATCGGAAATTCCATGCGTACCCTGGAATTATCGCATCGGCTTTTCCAGGATGGGATCAGGGTGCATCCCATCCTGGCGCCCGCGGTCTTGGAAGATGAAGCGCACCTGCGTTTCTTCATCACCAGTGGGCATACCAAGGAACAGCTTGCCTATAACCGTGGATCGAATAGCGCGGCTGATATAGCGGCCTTCTGCCCGAGGGTCGTTTCCTTCGGCTTTGCTCGGGGGATGGTCCTGGGTTGTCATGTCGGAAGATTTTCGGGACAGTAGCGATTTCGGATTCCAGCGAGAAGGCCTCGCCTCGGATCGACGATGCATGAAGTGGCTCTGCCCGCTCCAAAGTGGGAGCTTGGGGGCATGCGTGAAAACTCGGGCCCCCAGAAGGGCTTCCCAACCTTCCGCTTGGGAGCGGTGCGCCCGCGAGGGAGATTCATCGGCAAGGTGAAAGCCCCTACCGGGGTATTTTGTTGATTCCGCGCTCGGCTTCGCAAATGAGGCAAGTTTTTCGAAACGCTAATTTTGCCCCCGACACCAAACCATGCTCATCGGTTCGAGCACAAGCCTCGCTAGTCATGCAACAGGGAGAATAAAAAATCGATAAGGAACCCCGTGGCACCACCACCTGCCATTCCAGCACACCAAGCATCATCCCAAGGTCCGCGCACGGTATTTCCCGAACCAATATCAGCGAAAACGCCCTCAGGGTCCTGTATCAGCTCAAGAAAGCCGGTTTCGAGGGATATCTGGTGGGCGGTGGGGTGCGTGATCTGCTCCTTGGCCTGAAGCCGAAGGATTTCGATATCGTCACCAATGCAAGGCCGGAACAGGTGCGACAGCTATTCAGGAAAAATTGCATCCTGATTGGTCGGCGGTTTCGCCTCGCCCATGTCCGCTTTGGTCGTGAGGTCATCGAGGTGGCCACATTTCGGGGGCCCCGTGACGGGTCGGAGAGTGGCGAGCGCGTCACCGTGAACGGGCGAATCGTGCGGGACAATATCTACGGCTCCACGATTGCCGATGACGTCTGGCGCCGGGATTTCTCCGTGAATGCCCTTTACTACAACATCAGGGATTTTTCGGTGGTGGATTTCGCGGGCGGGATGGCCGATGTCGAGGCAGGCATCCTGCGCATCATCGGCGATCCGAAGACCCGTTACCAGGAAGATGCCGTGCGCGTACTGCGCGCGGCCCGGTTTGCCGCGAAACTGGGTTTTCGGATCCATCCCGACACGGAGGTACCGATGCGGGGATTCGGCAGCCTCCTCGAGGAAATGCCGCCCGCTCGCCTCTTCGATGAGGTCTTGAAGCTGTTCCATGGCGGATTTGCCCTGGCGTCGTTTCGGTTGCTCCGGCAATATGATCTCCTGGCTCGCCTGTTCCCCGCCACCAACGCCGTGCTTTCCCGGGCGGGGACCGGTTTCACGGAGCGGCTCCTGGAACGCGCCTTGGCCAACACCGACACCAGGATTGCCGAGGGGAAATCGGTAACCCCGAGCTTCCTGTTTGCCGCATTGCTCTGGGAACCCATGCAACGTTTGGCGAAGAGAAACCAGGAACGCGGCATGAATCTCGTCCCGGCACTCGAGGCAGCGAGAAGAGAGGTGATCTCGGAACAGATAAAACGGGTTATGCTGCCGCGCCGACATGCCGCTATGATCAAGGAGATCTGGATCTTTCAGCAACGGCTCGCACGGTATGTCAATAAATCTCCGAAACGCCTCGTGGCGCATCCCAGATTCCGGGCGGCATACGATTTTCTCGTGTTGCGCGCCGAGGCCGGCGATGACGAGGTCCGGGATATCGCCAAGTGGTGGACGGATTATCAGAAATCGACATCCGACAAAGAGGTGCGGAGGGCCAATATGCAAAAGACCGGCACAAAGAAGGCCAGCCTGAAAAAGGACGCCCAATCCAAAAAACGGCGGGCACGGGACAAGAAATCGTAGCGGGGGAGTGCCCCCCCGGAATTCGGAGTGATTATGCCCTCGGTGGGGGCGCTGGATGTTATTTGGATGGATGTATCGGGAAAAGGCGTTTGCGCCATGATCGAATTCTCTTCAACGAATCGAGTTCGGTTTCTTCATCGGAGGATATTCTCGAGTCGGAAGCTGAAGCTTCCCAAAAGGGGGGCGAGCAGGAGTTTGGTAACCAGCAGGACATAAACCCGAACGCTGTGCGGTTCGGAACCGTCTTTTATGGCTCATCCGGGTAAAGCGTACTTAGTTCTATCTCTGGTTGGTTAGATGAGGCATAGTAGTCGTTCTTAATCTGGAGGACTATCTATGGTTCATCGTTTCGAGACGATAACCTGGGGTTAGATTTCGATAAATTCGTGCCGAGGGCTACCCACTCGATTTGATGAAGAGCCGCGATTTTTTCTCTATGCGGATGTGGATCGCATAACCACCGACTCCGATGGCGAACAGAGCCAGGACATCGGCGAGAACTCCCATCGAAAGGAATATTCCGGCAACAATACAAGGGATCTTTTTCATCATCATCTCCTCGATAGCCGCCTGGCAGCAGGGTTAGAAACAATCGAAATTTCAACGTAGTGTTTCGTCATCTCCCGTTCCTGCGCTGGCACCGCCTATCCGGAAACCGGGACCACAAGCATACGGTGCTGACGCGCGTGGGAGCCGTGCGAGCCGCAGACATCGTTGGCTCAGTCACAAACGGTGCAACCAAACCGGGTACAGGAGGTAACGAATTGGTCTAATCCTACCTGTGCGGGTCCGTACCTGTACAGAACTGCTTACTCGAACTCACCTTTTGGTGGGGTACGCAGCCAGCGTCCGAGGGTGACCGAAGGCGACGGAGGGGCCAGGTAAGCAGGAGTCCGGGGGGTGTCGCCCAGTTTGTAATATATTGGGGCCTTCGACGTATGCCAAGCTCCTGTTCCGGCTGAAGCATCAATGGCACAAAGTGCCTTCGCAGCACAGGATATACGGTTACTTGTGCTGCACACCA
>CAZSVE010000052.1:0-20167 GCA_964610175.1 uncultured Thiotrichales bacterium
AGTAAGTTGTGTTTGTTTATGTCAAATACCAACCCACAAATTTTTTTGAGGAGGCTAAAAGGGAAGCCTACACGATACCGAGCGCGATATCGAAGACCATCGAGGGTAGATCTTACCAGGAACCGAATTTGCAATTCCCGGCCCGTAATATTTTGTTTATTTCCCGCTCAGCTTCACAATTGGATCAAGTTTTACAAGGCAGCAATTTCGTCTTACTAACGCTCAATCATACTTCCTCGGTTTGAGGCGAAGCTTCGCTAGCCCTCCGATTCCCAATGTACCATCCTAATTGTGCAGCTTTATCGTGTATAGTTGCCATCGAAATACGGGAAATAAACGAAATAAACCCTGCGCGTTCTGTCGAGGATTTCAAAAGCACCTGCCAAAAGAAGACCTGGCGAGGCTTTGCCTCGAACCGATAAAGCATGATTTGGTATCGAGAGCAAAATCGGCGTTTTGTAAAACTCGACTCATTTTCGAAACCGAGCGGGAAATAAACGAATTACAAGACCTTTTATAGCAGCCAGAGGTAACGGAACATGTTAGCGCTTCGTGCCAGGACTGAAGCGGGATGGGTCTTGGCATATGCACCGATTCTCTCGGGATTTTTGTTTCTCCGATACCCGAACACCCGTTGGTCAATGTTATTTTTCGCCCAGTGGGAACCCTCTCATTGTCTAGTGCGAGGGAACCATGCAACATGATTCGCGTCCATGAATATGCTTCTGCCTCGCTTATACCTTTCCGCCACGCGTAGATCCTCGGGGAAAACCACCATTACGGTAGGCTTGTGTGCCGCGCTGCGGAAGCGAGGCCTCGCTGTGCAGGCATTCAAGAAAGGGCCCGATTACATCGATCCCATCTGGCTCGGCATGGCCTCCGGTCACGATTGCCACAACCTGGACTTCCATACCATGGGCAACGCGGAGATCCAGGACGTCTTCTTGCGTCAATCCGCCCATGCCGATATCAACCTCATCGAAGGAAATCAAGGACTATATGATGGTATGGACATCAAGGGCCGCGACAGCAACGCAGCCCTCGCCCGGTTATTGCAAACCCCGGTGATACTGATTATCGATACGCGCGGCATGACCCGCGGCGTGGTTCCACTGCTCTTGGGATATCGGGCATTCGAACCCAAGGTGAACATCGCCGGGGTCCTGCTAAACAACGTAGGCACCAGCCGTCATGAAGAAAAAATCAGGAGCGCTATCGACTACTACACCGAGCTGCCCGTGTTGGGCGCCATCCCCCGCGATGTCGGCATAGAAGTCCCGGAACGGCATTTGGGGCTCATCCCTGGGAACGAATTCGGAAACTCCGCCGACTTCATCAATCGTGCCGCGCGGACCATGGGGGCCAATGTAGCCCTGGAACGCCTCATCGAAATCGCCGATGCAAGCCCGCCCCTGGTATCCGACTCCACGACCTCGGGCGACACTCTCCCGACTCGAAATCCCGCCATCATCTCCGGTCTCACGGGAAAACCGACCATAAAAATAGCCATCCCACGCGATCCGGCCTTCGGTTTCTATTATCCCGACGACCTCGTGGCCCTACGGCGCCAAGGTGCCGAAGCCGTCTTTTTCGACACCCTATCGGCCAGTGCCCTGCCCGCGGCAGATGCCTTGTTCATCGGGGGCGGATTTCCCGAGGTGCACATGGAAGCGCTCGAGGCCAATACCGCGCTACGTCGATCCATCCGAACCGCCATCCGAAACGGGATGCCGGCCTATGCCGAATGCGGAGGACTCATGTACCTCGCGAGGGGAATCTCCTGGCATGGCAAAAGGTGCGAGATGGTAGGCGCCATCCCGGCCGAAACCATCATGCATGACCGCCCCCGGGGACGTGGCTATGTCGTCCTGCGGGAAACCGGCAAGGGCCCCTGGAATCTATCGCGCCAGGGCCGGCAGCCCGCCGAGATCAAGGCCCATGAATTTCATCACGCCGACGTCGTTGTCACCTCGAATCCCGGGAAGGAATTCCAATATGCCTATCGGGTGCTCCGTGGCCATGGGATCGATGGCAACCACGACGGCATCGTGTACCGGAATCTATTGGCGGGATTCTCCCATTTCAGGGATGTCGCCGAAAATCGCTGGGTCGAGCGTTTCGTGGCCTACATAAGAAAGATCACGGCATCACGCTCCACGGAAGGGTGAAAATGCACTCTTTCATCGCCCTGACGAAGCTTCGCTGGCTTTCGAACACCCCAAAATACAGAGGTAAGACAAATGAACTGGCAGGAGATTTGTGACAATCCGGTCTCTCACGATCTCCCCTTCAAGATAGAAACCAATCAGTGGGGCAAGATCGAAATGAGTCCGGCCACCAATGAACATGGCATATATCGGATGTCCATCGGCGAGTGGCTCATGAAGCTCACCGGGAGCGGGCGGACAATCTCGGAATGCAGCATCCAAACCACCAAAGGCGTCAAGGTGGCCGATGTCGCCTGGGCAAGTTATGACTTCCTCGGGAAAAACCGACATAAAACCCCTTACCCGGAATCCCCGGAAATCGTCATCGAGATACTTTCTCCCGCTCCCGCCAATTCCCGACAAGAGATGCAGGACAAGAAAAGGCTCTATTTTGCCGCCGGCGCGAAAGAGATCTGGCTGTGCGGCGAGGATGGAACCATGGCGTTCTTCTCTGCGCAAGGCGATTTGCCGGAGAGTCGGATTGTCGCGGGATTCCCGGAGAGGATAGACATCGATTGGTAATCGCGATAACGAGATTCCGGGGCAAGGCGATGTGGGTCGTGGCCCGGATGACGGGGGTTCACGGCCCGCCCCGGCGGCACCGAAACTTCGCGTGTTTCAAGGGTACTCGCTTCATTTATCCAGACGGAGACGACGGCCAAGGACCAGGGGCAATAACCCTGGCGAGGCTTCGCCTCGAACCGACATACCCCGACATCGGTAAAGCAAAACCGGCGTTTCGGAAAACTCATTTGCGAAGATGAATGGGAAATGAACAAATCATCGGTAGGCTCGAAAAAACGGAATTCATGACCCAAAATAGAATAAAATGCCTCAAAAGACTTCTTGCGATCATTCGGGAGCACACCAATGAAACAAAAAATGCATTCCTGGTATTTTCTGCTGGTCCTCGGCATCGGATTGGCAATGTCCAATGTATCCCACGCGGCACAGGGACTACCGAAATTCACCGATCTCGTCCAAAAATATCGGCCTGCGGTGGTCAATATCAGCACTACACAGAAGGCCGAGCAGCGCCAGAGCCACGGCTTTCCCAAGCACTTCGGGATACCCGAGTTCCCCGAGGGCAGCCCATTCCGTGATTTTTTCCGCCGATTCTTCGATGAAGACGAAAAAAGGCGCTTCGAATCCCAATCCCTGGGCTCTGGTTTCATCATCTCGGGAGACGGTTACATCATCTCCAATTACCACGTCGTCAAGGATGCCGATGAGGTCATCGTGCGATTGAGCGATCGACGGGAATTCGGGGCACAAGTCATCGGCGTCGATGAGAAAAGCGATATCGCATTGCTCAAGGTGGATGCCAGGGGATTGCCGACCGTGGACACGGGCGTTTCGGCGGACGTGGAAGTAGGGGAGTGGGTGCTCGCCATCGGATCGCCCTTCGGCTTCGATCATTCGGTGACCGCCGGGATCGTGAGCGCCAAGGGCCGAAGTCTGCCGCGAGAGAACTATGTCCCGTTCATCCAGACCGATGTCGCCATCAATCCAGGGAATTCCGGTGGTCCGTTGTTCGACCTGGATGGCAAGGTGATCGGCGTGAACGCCCAGATATTCAGCCATTCGGGCGGTTTCATGGGACTCTCGTTCGCGATCCCCATCGATGTGGCCATGGACGTGGTGAAGCAACTTCGCGAGCAGGGGCGCGTATCCCGGGGTTGGTTGGGCGTATTGATTCAAGACGTCACTCGCGAGCTGGCAGAATCGTTCGGCATGAAAAAACCCACGGGGGCCTTGATCGCCAAGGTTTTGGAGCAAAGTCCCGCGGAAAAGGCCGGCCTCCAGGAGGGAGACATTGTCCTCGAGTTCAACGACCAAGAGGTCCCGCACTCATCGGATCTGCCGCCCATGGTAGGCGGCAGCAAGGTGGGAAACCGTGTGCCGGTTACCATTCTCCGGGATGGAAAGTCGAAGACCCTCCATGTGGTCATTCAAGAATTACCGGATGATGAGGAAACACAACTTGCGGGCGGTGATCCCAAGCTGGCCTCCGACAACAAGCTGGGGCTCTCCGTGCAGGATTTGACACCACGGCAACAGGAAGAATACGAACTCCAGGGCCAGGGCGTACTCGTCGAAAAGATCGAGGATGGCCCCGCGCGGGAGGCCGGCATCCGGATAGGCGATATCATCTTGAAAATAAACCATTCCAAGATAGAGAACAGCCACCATTTCAAGGAGGCCATCAAGTCTTTACCTCGGGATAAAGCGATCCCGGTGCTCATCCAGCGAGATGGAAGTCCGCGCTTCCTGGCGTTGAAGATCCCCGAGTCGGAATAGTAAACGGTATCCCCCTAGCGAAGCTTCGCTTCGCTTCGAGTCGACAAGGCAGACCCAAGCATCGGTAAAACAAAATTGCTGTTCTGTGAAACTCGACGCATTTGCGAAGCCGAGCGGGAAATAAACGAATCGGCAAAGGGAGCGGATTCGGCATGATAGTTCAAGGCCTACTCGGATTGCTCCTGCTGATCGCCATCTGCTGGCTCTTCAGCGAAAACAGATCGGCCATCGGTTGGCGCATTCCGGCAAGCGGATTGGCGTTACAGTTCCTATTGGCGATTGCGCTGATCAAGTTACCCGTATTGCAGGAATTCTTCCTCCTGTTGAATCAGGGGTTATCCTCGTTATCGGAGGCGACCCGTGCGGGCACCAGCCTCGTATTCGGGTTTATCGGGGGTGACGACCTCCCTTACGAGGAGCAACCCGGAAAAAGCAGCTTCATCCTGGCCTTCCAATCACTACCCATTATCCTGGTGATGTCGGCATTATCCGCCCTGTTGTTCCATTGGCGGGTATTACCGCTGCTGGTCAGGTTCTTCTCGCTCATCCTTCGAAAAACCCTCGGCATCGGCGGCGCCCTGGGGCTGGGGGCGGCCGCCAACATCTTCATCGGCATGGTGGAAGCACCCCTCCTGATACGGCCCTACCTTTCCCGTCTATCCCGCGCCGAGCTATTCGCCCTGATGACCTGCGGCATGGCCACCGTGGCCGGAACCGTCATGGTGTTGTATGCCACCATCCTGGGTTCCGTCCTTCCCAATGCTGTCGGTCACATCCTGATTGCCTCCCTGATATCCGCCCCAGCGGCGATCATGGTGGCCCGCATGCTGGTTCCGGAAACAGCAGGCGGCGCCGATGGGGAGCTGGTCATCCTGCAACCCGCTGCCAGCGCCATAGATGCCATCACCAGGGGCACCCTCGACGGCCTGCGACTGTTACTGGACATCGTCGCCATGCTGGTAGTATTCGTGGCACTGGTCGCCCTCATCAATCAGATACTCGCAGGCATCGGCAGCCCCAGCTTTCAGGAATTATTGGGTTTCGTCATGGCGCCCGTGGCCTGGTTCATGGGGATCCCCTGGGAGGAAGCGCAAAGCGCCGGGATGCTCCTCGGTACGAAAATCGTCTTGAACGAGCTTCTGGCCTACCTGGAGATGAGTGCGCTACCCGATGGCACGCTCAGTGAGCGCAGCCTATTGATCATGACGTACGCCCTGTGCGGCTTCGCCAACTTCGGCAGTCTCGGCATCACCATCGCCGGGATGGGTGCCATGGTCCCCGACAGGCGCCGGGAGATCGTTGCACTGGGAATGAAATCCATTGTCGCCGGTGTCCTGGCTACTTGTCTCACCGGGGCCGTCGTGGGTATCGTGACACTCGTGTAGTCCGGGGGGTTCCCTTTCGATTTTGGGCCCATTTCCCATCTCGGCCCGTCTCTGGGGAACCTCTGAAAAGGCCATCCATGGCATTTTCCAAAGAAGGAAATCGAAAAGTGCCAGAGATAGCGTCTTTCGATCTTCTTACATTTTCAATCGATTTCAAACGATTGAAAATGGCGGCACATCCTTGCGTACCGCGCGCTGTTTTTCAGCGCTTCCCTGGCCAAGCTTCCCCGACAACTATCCATTACCCGCGTAATGGCCAACGACGCAAGACACGATACCGGGCCCCCGTGGGCAGCGTCGATGATTCCGCCAGACAAAAATCACCAACGGGCCACTCCACGGGGTCATGGGGTATGTTTTCCAGCGCCCTGGCTACTTTTCGAAACAGCGTCACATGGGCCTTGAAGGGCCGTTCCTCGGGGACGAATTCACACCTGGCAAGCCCCCTTTGCAATTCCCCGACCAAAAAAGCCAATTCCGCTGGCGTCTCGGAGATCCCGGACCACACGATTCCCGCCCGCCTGAAACACCCCAATCGATCCAGACGCAGCACGAATGGCCGCGCCACGATCCCCATCGCCACCCTTTCCACGCAATCCTGGCGATTGGTATCCACCTGGCCCAAAAAAGCCAGTGTCACATGAAAATTCCGCGCCGCCACGCTTCTTCCCTCACAAGCGGCGCTTCGAGCGATCCCCGCCAGCATGTCCCGGATGGCCTCATCGGGCCACAATGCAAAGAAGAGGCGGCGCTCGAGGTTTCTCTCTATGGATAACGTATTCATCATTGCCTGGACCCGCAAAAATGGCCATATATTCGGGATGTGGGGTAATGACGCCGGCAGGTGTATTCATACCTTCCGGGGACGGGTGAAAACGGTCAATCAATCTCGTAGCATCGGGAGTTTCGGTTGCATGGCGCTTCGATTGAGAATCCCGCTCTTACCTATGGACTTCTTTTCGATGACCGATACTCACCACGAGTATCACGAGCCGATCATCGTGAATCCCGTAAAGCACCCGGTAGGGAGCAATCCTGATCCGCCATGCGTCTCTTCCGGTTGCTTGCTTGTGTATTCGGCTATGCGCCGCTCGCGCGCCGGAAGGAGGCTAGAATATTTTCGAGTTCATTGGCATCGAGATCGCGGACGAGATCGGCCCGGATCTCCTCGATTGCCCGTAATTTGTCCGTGGTGGTCATGGTTTCCAATGGAATGGCGATGGGCATGGTGGTTTTTCTAGTGGACATCGATACAGCCGGCGGTATCCTGTTCGAATACTTTGTTTACCTACCCCCTTTGCACCCTAAACACTATTGGGATGGTAAACTTCCACCCACGAATTTTTTTGGAGAGCCAAAATGATCGTTTCGTTCAAGATTTCACGGGTAACGGACTAAGAGCCAAAACCTTATCACAAGGAAAACACTTTCATGAGATTCGATTTCGCAACCATCCTGATGTTACTGGTATTGGTAAGCGGTGCCATTTTAGCTCTGGACGCCATGGTTCTATCGCGTCGCCGCACCGCCGATGGTCATCGGGCAGACGGCGAGGCCCCACCGAGCGGCGCGGGCCCGATGGCCAAGGTAGTGGATTATGCCCGTTCCTTCTTCCCCGTTTTTCTCATCGTTCTGATATTGCGTTCGTTTCTGGTGGAACCCTTTCGCATACCCTCGGGCTCCATGTTGCCGACGCTCGAGATCGGCGACTTCATCCTCGTCAACAAATACGTCTTCGGTATTCGACTCCCCGTCTTCGACAAAAAAATCATCGAACTGGGTCGACCGGAACGTGGAGATGTCATTGTATTCCGCTATCCGGAGGATGGAGTCACCCCTTACATCAAACGGGTAGTTGGCCTGCCCGGTGACCATGTCGATTACCGAAACGACACACTTTACATCAATGGTGATCCGGTAACCCATGAATTGGTCGATACCTATACGGCCACCGGTTCGAGCCGACGCATGAACGGTGCCGAACGCCGTTTGGAGCACTTGGATAACATGGATCACCATATTCTGATCCAGCAATCCACCCCCATCCCCATGGTGAGGCTACCGGGGAAATCATACTATTCCTATGCGCCACTCAAGGTACCCGAAGGGCACTATTTCGTGGTAGGAGACAACCGTGACAACAGCCGGGATAGCCGGTACTGGGGCACGGTACCCGATGAAAACCTCATCGGTAAGGCATTTTTCATCTGGATGAATTTCGAATGGGGGGAAAACATCAATTGGGCACGGATAGGAAACAGGATTCACTAGAGAAGCTCCACCTCGAACCCAAAGCGTGGTTCGAGGATTCGGATGAAAACCCACATCAGACGAAACCCGACTCATCAGCGAAGCCGGGCCGAAGAAGATCTAGCGAAGCTTCGCCTCGAACCGATGAAGCAGATTGAGTCTTGGTAAGGCGGAATTGGTGCCTTGTAAAACTTGATCCAATTGTGAAGCTGAGCGGGAAATGAACAAATTAACGCTATGGAGCTTACATCGGTCTGGCGTCTTCCCCTTCAGGCTCATATGTCGTTTGGAAGAAGCTATCTAGCTCCAAGTCCATTGACCACAGAGAACCGAGGCGTATACCATAATTTTTTCAACCCTCGTTACGAATCCACCTCTTCGTCACAAAATCCATCAACCACACCATGAAAGACACGCGACACATCATCTCCATTCTCATGGAAAACGAGCCGGGCGCGCTTTGCCGCGTGGCCAATATGTTTTCGGCGCGCAACTACAATATCGAATCCCTGTCCGTAGCCCCTACCGAAGATGATTCCCTCTCCCGCATGACGCTGGTGACGAGGGGTTCCGATGCGGTCATAGAGCAGATCACCAAACAGTTGAACAAGCTGGTGGATGTCGTCAGGCTCCTCGATCTGACCGAAGGCGCCCACGTAGAGCGAGAAATGATGCTTATCAAGGTCAAGGCCGCCGGGAATAACCGGGAGGAAATCAAGCGCCTGTCGGATATCTTCCGGGGGCGGATCCTGGACGTGACCGGGACCAGCTATATGATCGAATTGACCGGGACCAGCGACAAGCTCGATGCCTTCATCCGCACCGTGGGAAAAAATGCCGTGTTGGAAGTGATGCGCTCGGGACCTTTGGGGATCGGGCGCGGGGAATGGGGCCTGAAGATCTAGCGAAGCTTGTCCGCGAAGATGAAGCATGATCGAGCCTTGGTAAGGCGGAATCGGCGCCTTGTAAGGCTTGGTCCAATTATGAAGCCGATCGGGAAATAAGCAAGCAAAGGATTGGCAGCGCCATCTCACCTGTTCTCGAGTTCCCCGATAGTTTTCCCCGAGTAGTCTTTCTCCGGGCGAACTCGATCGAGCTGCAGCATTTCCGATATTGAATATACTATTGAATATACTTCGGTTTCCTCGTTTACCTTGCGTTCGATGCGGCGCGCAAGGCCAAATGGCCCGCGCGTAATCATGAACGAAACACACCTACGACTGATGTAGACGCGAAATATCGGCGGTTTCCGAAAACAGCACATGGATGTTGCGCAGTAAGGTCAGGCGATTTTCTCTGATGTTTTCCTCCTCGGCCATTACCAGCACGGTATCGAAAAAGGCGTCTACGCTATCCTTGAGTGTCGCCAGGCGCGTCATGGCTGCCGTATAGTCCCTCCGAGCCAGCTGTTCGGTCACTCCGGGCGTCAATTCGGCCACATGGGCGGCGAGGCGGCGCTCGGCATCTTCCTGCAACAGTGCCTCGTCCAGCTCGCGAAATCGAGGAAAGTTCTTTGAATCTCCCACCGGAATCGACTGTTTCAGGATGTTCCGGATTCGCTTGTTGGAACTGGCAAGGCTTGCCGCCTCGGGTAGTTTTCGAAACGCGGCCACGGCGCGCATCCGCCGCGCGAAATCCAGGGGGCGTTCCGGGACGCGGGCCACGACGGCGGCGAAGACGTCGGGCTCGAAGGCTTGTTCGAAGTATCCCCGCAGCCGGTCCATGAGAAAGTCGAAGACCTTGGGTGTTATTTCTTTACTGGTGAACAATGTCCCATAGCCTTCGATAGCAAGGTCGAGCAGTAGCGGCAGTGATAGATTGAGTTCGCCTTCGATCAGGATGCGCAGTATGCCCAACGCGGCGCGGCGCAGCGCAAAGGGGTCCCGATCACCCTTGGGAACCTGACCGATCCCGAAGATGCCCACCAAGGTATCGAGTTTGTCCGCGATGGCGGTGATTTGGCCGACCCGGGTGGTCGGTATCTCGTCACCGGCGAAACGAGGCCGATAGACCTCTTCCAGGGCGATTGCCGTCGCCGCTTCCTCACCTGTTCGTTCCCCATAGATACGACCCATGTATCCCTGTAATTCCGGTAATTCTCCCACCATTTGGGTGAGGAGATCGCATTTGCAGAGAAGGCCTGCCCGACGCGCCAGGGCGACTTCCCGATCCCCCATGGCCTGGGGGGAACCTTGCGAGACGGAATTCCCCCGCGCTGGATCACTCGGTGCCAGGATTCGCGATGCCGTATCTCCCGGAGACGTATCTCCCGGGGTCGGATTTCCCAGGGGCGAATTTCCCAGGGTCGAGTTTCCCGGGGTCGGATCTTCCGGGGCTGAATTTCCCAGAGCCGGAGCTTCGGATTCCAGTTTCCTCAGGGCATTGGCCACCTGTTCGGCGAGCCAGGATACGCGCTGACTTTTGTCGAACAGAGAACCGAGTTTCTTCTGGAATACCACCGATTTCAGTCCATGGAGCCGATCGGCGAGGGGGTGGCGGAGATCGGCGGCGAAGAAGAAGGCGGCATCGGCAAGGCGAGGACGAATGACCCGTTCGTTGCCGCGGCGCACTACTTCTGGGTTGCGGCTTTCGATGTTGGTGATGGTGATGAAATTGGGCATCGGCTTACCCTGTCCATCGGCCACCGGAAAATACTTTTGGTGACCTGTCATGGTGCCCGTAAGCACCCTGGCAGGCAGTTCGAGGAATTTCCCATCGAAACCGCCCGACATGGCAACCGGCCATTCCACCAGGGCGGTGACCTCTTCCAATAATTCATCGCTAATGACGGCCTGGGCTCCCGCGGATTCCCGTTCATCGATGGTCCGCCCATCGAGGCCCCTTTCATCGATGGCGCGAGCCGCATCCTTCACCAGGGTGCGGATTTTCTCCTTGCGGACATCGAGGTCGGCCACCACTTTGCCTTTTCGGTACAACAATTCGGCGTAATGATTCGGGTCTTCGATGACGATGGGTTCGGGATGGTGGAAACGGTGGCCGTGGGTGATCCGCCCGGAGGTTACCCCCATGATCTCGGTTTCCACCACCTCTTCGCCAAGGAGCAGGACCACCCAGTGAACCGGGCGGGCGAATTCCACCTCCCTGTCGCCCCAGCGCATGCGCTTCGGGATCGGAAGACGGGCCAGGGCACCGGACACCATGGTTGGCAGCAACGACACGGTGGGATGACCGGTTTCGGTCTCCCGAAATACGAGCCAGCTCCCCTCTTCGGTGACGAGCCGCTCCAAATCATCGACAGCAATGCCACAGGATCGGGCGAAACCGAGGGCCGCCTTGGTGGGATTTTCGTTGGCATCCAAGGCCGCCCGCAAGGATGGGCCGCGGCGCACCCGCTCTTTTTCGGCCTGATGGGTTCGTACCTGGGCGATGGATACCGCCAATCGCCTCGGCGTTGCGAAACAGGATACCTTGCCGTGTTCGAGACGCGCATCGTGGAGATTGGCACTGATCTCCTTGCCGAATGCCTCGGAGAGCCGCCGCAGGGCCAGGGGTGGAAGTTCTTCGGTGCCGATCTCGATGAGTAGTGTTGCGTGGAGAGGGGTCATTGGATGGGGTCTTTATTTAGTCTGCTGTTGATTGGTGCGCCCCTTGGAGGCGAGTTTTTGGAGGTTCGGTCTTTTCGATACGTGGAAAACCAAGCTGTCGTTCCGGAGAACGATCCCCTTGGCGGTGCATTGCATACCTTGCTGGAAGCACCGCCTTTTCGTGCTCGAATTCATGATTTTACATTTTATCGGATAGTGCTGCCTGCCTCACATTCCCGGTTCGGAAACTCGCAACCGACCCCGGTGGTCCGTTACTGCTGGCGGTCCTTGGAGCCACGGAGACATTGCACGAAAATCGATTGCAAAAGAACAGTGGAAGATCGAGATCGACCGATTCGATGAGCGCTATCCGCAACTGGCATTCGACATCATCGGCCCGTTTCCGTGCGCCGCTCCCGATAAGCCACGGGCAGCCGACGGATACTGGAAATCCTCTTGCCCTGAACCATATTCCGCCCGCTACGTGAGAAATCGAAGCCAATGAACCGAAGGATATTTCGTAAGAATCTCGAAGTCCTGGATCCGGGAACGGGTTCCGGGATCGTTGGGCTGTGTGGAAAGCCGGGTGCGCGGAACCTCAGCCGTAGCGGCCTCGATCCCGCTGCCGTGGGGCAGGCACTGGAGAATGGCAAATCGAATCCGGTCAAGGCAGCGGGGTATCCAAAGCAACCGATTGGCGGGTCTCGGGGACGACGAATACGAACCAATCATCGGCAATCCCTGGGTTCGACCCTGGCTCCATGCGGACATTCTCCACAAAGAACAACGGGGCTGGTGTGGGCAACTGGAATGGGGCTGGTGATGAGGGCGGATAACCCTGGATGCCTCGTCGAGTTTATTGTTGAATTTATTGTTTCCTATTCGGAAAAACTCGTTGTAAACTACGCGCTTGCCAAATTCTGGCTGATCGCTACCGTAGTGTCCTGTGTGTTGCATTTTGGTAGTGTTTGTTCGGACAACGCACGATGATGAATAGAGTAACGCTTGATGAATATATATGTTGGCAACCTGCCTTACAGCATGACCGAGGAAGAGTTGAAGGAAATTTTTTCCGAGCATGGCGAAGTGGAGAGTACTAATGTGATAACGGACAGATTCTCGGGACAATCGAAAGGGTTTGGCTTCGTAGTGATGCCAAAAGACGACGAGGCGAATTCCGCGATCAATGCATTGAATGAAACCCAGATGAAGGGTCGTCCACTCCGGGTCAACCAGGCAAAACCTCGCCCCGAAAAGTATTAATCACAACCGGAAATCAAGCCAAATCAAGCGACACGCACACACGTAAGCCATAAAGACGCCACTGTGGGTGGCGTGTTGCCTGAATTTGGCCTGTAGCTCGTCACAATCGATCCCGCCCGGGGTGAGAATCATCCCATGCCCGAAAGTTCCCGGTAATAACATCCTCATCTTCATACCGAAATCCCAAGGCAGTAGCCGAAAATCAGTTCGATGAAACCAAATATCCATCCCCCGTATCACGAAATCACGGTAATCTGCAGCTGTGGCAATAACTTCAAGACGAAATCCACGCTTGCCGATGATACCCTCCACATCGAGGTCTGCGCGGCCTGCCATCCTTTTTACACAGGGAAGCAAAAAATGCTCGACACAGCCGGCAGGGTAGATAAGTTCCGCAAAAAATACGGTCTATTGGCGTAGTTCGCATACGGATCTCACCGGGTATAAGGGCCGGCGAACTTTGCCCCGAACCCATGGAAGCGTGATTCGGCATCCAAGTCGAAGCAAAACCATCGTCTCGTGAAGCCGACCCATTTGCGAAGACGAGCGGGAAATAAACAAAAATCAAATTGTCCTGATGCTCATGCGACGGAATTCCGCACGAAGCTCTTCATAGCTTTCGGTAACCGGATATCGAGGGAACTGCCGAGCGATATCCTCGGGTGGTCGAAAGAAAATCCCTGCATCCGCCTCAGCCAACATCGTCGTATCGTTGTAGGAATCACCGGCGGCGATTGTCCGAAAATCAAGAGCATGGAGCGCCTTGATTGCCTGGCGTTTCTGATCCGGCTGGCGAAGCCGATATCCGATAATCCGATCTTCGCCATCGATTTCCAGATGATTGCAAAACAAAACCGGCCAACCCAGTTTGCTCATCAGCGGTGCGGAAAACTCGTAGAACGTATCCGAAAGAATTACTACCTGAAAACGCGTTCGCAACCAATCCAGGAATCCGACCGCACCATCGAGGGGTTCCAGCGTTCCGATGACTTCCTGCACGTCGCTCAAGGTAAGCCCATGGTTCTTTATGATGGACAAGCGCTGGCGCATAAGAACGTCATAGTCGGGAATATCGCGAGTCGTCGCCAGCAATTCCGAAATACCCGTTCGCTCCGCTACGTTGATCCAGACTTCGGGGACCAATACGCCTTCCAAATCAAGGCAAGCTATTTCCACATCCGACCTCCCATGGTATTCACAAGATAAAGTAGCGCACTAACACTAACATCTTACCCCTTCCGATTCCGATAGCGATGTATCCGTTTATCGGCTCACAAGGTACACCTTGCCTGGATTGTACCCTTAATTTCCCCGTTATGAATACAAAAGCCCTAGGATTCGAAAATTCGTGAAAATCCGCGATCGTCAGGAATTCTCCGGCATTGGAGAAAACAAACCATTCTCCTGGAGTCGCGAGAAGGCGCCCGATGAAATGCCACGGAAGATCGAAACCCTTCTATGGGAGCGACGGCCGGATATCGAAAATTGGATCTTGTCCCAGTGGGAAAAAAACCGGGCCATCTCGGTGAAAACGCTCCATACACCGTTCTACGCATCGGTGGATCTCCGAAATTCAGGCCTCAAGCTGGCCCCCGTAGATACCAACCTCTTCCCGTCGGGATTCAACAACCTGAGCACATCGTGCCTTCCCGGATGCGCCGAAGCCGCCCTGACCGCCATTCGACGCGTCGTACCCACGGCGAGAAGACTGCTATTGATCCCCGAAAATCACACCCGCAACCTCAACTACCTGGAAAGCCTCGGGAGCTTGGCCGATATCTTGACAAACGCGGGATTCGAGGTGCGTATCGGCTCTCTACTGCCGGATCTTCAAGGCCCAATAACCATCGATTTGCCTTCGCGAAGATCCATTTACCTGGAGCCGATCACGCGTCGGGAACGCGACATCACGGTTGCCGATTTCTCTCCCTGTGTCATCCTGTTGAACAACGATCTGGCCGGTGGACGACCGAAAATCCTGGAAAACTGCAAGCCGATAGTGATCCCCCCCCTGGATCTCGGTTGGGAAAATCGATTGAAATCGGAGCACTTCATCCGATATCAGCAAGTAGCAACGGAATTCGCCGACCATTTCCACTTGGACCCCTGGTTGATCGACCCACTATTCCAGAATTGCGGTGAAATCGATTTCATGAAGCGGGAGGGGGAAGAATGCCTGGCTAGAAACGTGGATCGGTTACTCGAGCAAATCCACCAAAAATATCGGCATTACGGCGTCGACGAGCAACCCTTCGTTTTCGTCAAGGCCGATGCCGGAACCTATGGCATGGGCGTCATGCCGGTATACAAGGCAGAAGACATTTATACCCTCAATCGACGCCAACGCACCCGGATGTCCTCGGCAAAAGGCGGCAGAACCGTCACCAGAGTGATCTTGCAAGAGGGGGTTCGCACCTGTGAAACCTGGGGGAATGCGCCTCCGGCAACCGCCGAGCCCGTCATCTATCTCATAGATCGCGTTGTTGTCGGCGGTTTCTACCGCATCCATGCCCAGCGCGGGATAGACGAAAACCTCAACACCCAAGGTATGCGCTTCGAACCAGTGCCATTCTTTGCCACCAGCGGTACGCCAAATCCGACTACGGCGACCTTCACGATAACCTCCGCGGTAACCGAAGCCCAATCGCGACGCTTCTATGCATGTGGAGTGGTGGCGCGCCTTGCCCTCCTCGCCTGCTCGCGCGAAATGACAGAATTGGGCACGGCCCGACACAACTGAGTTCACTAGCGAAGCTTATGCTCGAACCGACAAAGCGGACCTTGAGCATCGGTAAAGAAAAAAAGTGGTTTTGCTTTGACTAATGCTGGGTTAGCTTTATGAGTTCGAGGCAAAGCTTCGCTGGTGACATTTTTTGAGGGGGCGAATCAAATGGGAGTTATACGCTTGTCACCACAAGCGCCCGTATACAGCCTTAGCCGGGTAAATCAATAGGTGTTTCGCTGATACTGATCGTTTGATGTTGTACTATGCAATATTGGGGTTAGTACCCCTTCCAGGGACTACTATGACGGGCAGCGTGGGCAGCCTCACGGCTGGCCGTTGTTCCTGACGATAGTGCTAAACCCACGTGCGCCCGTCTCCATCACTTAGCACTGATGGGAAGGGTTTTATGAGCCAGACCAGGAACATCTATCATGCTTTTACCGACCTACAAAGACAGGCCGTAGTTCGGCACATTTCGAACTTGGCTGACATCGCTGAAAATTTATCTACCAAAGCCGAAAGCCTTACCGAACAAATAGACGACTTGGCAAAAGCGCTAGATATTGAATGCGAGTTTGTACCGTTTGACGATGCTTTTCCCGATCCATCAAAAGCTGAGTAATTTTCAATAAAATTATATAGAATGATAATCGCATAGATAATATATTTGCGGATCGCACATAAGGGGAGTCCACATGCTTAATAAAAGCGAAGGTATTCTTATCGTTTTTGATGGTATTGATGGTGCTGGGAAAACGACACAAGTGAATTTATTGGATAGATTATTACAAGATTCTGGAGAATCTACATGTAGCTCTAAAGAACCAACAAATAGTGAATGGGGGCAAAAAGTAAGAATGTCCGCGCATCATGGTAGGATGCCAATCAAGGAAGAATTAAACGCTTTTATTATGGATAGACATCACCATATCGATAAAATAATTTCCCCAGCATTACGGGGTGGAAAAATAGTAATCCTTGACAGGTATTACTACTCGACAATATGCTACCAAAGTGCCAGAGGTGTCGATATAGAAGACTTACATAGCGTTGTTACCAGTAATATTATTGTTCCAGACGTTTCCTTTATACTTGATGTAGATGTAGACATTGCACAAAATAGGATAGCAAAAAGAGGTGATTACACAAATGCGTTTGAAGATCCTGATGAATTAAGGAAAGTCCGTGTAAACTATCAGCGTATTCGCAGTGAAAATAGAGATGACTGTAAGTATATGTATGAGTTGGATGCCAGCCAACCCATTGATGTTTTACATAAGGCTGTAGTTGAAAAACTTATTGATACAATCTTTTATGATAAGATGTGCGAAAAGAAAAACGGTTGTGACGATAAATCAAACTGTGGTTTTAGAATGACGAACTCTTGCCAATGGTTTAATTTAAGGGGTAAACTTATTTCAAGAATAAGAGAAGTTCCTACAAATATTATCGAGTAAGTTTCAGATACCAGTTAAATACGTTAACCGTTTCCCAACCATCCCACCAACAAGAGACGCGATCCGCACCATCGTGTGAATCTTGACATTCCCTTGATTCAAACGGAAAGTGAATTCATCGATATAGCAGCTTAAATGCTTTACGCTCATATGGTGATATACACCATTATATCCACGCTTTAGGACTGCCCATACGCTTTCTATTCCATTGGTATGCGCCATTTTATTTACGAATTCCTTGGCACTGTGATTTACGGAATCGTGGACGTATCCGATCGAATTCAACCCGATATATCCCTTATGCTTATCAGAATAAACCGTTGTTCCGGTTGCTACATTCTCGGAAACCATGGAATGCAGAGTTTCCCGCGTAGTATCCGAGACAGCCGAGGCTTTTACTGTCCCGGTATCACGCTCTCTAATTCCGACAACGGCTTGTTTACCAACCGCACCACGCCCGGCGCGTAGTTTCTTATTACCATGTTTATTCTTCTTCTTTTCCGCCAACATAGGTTTCATCAATTTCAACGATATTCCGAAGTAATTGATCGCCCTGTTCACAGGCTTTACGGATACGATGCATCATAAACCATGCGGAAGCTTGCCTTATTCCCAATCCGGCCTAGCCGGAACCAAAAATCTTTCTATTTCAACTACGTCTGTCATTTCGACCGCAGGGAGAAATCTTCAAGGCCGAGATAGATTCAGCGCTCGAGATGACATCATTTTCTAAATTTTTCGATCGTTTTGTCGAAGATTTTCCGGGTAACGGACTGATTTCTTGCTCGGTATTCATATCTGTATCAGCTGACAATACGACACAAAGTCCCTCACCAGTGAAATGACCCTCAGTTTCATCCCAGAATTCACATATTGCATTAAATAGCGTACGGTTCCCCAGCTTTTTCATGGAGTTGATTTTCCATTCTCCATAGAATTTTTTCGAATCTATCATTCTTATTGAATTTAGAGCTGATGCACAAGCTCGGACCACCATCGACGCGTCCAATTCATCATGGCCTGGGACTCCAATCGCTTTTCCATTGGTTAACCGAGTATCCAACCGGCGTCTTCCCAATTCACGTTTCAAGCTTCACCTTTCGGGTCTCGTTCGTGACGATACCG
This sequence comes from uncultured Thiotrichales bacterium, assembly GCA_964610175.1. Lineage (GTDB taxonomy): Bacteria > Pseudomonadota > Gammaproteobacteria > HK1 > HK1 > CAZSVE01. The sequence continues at coordinate 18,259 of CAZSVE010000052.1, forward strand.
TCCTTTTGCCAGATGGGTTCCAGGATACTGCAATAGGACTCGATTCGCTCCATGCTATAAATGGAGCAATTGGCATCTGGATAAATCGACCCCTTCCCTGGCAGGATCAACTCCCCCATGCATCTCGCTCCGCGCACAGGTGATTATCCACGGCCTCGGCGCTTTGAAATAGGTATTTGCCCGGTGCACGCGCCAAAATGTCGAGTGCCGAAGGCCGCGCCGCCAGCAATGGCGGTTCGTCTTCCAGCAGCAGAATCACCTTGACGTTCTCTTTTATGGAAGATTCAGATAATGGGAGGGTATATCGATGACGCCGTCATGGATCCTGACATCGAATTGGATGGATCGCATGGTGATCTCTTTTTGAACGCTCACTTCAAACTTCACACTTTGAATTAAATCCCCGCCCGAATGAGGACACCCGCAACACCGCACGACGACGCCAACAGGATACAGACCATGATCAAGCGGAGCGCTCGGCGCAGATCGGTGGCGTCCAGATCGTGGCGCCAATCCGCGTCGCCCATGAAGGCCTGATTCGCCAACGTTCCGCCATAACGGATCGGTCCCAACAACCGTATCCGCAAGGCGCCGGCGCAGGCGGCCTCGCTCCAACCGGAATTCGGGCTTGCGAGCATGGCGTGGTAACGCCGCGCCGAGTGCCAGGCGAGCCTCGGGTAAAGGCCCAAAAGGGCCGCTCCCGCCATGATGATCGGTACCGAAAGCCGCGCCGACAACCAATTCGCCAGGTCGTCGGCACGTGCACCGAACCAACCGAACCGCCGATAGCGAGCGTTCTTGTAGCCTACCATGGAATCCAGACCGGACACCGCCTTGACCACGATAAGACCTGGCAATCCGAATAGACACAATGCCCAGAACGGGGTCAGGACACCGTCGGTGAAATTCTCCGCCAAGCTCTCGATGGTGGCGCGCACGACGTCCGGGCGCGGCAGGTCCACTGTGTCTCGCCCTACCAACATGGCAAGCTGCCTGCGCGCGGCGGGCAAATCATGCAAGGCATGCAATACACGCTGGCCATGGACCAACAAGTCGCGCATGCACAGCAGGCTGTAGGCCAGAAACACGTCCCAACCCCAAGCCGCCCACGGGTGGACCCGTTGCAAACCGAAACGGATCCCCCACCAGGCCATGAGCGCCCCCCCGATCACCAACACCCCGTGCACGATCCCACCCAGGTAACCAGTTTGCCCCATGCGAAACAGTCGCCGCTCCCAGAAAAGACTCCACGTCCCCAGCATTCGGACGGGGTGCAGGGAATAGACCGGATCGCCGAGAAGGGCATCCGCGACACAGGCAACCAAAATAAGAGCGAGGTCGGGGTGGTTCACTTCGAAGAGCAGGATTTTGCGAACATGATGCCCAGCGAAGGTTTGCCTCGAACCGAAAAAGCATGACCCGACATGGGCAAAGCAAAACCGGCGTTTCGGAAAATTCGACTCATTTGCCAATGATGAGCAGGGGAAATAAACAAAATAGTGGGGAGGTATGGAAATCGGATGGATATTGCGTGTTTACGTGACCTTTATCGAATCGATACCTGAATCGACCGGCCAAGAGCCGCTGCGAATCTTTTCAGTATGGAAAGCCTGATGTCCTCGGCGTGATTTTCGATTCGGGAGGTGGCCGACCTTCGTGCGTGGAGCTTTTCCGACATTCCTATTTGTTGTGAGACCGAATGCCTGTCGCGTCTGCCTTGGCAAGGCGCCGATTTCGAAGACCTGGTAATCGTCGTCGAAGCCTTCGTCGAATTTCGGATCTTCCGTGCGATGTCTGGAGATGTATGTCTTTGGATCGCTCATGATGATTTTTTCTCGCGAGTTTGTCTATTTCCAGCCTTATCCAAAGACACATGAGCCTGAAGGTTGGACGTGAATCCAACGTAAAA
>CAZSVE010000053.1:0-19968 GCA_964610175.1 uncultured Thiotrichales bacterium
CGCACGCACGGTTCGGAGGGAGGGGCGGGCTAAAACCCGTCCCTACCCCTATAAAATCTTTCTATTTCAACTACGTCTGTCATTTCGACCGCGGGGAGAAATCTTCAAGGTTGAGATAGATTCAGCGCTCGAGATTTCTCGCTTCGCTCGAAATGACATCATTTTCTAAATTTTTCGATCGTTTTGTCGAAGATTTTCCGGGTAACGGAGTAATTGATCCTGGATTTCCTCGGCCCTCCGGCGGTGTTGACCCCCGAAAAGTTCCTCGCGCGGCGATCCCATTGAAGAAACTCGAAACCCGAACCCGGAAACCCGACCCATGAGTACCCAAAGACACGTCATCGGACGCCTGATTCTGGAGCTGCGGACAACCGGGGAACAGAAAGCCCGGCGACTCTCCGACGATCTCGCCCGCATCTGTCGGCGGCGCATCGTGCCCCTTATCGATGGTTACTGCACCAAACTCGGCGACCCGAATCGCATCCATCGCATCGATTCCCTGGAGATCGATCTTGGCCCCGTCGATGGCGATCGTCTCGAGGCCGAAGTGGTGGGCAGAATCAATGCCCGCCTCGAACCCCTATTGGCATCGCATATCCGACCTCGGAAACGACAGGCCAACGGCTCGGAGGCCCGTCGCCAGTCCGGAGCAGGATTGCAGGGGGAACCACAAGGGAAACCGGGCCGTGCTCCATCGGGAGAATCGTCCCCGCTGGAATTGTTCGCCCTGTTCGCCCGCACCGGCACCCTGCCCTGGTGGGCCGATACCATCAGGACGAAACTCCTGGAGGAAACGCTGGAACAGCTGCTCCGCGAGGCCCCGGAGCGATTACGGCTACTGTTGCAGCAATTCGTTCGAGAACGGCGGCCATTACGGCGCATCGTCAATCACTATGGTGACGATGGACTCTCGGCCCTGTTCGATCTCCTCGCGCCCTCGCTGGCGCGGACCGTTTCCAGTCCTTCCTGGCAGATCCAGTGCCAAATCGATCTCCTCCAGGAGGCACTGCAAAACCAGTTTCCGTCCCGTGACAGGGCCAGAATCCGATCCCGAATTTGGTATCGGACATTCTGTTTTGCCGGGTTGGTGGAATCGGAACGTCCCGAACCTCCGGTGTTCCTGCGCGATCTGCTGTTGCAACTGGCAGCCACTTTCGAGATCGATCACGCCACGCTGATATCCGACGTGGCCAGCGTCATTCGTGCAGGCAACCTACACACGGATAACGTGATTCGGGACGCACTGGAAATGCTCCACCATGAGGTCCAGGCCAAATCTCCCAGGCGACGTTCTGCCAATTCCCTGGCTGGCATCTCCGACGACTCGGGAGCCGAAATTGGCCAACCAGTGTCGAACCTCGATTTCGGCGATGACGATCGACTCTATATCGACAACGCGGGCCTTACCATCCTGTGGCCGTTCCTTGGTCACTTCTTCCGACACTTGGGTCTTGTGGAACAAAACCGCTTTCGGAATCGGGAGGCCAGGCAACGGGCCGTGGGATTGTTGCAATACCTGGTTACCGAGGACCCTTCGCCGCCGGAGTACTTGTTGCCTATCAACAAGCTGCTGTGTGGCATGGCCCCCGATGAGGTATTCGAATTCGGCCCACCCATGGTCGAGGTCGAGACCGAGGAGTGTACCAGGCTGCTCCAGGCCGCCATCGCCCAGGCCCCCATCCTCAAGGACATGTCCATCCCCGCCTTCCGAGGCACCTTCCTGCTGCGCCAGGGTATATTGACTACCCGCGACGGTGCCTGGCTGCTGCGGGTGGAACGAAAAACCTACGATGTCGTATTGGATCGATCCCCCTGGCAGCTGGATTGGATCAAATTGCCCTGGATGGAGACGGCATTCCGGGTGGAGTGGTGAAGTCATAAGATCCAGCTGAGTGTCGTCTAGCAGGATGGTGAAAAAATCCATTTTTCATCACCCTGCCAGCGCGGACAAATGCAAGTTGCATCCATGGGATTCAACCTCGTTCGAGCTGGCTCGTTTGTAAATTTATAGGGCAAGTTCATCGATTAACCTGTATTCCGCTTTGACGACAGCTTCGAGATCTATCCTTTGGGTCAAAAGGACAAGGAAGTGATGGAATTCAAGAAAGTGATAGAATTCAAGATATTGGTTCGCGTCATAACCAACCAATCTTGGAATGTTCAGGCACGCTCTTGATCCGAGGACGATCTCATGACCGATGAAGAACTAAAAGAACTCGTTGCTGATCTACTGATCTCTCAGCGGGAAAATCTGGCTTTTCAGAAGGAAACGAACGCCGCTATGCAGGAAAATCTGGCTTTTCAGAAAGAAACAAGAGGCAGTATCGAGGAAACGAACGCCGCTATAAAAGAAACAAGAGCCAGTATCAAGGAAACGAACGCTGGAATTAGGGAATTGCGAGCCTCCCAACGGGAAACCGATCGGCAAATGAAGGAGACCGATCGGCAAATCAAGGAGCTGGGCCGTCAGATTGGGGGGCTGGGCAGGAAATTCGGTGGTTTTACCGAAGGCATGGCCTACCCGTCCATGAAGAGGCTGTTGCGGAAGCGTTTCCATATGGAGACCATCACCCCGCGGGTGGATATATCCCGAAACGGTAAACACATGGAGTTGGATGTACTGGGCTATTCCAATGGCAAGGGAAACCAGGTCGTAGTGGTGGAGGTGAAAAGTCGTCTTACCCCGGAAGGCATCGATCAGATGGAGCAAACCATGACCCGTTTCGATGAATTCTTCCCGGAGCATCGGGACAAGCGACGTTTCGGGATGATCGCGGCGGTGGATTTTTCCCCGAATGTGGAGTTCCAAACCCAGCGACGAGGGTTCTATCTGGCCCGCATTCAAGATGAGTTATTCGTCTTGCGGTCCCCGGAATTATTTCAGCCCCGCTATTTCGGGGGCGTATGATAGGCAGCGTTGTACTTCGCGCTTCGACAGGGCGCGTAAAAGCAATTGCCGATATCACCCATGATCGGATGGCACCGTAACCAATTTTGCAGCTTTCAGGCACGCTCTTGATCCGAGGACGATCTCATGACCGATGAAGAACTAAAAGAACTCGTTGCTGATCTACTGATCTCTCAGCGGGAAAATCTGGCTTTTCAGAAGGGAACGAACGCCGCTATAAAAGAAACAAGAGCCAGTATCAAGGAAACGAACGCTGGAATTAGGGAATTGCGAGCCTCCCAACGGGAAACCGATCGGCAAATGAAGGAGACCGATCGGCAAATCAAGGAGCTGGGCCGTCAGATTGGGGGGCTGGGCAGGAAATTCGGTGGTTTTACCGAAGGCATGGCCTACCCGTCCATGAAGAGGCTGTTGCGGAAGCGTTTCCATATGGAGACCATCACCCCGCGGGTGGATATATCCCGAAACGGTAAACACATGGAGTTGGATGTACTGGGCTATTCCAATGGCAAGGGAAACCAGGTCGTAGTGGTGGAGGTGAAAAGTCGTCTTACCCCGGAAGGCATCGATCAGATGGAGCAAACCATGACCCGTTTCGATGAATTCTTCCCGGAGCATCGGGACAAGCGACGTTTCGGGATGATCGCGGCGGTGGATTTTTCCCCGAATGTGGAGTTCCAAACCCAGCGACGAGGGTTCTATCTGGTCCGCATTCAAGATGAGTTATTCGTCTTGCGGTCCCCGGAATCATTTCAGCCCCGCTATTTCGGGGGCGTATGATAGGCAGCGTTGCACCTTGGGCCGGAATAATGGAGATCAAAGGCTATTTTTCGACGGACGCTGATGGAGGAAGAGTTCCGAATCGTGTTCTGGCGAAGCTTCGCCTCAAGCCGACAAAGCATGATCCGGTATTGGTAAAGCGAAATTGGTGCCTTGTAAAACTCTTGATCCGATTGTGAAGCTGAGCGGGAAATAAACAAAAATAATGGCGCGTGGGAATTTCCGAACAAGGCAACGCCTGAATGGTGCGTGGAGCACGCGAAATCCGAGCGGCATTTCACGGATACGATCGATTTGGATTCTACCGCCAAACGAAAACGTCGCCCCAGTCTGGGCTGACACGCCTCATAGTACTTGATGATCGCGAGGAATTCGGCGCGGGTACCCGGCTTGAAGTTGACGGTGCTCACCCAAGTAACCGGTCTGCCTCGGCGAAGACTTCGGTTGCCTGGATCGGTTCGCACAAGCCCTTCTTGTATTCCCGATACCTACGCTCTACCTCGAGTACCCATGCCTCTTCGATATCGTCTAGGACCTCGCCGCCCAATGAACTTGGCAAACGATCAGCAAGGAAGGCACGTTCTTGTCGAGGTAGGTTCAATGCATATCTTGTTCTACTTTTTCAAGCACGGCAGACCATTGTTCGTAGTCCTCGATTATCAGTCTATTTTGTCTTGGAATTTGTCCGGGAATCGGGGCTCGGCTCACACTCTCAACGTGTTTTTTCCTGTTCATCTTCGCTGGCCATCGATAGCGATAACCAGGACAAAGCGAATCTTTGCCTTGAGATCGCCGGTAAGGCAGCCTCGCTAAAGATTCGGATTCAGGCTGTAGGTCCCGGTAATGCGGATCTGACTCAGGATATGCCCGTCGATTGCCTTTTTGACCGTCTCGCCATCGAATGTTCCCTCCACCGGGGAGCGCGCGACGTCGATGGCATATAAGGTGAAATGGTAGTTGTGAGTGATGGAGTCGTTCCAGGGTGGGCAGGGGCCATCGTAGCCGAAGTACTGGCCACCCATCTCGGCGTCGCCCGCGAACCATTGTGTGAAGTCGGTGACGCCCTGGCGAGTGCCATGAGGGGCGTCGGGCCCCGCCTTGCCCCGCGCAGTGACGCCGGTGCTGTATTCACCGGCTTCGATCCTGGTCGTGCTGGTGGGGATATCCACCAGGATCCAGTGATAGAAGTCGATGCGTGGCAGGTCGCCGGGAATGGTCTTCCCCTCCTGATTGACATCATCTGGTTTGCTGGGCACGTCGGAGTCATGGCAGATCAGCACCAGGGACTTCGCGCCGGCGGGCACGTCGCTCCATGACAGGGCGGGGTTTTTGTTGCCGCCGAAGGTGACGTGGTTCTCGGGATCGGGGATGCAAAAGGCATGGTCCCCCGGTATCGGTTGGTTGTTGCCGAAGTTGGGAGAGTGGAGTTTCATAGCGTATTTCCTCGTTGAGATGTTATCTTGTTTATTTCCCGCTCATCTTCGCAAATGAGTCAAGTGTTACGGAACGCCAAGTTTTTCCTTACCAATGCCGGATCGTCCTTCAATGGTCGGTTCGAGCACAAGCTTCGCTAGTTTTTGCGGATGTCGTCGACGAACCTTGCGCTGTAAGTTTCCATGGATTTTCGCATCGAAAAGCGTACCATGGCAGAATCGGAAAGCGTTTGTTTATTTCCCGCTCGGCTTTACGATTGGATCGGTTTTTACAAGGCGCTAACCCCCGTCTTGCCAATACTCAGTCATGCCTTGTCGGCTCGAAGTGAAGATTCGCCAGGGCGATTTATACAGGATGCGGAGGCAAAACTCATCTGACCGTGCTCAAGGCAAACCGATTTGAAATACCCCCAACGAAGCTTGTGCTCGAACCGACGAAGCATGACCCCATATTGGTAAAGCGGAATTGGCATCTTGTAAAACTCGATCCAATCGTAAAGCCGAGCGGGAAATAAATAAAATAAAATATTGTGAATGACATCACTTTGACGCTTTTCGCTGTAACGTCAATTGTTTGAAATACCCGAATTACGCCATGTACAGGAGAACTTACCATTGGGAAAGCGAGTAACCGTTATTGGTAGTGGGTTTGCCGCCCTGACGGCAATACGCACCCTGCGTGCACAAGACAAGGCCCTTGAAATCACGGCTGTTTCCCCGAAGCCGGAATTCGTTTTTCTGCCCAGCCTGGTATGGATACCGTCCGGCTTGCGCCGAGGTGAAGATTTGATCGTGTCGCTCGATGAATTCTTTCGCCGCATGGGGGTCATGCATCATGCCGGAACGGCGCTCACCCTCAAGGATGGTGGTCGCAGGTTGCGCACCGATGCCGGTGTCGTGGAAAACGATGGCTTGATCATCGCATGCGGCGCGCGCTACCTGAAAAAGCTATCGGGCATTGAGCAGGCCATTATCCCGTGCGAGGGGATTTCGTCCGTGGAGACACTGCGAGATCGACTGAAGGGACTGTCGCAAGGCAGCATTGCACTGGGTTTCGCGGGTAACCCCAAGGAACCTGCCGCCGTTCGCGGCGGACCGATGTTCGAGTTTCTATTCGGTATCGATAACCAGCTAAAACGCGAGGGTCGTCGAGATCGGTTCAATCTGGTGTTCTTCAATCCCATGCAAGATCCCGGGCAACGTCTTGGCCCCAAGGCGGTTGCGGGGCTGAAGTCGGCCATGACGAAACGCGGCATCGAGATGCACCTTGGCCATAAGATGAAGGGATTCGAACCTGGAAAGGTGATAACGGAAGGGGGCGAAATCAAGGCCGATCTGATCTTGTTCCTGCCGGGTATGACCGGATTGCCATGGTATGCCGACGCAGGGCTGCCGCTCTCGGCAGGGGGGTTCGTGCAGGCCGATGCAAAATGCCGCGTCGTCGATCACGAACGGGTCTATGTGGCCGGTGATGCCGGCAGTTATCCAGTGCCCGACTGGTTGCCGAAACAGGCGCACATGGCGGATCTACAAGCAGCCAGCGCGGCGAAGAATTTGATCGCGGAGCTAAATAATCGAGAACCCTCGGCAACCTTCCGAACCGAGCTTGTCTGCGTCATCGATGATCTCGAAACCGGCATTTTGGTGGCGCGCACATCGAGACACAACGTAATATTACCGCCAATGCGGGCCATGCATTGGTCCAAAACTCTTTTCGAGAAGTGGTATTTGCGAAAATACCATTAGAATGAACGTTGACGATATCGCATGGGGCAAGGTAGTCTTTGGAATCAAAGTGCGGTATGCCAAGAAATGAATAACCTGCTGATTCATGGAATCCGTGCGTGCTTTTTAGGTATCGGAAAAACAAAAATCCCGAGAGAACCGCGCGTGCCAAGACCTACCCCGCTTCAGTCTTGGCGCAAAACGCTAACATGTTCCACACTTTTCTTGAACTTTACAGTGACATCGATTGATTCGGGTACTTGCGGAATTCGGATATCCAAAGGGATACTCAAAAGTATCGGAATGCAATTCGTGAGACGAGGTGGTGATTCGAATATTACCAAGAGGGGATTAGGATTATGGTGCAAGAAAACGATCAAGAAAAAGATCAGATGAAAGTCAAGACACAGGAAACCCAAGCGCAGGGGAAAAACATCAAAGAAGTAAAAGAACCCACGGGAAAAGAAAAAGAACAGGTATCGAAAGACAAAGGGCAAAAGGAACTTCCGTTGGATGGCGTCCGCGTCGTCGATGTCGGCACCTTCATTGCCGGTCCGTATGCGGCGACTATCATGGGTGAATTCGGCGCCGAGGTGTACCACGTGGAGCATCCGCTCGCCGGGGATCCGGTCCGTCGCCTGGGTACACCTTCCGATCGTGGCGATACCCTGGTTTGGCTGAGTGAGGCGCGCAACAAGAAATCCGTAACCATCGATTTGCGCGTACCCAAGGGAGCGGAACTGTTCAAGCGTTTGATCTCCAAGTCCGATGTGTGCGTAGAGAGCTTTCGACCCGGGATGCTGGAAAGTTGGGGGCTTGGCTGGGATGGATTGAGCAAGGTCAACCCCGGACTCGTGATGCTTCGTGTCACCGGATATGGTCAAACCGGTCCTTACCGGGATCACGCGGGTTTCGCGCATTTGGCCCATGCCTTCGGTGGTCTGTCGTATCTCTCCGGTTTCCCGGGCCAAACGCCCGTTATCCCAAGCTCATCTCCGCTGGGGGATTACATGTCCGGGCTGTATGGTGCCATTGGGGTGTTGCTGGCATTACGCTACAAAGATCTCACCGGAGAGGGTCAATACATCGATCTCGCTGGTTATGAAGCGGTATTCCGGCAATTGGACGAAATGGCTTCCGCCTATGGAATGTTCGGTAAAATCAGGGAACGGGAAGGTTCCGGCACCGTGATTGCGGTACCGCATGGCCATTTCCAAACCAAGGATAACAAGTGGGTGGCTATCGCATGCACCAACGACAAGATGTTCGCACGGCTTGTGGAGAACGCCATGGGTCGTCCGGAATTGGCGGCGGAAAATTCATATGGACTCAAGTCTGCCCGTATGGCACGTCGCGACGAGGTAGATGCCTTGGTGAGCGAATGGGCCGGTTCCCTGACCCGCGATCAGCTGATGGAAAAATGTCTTGCTGCTCAGGTGCCCATCGGCTCGCTGAACAGTATTGCCGATATTTTCGCGGACTCTCACTTCCAGGCGCGGGATGACTTGGTTCGCCTGGAAGAAGATGATCTGGGAGAAATCGTGATACCTGGCGTATTTCCCAAGCTTTCCGAGACACCGGGCCGCGTTACCAGCTTGGGGCCACCGCTCGGCAAACATACCGATGAGGTGCTAAGCAGTGTGCTGGGGCTGTCTACAAGCGAACTCGTTCAGCTTCACAAAAACAGGGTCATCTAGTGCTGTGCCTCGCGATTATCAATCACGGGTTACGGATCACGAATTATGAGGCTAAAAGCTATGCTCGAGGAAAAAAAACCACAATCGAAACCAAGCATGCCTTTGGAAGGTATTCGGGTTATCGACGTCGCCACATTCATTGCTTCACCATATGCCGCCGGCATCCTGGGTGAGTTCGGGGCCGAGGTATTGAAAGTCGAACATCCGCTCGGGGGCGATCCTTGCAGGCACTTCGGATCGGCTACCAAGCGCAATGGAGACACTCTCGCCTGGCTCAGTGAAGCCAGAAACAAAAAATCCGTTACGCTCGATCTACGTAACAAGGAAGGAGCGGAAATCTTCAAGCGATTGGTGGAAAAATCCGATGTACTGTGCGAAAACTTTCGTCCGGGCACGTTGGAAAAATGGGGACTTGGTTGGGAAGTGCTCCGCAAGATCAATCCCGGCCTTGTCATGTTACGGGTTTCTGGGTATGGACAAACCGGTCCTTACCGAGATCGTCCGGGTTTTGCTCGAATTGCCCACGCCGTTGGTGGTCTTGCCTATCTTGCCGGAATGCCGAGGGAAACCCCGGTGACCCCGGGTTCGACGACCCTCGGTGATTATTTGACCGGAATGTACGGTGTAATCGGCATCCTGGTCGCCCTTCGTTACAAAGAAAAAACCGGCAAGGGACAGTATATCGACGCGGCTCTTTTCGAATCGGTATTCCGGGTCACCGACGAATTGGCTCCGGCCTATGCCAAGTTCGGCACCGTGCGGGAACGCACCGGCGCCCACAACCAGATTGCCTGTCCCATGGGGCATTTCCGGACCAAGGATGACAAATGGGTGGCATTCGCCTGTACAACCGATAAGTTATTCGCCGCGCTTTCCCAGGCCATGGAGCGACCGGAACTGGCGTCACACGCGCTTTATGGAGAACATGATCAGCGTCTCGCGGCGCGCCATGAAGTAAACGAAATCGTTTCCCAATGGTGTGGCGCCCTGACCCGGAAGGAGGTATCCGACAAGTGTCTGACCGCTGGTGCTCCCTACGCGCCACTCAACAACGTCCGGGATATCTATGGCAACCGCCAATTCGTGGCGCGTCGTAATCTAGTGTCCATCGACGATAAAGACGTTGGTGAAACCGTCGTCGTACCGGCTACCGTTCCGCGGTTATCCAAAACTCCAGGTCAGACCAAGTGGCTTGGCCCCTCGCTCGGCGCGCATACCAGCGAAGTGCTCAAGGATCTGCTCAGTATGTCGGACAGTGATATCGAGGGACTGGTGACACGGAGAGTGATCTGAACCGGGATGGCTCGGCTCGTGCCGAGTCATCGCCGTAATTGGCATTACCTACGAGTGTTTGCAATAGAATTGCTCGCAAGGAGAACCTCCAGCTCCCTTGGAGGGAGACACTTCGTACTCTTTGATTCGGACTTCAGCTGGGAAATTTTTCGCTCCATTCGAAATGGCGAATCGGATGAACGAGCGAAGCTTTGCCTCAAACCTTCGATGCATGATTCAGTATCGGTAAAGCAAATTTTTATTTTGTAAAACTCGACTGATCAGCGAAGCCAAGCAGGAAATAAACAAAATATTCCCATAGCCACTTCCGATTCAAGGAACATCAATCCTTTGGTTGTGGTACAACTCCGTGTGGGATTGCGAGTATTGTAAAAAAGCAATTCGCGTCCTTGATAATCGGGCTTCCTGGGCTGTGGCCCGGAAGCCCGATTTTTTGACGTATCGGAAGAACTAAAGATCTTGGGTAACCGGTATATGTACCGGTTACCCACCCCCTATCGGTCTTGGCGCGAAGCGCTAACATGTTCCAAACTTGGTCGCGGTTACCCCGTATCGTCTTGCCATAAACCAACCTTACCACTCACAAAACCATGCGCTTACCTCTCTGGCCATTGCGGCGATTCCTGCGGTCCTGCCCAGACCGTATCCATACCGACATCATCACCCATATCGTAAACCACCTTCTCGGTACCCAATCGCGCGAGAGCGAACGTCTGATGGAGTTGGACGGCAAGCGAATATGCCTTGCCATCCCCGATACCAACAACTTCTGGCAGTTCCGCATCCAGGGTCATGAACTCGTTCGAGACGGCTACGATCAACCCTGGGACGTCTGCATACGGGGGAAATTGGTGGATTTTCTGTTACTCGCCACGAGAGCCGAAGATCCGGACAGCCTATTCTTCGCCCGACGGCTCAGCATCGAGGGAGATACCGAAACCGGTCTTCATGTCAAGAATCTCCTTGATTCCTTTGAAATGGATTGGGAGGCGCACTTCTCGGCGCTTTTGGGTCATGGCCCGGTACACACGGTGGGAAAGGCCATCAATGCCCTTGGGATCGACCGTCCCTTACAGGAATTAAAGCGCACCTTCCACCAATCGGTGGTGGACACGGCAAGCGCCGATGACACGGCGGAGCGCAACTTGCGCGCCGCCGAAAACCCACATACCGAATATACGAGATAGGCCGCAATGTCGCGGCTCCCCATCCTTCACTATCCCGATCCGAGGCTGCGCAACCGGGCCTATCCGGTCGAGGTGGTCGATGAAGAGATCAGGAAACTGGTGGGCAACATGTTCCATACCATGTATGCCACCGAGGGCATTGGTCTTGCGGCGACTCAGGTCGATGTTCCCAAACGGATCATCGTTGTCGATGTATCCGAGCAAGGACAGCACCCCCTTTGCTTCATCAATCCGGAAATCCTCGAAGCGCGTGGTAACATCGAGATCGAAGAGGGTTGTCTATCCGTTCCCGACGTTCGTGAAAGCGTCAAGCGCGCGCAGTGGATCCGAGTCACCGCCCTCGACAAGGACGGCAACTCCTTCGAGCAGGAAGCCAGCGATCTCTTCGCGGTGTGCATTCAGCACGAAATAGACCATCTCGACGGCAGGCTCTTCATCGACTACCTGTCACGGTTGAAACGCCAGCGCATCCGGAGCAAGGCCCAAAAGCAACAAAGGTCTACTGAATAAGCGCTGATCGAGCCCCGGATCCATTCCTTCCGCTCCTTCCATCCCCCACGTCGCCTTCGATAACGGTTAGGACTGATTTCAGCCTGTTTCGCGGACGCCCCCGAGACAATTCCCGGTTTTTGGCCCCATTTTGGTCTTGGTCAGTCAGCCCAGTCCTCGCCTCCTTCAGGATCATGTGTCTTTGGAAGAGGTTGGCCCAGTCCTTGCTATGAAAGACATTATGAAACATAACGAACGATCCAATATGGAGCATTCGTCAGAATCGACCAAAACAGCGAGCGAATCTTGTGCTCGAACCGATAAAGAATGACCCGGTATTGGTAAAGAAAAATTAGTGCTTTGTAAAACTGAGCGGGAAATAAATAAACTAATGAGTGCCATTACCTTCGACACGCTCAAGTTCACCAAGCGTCTCATGGGAGCCGGGGCATCGCCGGAACTAGCGGAGGCCACTGCCGAGGCCTTCAAGGATGCGTCCGGCGAAGCGAATCTGGTTACCAAAACCGATCTCGATGAACTCGAGTATCGCCTCATCATTAAAATGGGCGCCATGTTCATCACCAACATCTTGGTGCTATCGGCGCTTTACAAATTGTTTGTCTGATTATTCGACTGTCCCCTCGCTCTTGGCAGCATTTGTCCGGAATTCGTCTTCTTCCCCAAAAGCCCGCCCGGCATATTTTTCCCTCCTCCTTTTGTTCTATTCCTGGACATCTCGGCCCTGCGGCTTCATTGTCGGAGGTTAGGCCTAAAACGATCACTTTGTGATCTCATCACCCCCGACAATGAAAAACCATCGGTTGGGCTGAATCGACAGGTGAATCTCGACAATCCGTGTCCATATCGCTCTCTTCTTCCATCCGCACCACGAAGATCCCGTACCTCGGGATGGCGCGCGCGGCATTGACCGTCGGTCGCCCCCACTTGGTGCCGATGGCGCGCACTGTCCCGCAGAGGATCACTTGCGTGCCCTGGCCAGGCAGCCTGGATGCCTCCGCGACAAAACGAATTCCCCTGCCAGCACGGTGCCTTTATGGGACGACTTCATATATCCGGCCTTTGCCAGCGGCGAGGCGAAGCTTCGCCAGGAATGTGCCAATCATCAGGGCGATTAGGGCCATTGACACGATGACCCGGTTTCCGTGCCGCACATAGGGTGTTGCGCCATTCATACCGGTGATGGTGCCAGTGAGCACGAATAGCCGAAATTGGGGAGCGCGGTCCGTGACCCGACCCCGGGGGTCTATGATGGCGCTGATACCGGTATTGGTCGCCCGCAGCAGGTAGCGTCCGGATTCTCGTGCCCGCATCCGGGCCATTTGCAGATTTTGGTGGGGTCCGAGCGAATCGCCGAACCAGGCTTCATTACTGACATTTACCAACAGCGTTGCCTGTGGCAGCGAGGTAATCATATCCCTTCCGAATGATGCCTCGTAACACACCGATGCCCCGATGCTCTGCCCCGCGACACGGAGCGGCGCCTGCACGGGGAAGCCGGCAGTAAAATCGGACATGGGTATCCTTAAAAAGTCCAATATCCCCCGTAGAATGCCGGCCATGGGCAAATACTCCCCGAAAGGGACCAGGTGTCTCTTGTGGTAGAACGCCTCGCCCTCGCCAGTAATGGCGACGACACTGTTGAAGTAGCGTTGCGATTCCCTGTCCAGGGTCGGCACTCCCAGAAGGATATCCATGTCGTGTGCGTGCGCCTCCCGACGCAGATCGGCGGCGAAATCCGTAAAGTCATGATAAAAACCGGGAAGTGCGGTCTCCGGCCACACGACGAGATCACGTCCCGTTTCCCGCCGGGTCAGGGACGAATAACGATCGAGCGTCGGTTGTCGCTGGGAGGCAAGCCACTTCTTATCTTGAGGGATATTCCCCTGGATCAGGGCGACCTCCATGGGCGCGCCCACAGGCGTAACCCAGGTTTCACGGTCGAGCAAGATGCTTCCTCCCCAGATTCCTGCCGCCAATACCGACAAAGCCGATAGCCCCACGACACGCTCCTTTGCCGTGGACTGTCCGCTCTCTATCATACGAAACGCCAGTAGCAACAGCCCGGCACTGACCGCGGCGGCCCACCCCACGCCGTATACGCCCAACAATGGCGCAAGACCGGCAAGTGGGGAATCCATATGCGCATAACCGAGCTGCAACCAGGGAAAGCCGCCGAAAAACCATCCGCGCATCCATTCCTGCAATATCCATCCCGCCGGCAATCCCAATAGCGTTGCCAGGGGGAGCATGAATCCTCGGACCACTGGAAAACCCGGGGCCACCCTGAATTTTCGCGACCAAAAGGCCGCAAAAAAACCGAACAAGGCAGGATAGATGGCAAGGATCCCTATGAGGGTGCAGGTCAGGAATACCGCCAGGGGAAGCGCGACAGCGGCGAATCCAAAACTCTCGTGAATCCAAAAAACCCCTGTCCCGAACATGGCGATCCCGAAGATCCATCCCCGCCAAAATGCGCGCGCGGGCGTTGTCGAGGTTTGGATACGAAACAAAAGCGCCAGTGCCACGATCGTCAAGCCATGAACACCAAAGGGAGCAAAGGAAAATGGCATGAGAAGACCCGCTACAAGGGCCACGACATCGCCGATAACAGGGCCGACTCGGGATTGCCCGAGCTGCTCGATCCATCTTCTTAGGGTAGATCCGTAATACATACTTCCGTCGCCACAATCTGCAACCAAGAACGCCTCGAAAGAGGGGATGTCCTGTAACTCCGAATTTTATTTCCAACCAATCGTTTCAAGATGTCTGGCGAAGCTTCGCCAGGTATTTCGAATCCGTTTGCTCCGAACCACTCTCGGATGAGTTTTGCCTTAAGATCCTGTATAAATTCCCTCTTGCCGATTCTGCCATCGTACGCCTTTCGATGCGAAAATCCACGGAAATTTACAACACAAGGCTCGCCGATGAGATTCGCAAAGAAATAACATCTCAATGAGGAAATACGCTATGAAACTCCACTCTCCCAATTTCGGCAACAACCAACCGATACCGGGGGACCATGCCTTTTGCATCCCCGATCCCGAGAACCACGTCACCTTCGGCGGCAACAAAAACCCCGCCCTGTCATGGAGCGACGTGCCCGCCGGCGCGAAGTCCCTGGTGCTGATCTGCCATGACTCCGACGTGCCCAGCAAACCAGATGATGTCAATCAGGAGGGGAAGACCATTCCCGGCGACCTGCCACGCATCGACTTCTATCACTGGATCCTGGTGGATATCCCCACCAGCACGACCAGGATCGAAGCCGGTGAATACAGCACCGGCGTCACTGCGCGGGGCAAGGCGGGGCCCGACGCCCCTCATGGCACTCGCCAGGGCGTCACCGACTTCACACAATGGTTCGCGGGCGACGCCGAGATGGGTGGCCAGTACTTCGGCTACGATGGCCCCTGCCCACCCTGGAACGACTCCATCACTCACAACTACCATTTCACCTTATATGCCATCGACGTCGCGCGCTCCCCGGTGGAGGGAACATTCGATGGCGAGACGGTCAAAAAGGCAATCGACGGGCATATCCTGAGTCAGATCCGCATTACCGGGACCTACAGCCTGAATCCGAATCTTTAGCGAGGCTGCCTTACCGGCGATCTCAAGGCAAAGATTCGCTTTGTCCTGGTTATCGCTATTGACGGTTACCGCTATCGAAATCGGGATCGATTCTCTTCGTCGCTCCGATTCCGGCGATTTTGGCGACTCCATTCCACGGACGGCATAACAACCTTTGCCCACCCGAGGCGTGGGATCGCCAGTAGAATCAGTTAGCTAGCTCGCTGGCACTGATTGATTGGAGAATGTGAATATGAATACAGATGATTTCTATCTCGAAGAGTATAAGTGGTTGCGCGCGGAAATTTCCGGAAACGTGAAGGAGACACGCGCATTGGAACGATACGCTTTATTAGGCGCAGCGGCGGTATGGGCGTGGATCTTCACCAACGGGGGAGATTCTTCGCTGCCACCGGGAGCCTGGTATATACCCTCTGTCTTGGTGCTTACGGGTGCCCTACGATCCCTTACGCTATGGTTGGATGTGCGAAATATAGCGACTTACATTCGAGAAGTTGAGTCAGCGGTAAAAGACTCCAGGAATAATATAATAGGGTGGGAAACGTGGCTTGACCAACAAAGCAATAAGCCTTCCGATCGTACTGCATCAAAATTAAAGGAACTGATGGGCGTGTTAAAAGATGCCTTTACATCAAAATATACTTTAATGACGATTGGATTTTGGCTCTTGCTTTTCGTTGTTACCCTTGTCGGAGGGTATTGTCTACGCTCGTGATGAGTGCTGGCTATTTTCTTACTTTTGAGCCACGTAGGGTGGAATAGCGCCGTAGGCGCGTATTCCACGTGCGGGGAAGCGTCTTCTTTGAAGACCGCGTGGAATACGGCACTTTGTGCCTATTCCACCCTACTATACCCTACACCCGTACTTTCACGGCAGTCGCACGAACCAAGGCGTGGTTTCCCAAAATAAAAAAGGCATTCCATCATGGCGCGAAAAAAACGTAAGAATATCAAGATCACCACCCTGATCGGCCATGACGCCGAGCTGCGGGGGGACATCCATTTCGTAGGTGGCCTGCATGTGGACGGTGCCATTTTCGGCAATGTGATCTCCGAGGACCCTGCTTCTCTTGTGACGCTGAGTGACCAGGGTGCCATCGAAGGCGAGGTCAGGGTGCCCTATGTGGTCATCAGCGGTACCGTAATCGGGAGCGTGTACGCCCGCAATCACCTCGAATTGTCATCCAGCGCGCGGATCTCCGGCAGTGTGTATTACACCGTCATCGAGATGGCCATGGGTGCCGAGGTAAACGGAAACCTCATCAAGCAGGATGGCGATGGCGACGAGCCACTTTCGACATATGCCGCTCTCGTCGATTCTCCCGGTACTACCGGCACCACCGGTATCGCCGGTGCCGCCACCAATACCACCAATATCGCCGATACCGAAGACGTAGTGACGGCCTAGCGAAGCTTTGCCTCGAACCGACAAGATAGACTCGAGCATCGGTAAAGCAAAGCCGGCGTTCCGCAAACCCCGGGTGATTTGCCAGGCCGATCCGGAAACAGACAAACCGAAAACACGCCATCCCCATCCGCAAGCGACCCCCACTCATGACGACAAGCAGCCGATCCCCCGACACAGTACGTGGGCCTGCGCGAAAAATGGCCGACATCGCACCATTTTACGTCATGGATATTCTCGGTCGCGCCAAGGAGCTGGAGGCCCAAGGACGGGAAATCATCCATATGGAGGTCGGTGAACCGGACTTCCCTACCCCGCAGCCTGTCATCGAGGCAGGGATCCAGGCGCTTGGCGCCGGGCATACCCATTATACGGCTTCCCTGGGGATCCCGGCACTCCGGCAGGCCATCGCGGACTTCTATCTGCGGCGTTATGGGGTCCATATCCCCGCGCATCGCATCGCCATCACGCCCGGGGTGTCCAGTGCCCTGCAACTCGCCCTGGCGACGCTCATCGATCCCGGTGACGAGGTCATGGTCGCCGATCCCGGATACCCGTGTAACCGAAACATGATCCGGCTCTTCGAGGGCACCACGGTGGCCGTGCCCGTCGGCATCGAGACCGCCTATCAACTGACACCGCAGCTCATTACCCGCCATGCCACGCCATCCACGTCCGCCATCGTCCTCACCACCCCCTCCAATCCCACCGGTACCCTGGTGACGCCGGGGAATATGGCGGGAATACTCCGGGAAGCGAGGCGTCTCGATGCCCGGGTCGTGGTCGATGAGATCTATCTCGGTCTCGTCTATGACGATGCCACTGTGGCCGTCGCCGTCACCGGCGGTGCCGATGCCCCCATGGCAGGTACCACCGCCAGCGATACCGGTGATACTCGCGACGCCGCTGGCACCCATGTCGGCACGGCGCTGGCGCTTTCCGATGACATTTTCCTCGCCAGTGGATTCTCCAAATACTTCGGTATGACCGGGTGGCGCCTGGGCTGGATGATCGTTCCGGAATGCTTTTTGCCCGACATCGAAAGGCTTGCCCAGAATCTATATCTTGCTCCCCCCACCATGGCCCAATATGCGGCATTGACCGCCTTTCGTCCCGACACACTGGCCATCCTGGAAGCACGGCGCCAGGAATTCCAACGCCGCCGGGACTTTCTATTGCCCGCGCTCGAAGAGATCGGTTTCCATATCCCCGTAAAACCCCATGGCGCATTCTACCTCTATGCCGATTGCAGCCCGTTCAGCGAAGACAGCGCACGATTTGCCGATGATCTCCTGGAAAATGCCGGGGTCGCCATTACGCCGGGCATCGATTTCGGAGACAATGCGCCCGAGCGGCATGTTCGATTCGCCTATACCACCAGTATGGAAAACCTACACGAGGGGGTCGAACGTCTGCGCCGCTATCTGTCCACTTGAATCGCCAAGCACCCAAAACGGCATTGCGTCGTGCCAGGATGCCCTGACCCGGCATCACGGAATCGAAAGGCAATCTGAAAAGTCTCGGCTCCGAAAAAATCCTCTGGCGGAGCTTGTGCTCGAACCGACGAGGCATGATTCGACATTGGTAAAGCAAAACTGGCGTTTCGAAAAACTCGACTCATTTGTGGACATGAGCGGGGAAAAAACGAAATATCCGAACGTGCAACGTTCGGATTCAAGGTCTCACGGGCAAGAAACCAGGATTCCTCTCCAAGAGAGCATCCTTCCTTGAAAACCCACCCTGAAAAACCGAACGAGGGTTTTCGTTACCATGCAATTGCACCGCATCCGCGGCGCCATCGAAATCCCGGCCATGCCGGGTTCGGAGAGACAAGCCATGAAAATTCTTATTATCGGCAGTGGTGGCCGCGAACATGCCCTGGCCTGGAAAACCGCTCGATCGACACTCGCCACCCAGGTATACGTCGCCCCCGGCAATGCCGGCACGACACGGGAGACCAAGGTACGCAACGTGCCCATCGGCGTCGGTGATACCGAAGGGCTGCTGGCATTCGCGCAACAGGAAAACATCCATCTCACCATCGTCGGCCCCGAAGCGCCCCTGGTGGATGGCATCACCGATGCCTTCGCCGCGAAGGGACTGCGCTGTTTCGGGCCCACCAGAAGCGCCGCGCGCCTCGAAGGCTCCAAGGTATTCACCAAGGAATTCCTGGCCCGCCATGAAATCCCCAGCGCTGCCTTCCAGGACTTCACCGATATCGGGAAAGCCGAACGCTACATCCGCGCTCGCTTCCAACCCGAAACGCCAATCGTCGTCAAGGCCGACGGCCTCGCCGCCGGCAAGGGCGTCATCATCGCCGCCAATCCCGATGACGCCGTGGCCGCGGCGCGGGACATGCTATCTGGCAATGCCTTCGGTGATGCCGGTCGCCGCATCATCGTCGAGGAATACCTCACGGGCGAAGAAGCCAGTTTCATTGCCCTGGTCGACGGCGAACACATCCTGCCCATGGCCTCCTCCCAGGACCACAAACCCAGGGACGAAGGCGACAAGGGACCCAATACCGGTGGAATGGGCGCCTATTCGCCCGCCCCCGTCGTCACCCCGGAAATGCATCGGCGCATCATGAAAGACGTCATCGAACCCACGGTGCACGGCATGGCCGCCGAGGGCTATCCGTATCGGGGATTCCTGTACGCAGGAGTCATGATCGACAGCGATGGTGTCCCCAAGGTATTGGAATACAACTGCCGCTTCGGCGACCCGGAAACGCAACCCATCCTGATGCGCCTCACCTCCGATCTCGTGGAACTCTGCGAGGCAGGCGTAAATGGAACCCTGGACCAGTATACGGCGCATTGGGACCCACGGGCCGGATTGGGCGTCGTCATGGCCTCGAAAGGATATCCCGCGAGCTATCCCAGCGGAGACATTATCCACGGCCTCGAAAAGGAGCACCCGCACACCAAGGTATTCCATGCCGGAACCAAGGAGGTGGCGGGAAAAGTAGTCACTGCGGGTGGGCGCGTACTCTGCGTGTGCGGGCTCGGGGATACCGTAACAAAGGCGCAGACCACGGCCTACGCGCGCGCCCGCGACATCCGGTGGGAAAATATGTATTACCGAAAGGATATCGGATTCCGGGCGCTGGAACGGGAATCCAAATGATCCGGCAGGGCGTGGTTTCTTTACGAGTGCCACCGGTACGCTGGTAATGGGCGCCACCAGTACTCCGGCGATTACACCGGCAATAAAATCAGGCGCGCCTTTGGCGCCGATTCAGGCCTCCCCATGAAAAACATCATGAAAAGCTTTAGTACCGCAGGTCCCATAAAACCGAACAAACACTACAACATTCCACCGCTATCGCGTTGGGACATGGATGAAATCTATTCCCTGATCGGGGATGAGCGTTACTTCGTTCTCCATGCCCCTCGTCAGACCGGCAAGACCAGTTGCCTGTTGGCATTGATGGAAA
>CAZSVE010000054.1:0-19617 GCA_964610175.1 uncultured Thiotrichales bacterium
GGCTCACCCTCTCCAACACCCCTTCAGGCTCATCTCTCAATTGGAAAGGACTGAATACCGAATCGAAGATCGGGCTGAATGAAAGATCGGGCATGGAGAGATCGGGTACGGGATTGATGGCGATGGATGTCCTTTTACGGGCGCCAATGGGACGCCGGGCATGGTACCAGGCGTGGCGTTGGACACCGAGTAACGCCGAGCGCGAAGGTGAATTACGCATTTTATGCTATATTTCGGAGAATCGATGTCGGGATGTCCATTGCCGAAGCAGCATTGCGTGCCTTGCCATGGGCCACATTGGTCGCCTGACTTTTGTCCATCATCCAACGAAATACGATCGATACGATGAGTTTTTTATTCGATTTTTTCCCGATAGTGCTTTTTTTCGTGGCGTTTTGGTTCTATGACGAACTGAAGGGTGGCCTCGTGGATCTCGGCGTGGATCCCACCGTGCTTACCCTACACGAGAACAGTGCCACGGAGGGAATACTGGTGGCGACCGGGGTGGCCATCGTGGCGACGTTTTTTCAGGTGGGTATCTCGTGGCTTCGTCATCGCCGCGTGGAGAAGATGCATCTCATAACGCTTGGGCTCCTGGTGGTTTTGGGCGGGGCCACCCTGATGTTCCGAGAGGAGATCTTCATCAAGTGGAAACCGACGGCGGTGAACTGGTTGTTTGCCCTGGTGTTTTTGGGCAGCCAGTTCGTGGGCGAGAAGCCACTGGTTCGGCGGATCATGGAGGGGAAGATCGAGCTTCCCTCGGTGGTCTGGACACGGCTGAATATGAGCTGGGTGGTGTTCTTTTCGGCAATGGGCCTGCTGAATCTCTATGTGGTCTATTATTTTTCCACGGAATTCTGGGTCAATTTCAAATTATTCGGCCTTTTGGGGTTTACCCTGGCCTTCGTGGTCGGCCAGTCGTTTTATCTTGCGCGTCATATGAAATCGCCATCGTAAGAGTTGCGCGCGGACCCGTCCGTGAATAACTCGTTATTTTGGTTATTTCCCGCTCATCATTCGCAAATGAGTCGAATTTTGCGAAACGCCGGTTTTGCTTTACCAATGCTAAATCATGCTTTGCCTGTTCAAGGCGAAGCTTCGCTAGTGAATCGTACCATCAAGGAGTAATCATCGTATGCTGTATGCCATTATCGCCGAGGATACCGAGGGTTCCCTGGAGCGCCGTCTCGAGACGCGGCCTGCCCATGTCGCCCGACTCGAGAAGCTCGAAGAAGAAGGGAGGCTCGTGCTGGCAGGTCCCCATCCTGCCATCGACGCCGAGGATCCGGGGCCCGCGGGATTTACGGGGAGCCTGGTGGTGGCCGAATTCCCGTCATTGGAGGAAGCCAGGTCATGGGCGGACGCGGACCCGTATCGGATGGCAGGGGTTTATGGCACAGTTGCGGTGAAGCCGTTCAAGAAGGTTTTCTAGGTTGGGAAGAAGGCTATGGACACTAGCGAAGCTTGCGCTCGAACCGACAAGGCATGACCCAGCATCAGTCAGCCAAAGCAAAACTGGTATTTTGTAAAACTCGATCCAATTGTGAAGCTGGGCGGGAAATAAACAAATCAAAGAAAGCCACGGAGACGGCCTTACTTCAAGGTCATGGCTTGGTTCGCCAGGGCCTGTTGTTCCTTGACGTGCAGACCGAGGCGCCCCGTGGCGGGGGCGGCGGCGAAGGGACGGCCGGCATAGGAGAGGGTTTGTCCCGGATTGAGGAGACCGGCCAGGTGATGCCGGGAATTGATGAAGTCCCAGGCCCCCTGATTCCTGGGTTCTTCCTGCACCCACGTGATCTCCACGGCACTGGGATATTGAGCCAGTATCGCCGCCACCTCGTCGCGGGGGAAGGGGTAGAGTTGTTCGAGGCGCAGGAGCGCGATGTGTTTTGCGTTGTTTTTGCGCCGCTGCTCGATGAGGTCGTAGTAGACCTTGCCGGCGCATAGAACGACCCGAAGGACGCTTTTTTTGCTCGGATTGTCCACATCGTCGATGATGGTCTGGAAGCCGCCCTGGGCGAGATCCTCGCGGGTTGCCGTGGACAGCCGATGCCGAAGCAGGCTTTTCGGACTCATGACGATGAGGGGTTTGCGGTAGGGCCGAAGCATCTGGCGTCTTAGCATGTGGAACATCTGCGCCGGGGTGCTCGGTACGCAGATCTGGATGTTGTCTTGCGCTGCGAGTTGCAGGAATCGTTCCAGGCGGGCGGAGGAGTGTTCCGGGCCTTGCCCGTCATAGCTGTGGGGTAGCAGGAGTACCAATCCGCACAGGCTTCCCCATTTGGCTTCCGAGGAACTCAGGAATTGATCGATGACGACTTGGGCGCCGTTGACGAAATCACCGAACTGTCCCTCCCAAATCACCAGAGACTTGGGTTCGGAACTGCTGTATCCGTATTCGAACCCGAGGACGGCCTCTTCCGATAGTAGTGAGTTGATGATCCTGCATTGGGGTTTCCCCTCGGATAGAGGCAGGATCTGTTCCAGGGGACGATAGAGGCCGTTGCCTTCTTGATCGTGGAGCACGGCATGGCGATGGGAGAACGTCCCGCGTTGACTGTCTTGTCCGGACAAACGCACCGAATACCCTTCTTCCAGCAGCGTGGCATAGGCGAGGGTCTCCGCGAATCCCCAGTCGATGGGACGCTTGCCGAGGGCCATTTCCCGGCGAGCATCCAGCATCCGGGTGATCCCGCGATGCAGTACGAGATCGGGGGGATATTGCGCAAGCCGCGTGCCCAGGTGTTCGATGATGGTGATGGGTATCGTCGTATCGGTGGGTGTATGCCACTGAGTTCCCCGGTAGGGTTGCCAATCGGCCAAATATTGCGCCTTGTGGTTCGTGATCAGAGGCCGGGAGACGATTCGGTTCTGCTCCAATGCCGACAGGTATTGCTCGGTGATTTCTTCCATGTCTCCTTCCCGAAGTACCCCCTCGGCGACGAGGTGACGGGCATATAGTCGATGCACGCTGGGCCTTTGGGCGATCTTTTTGTACATCACGGGCTGTGTCGTCAACGGCTCGTCGGCCTCATTGTGGCCGTGGCGCCGATAGCACACCATATCGATGACCACGTCTTTTCTGAATTGCATCCGGTAATCGAGGGCGAGGCGGGTAATGAATAGCACGGCCTCCGGGTCTTCCCCATTTACGTGGAAAATAGGCGCCTGGACCATCTTGGCCACGTCGGTGCAATAGAGCGTGGAACGGGAATCCAACGGATCGCTGGTGGTAAATCCAATCTGATTATTGACGATGATGTGTATGGTCCCGCCGGTTCCGTAACCACGGGTTCCGGAAAGATTCAGGGTCTCCATGACGACCCCCTGGCCGGCAAAAGCGGCATCGCCATGGATCAATACCGGCAATACCTGTTTGGACCCGGCATCTTTCCGTCGCTCCTGCCTTGCGCGCACGGATCCCTCGACCACCGGATCGATGACCTCCAGGTGGGATGGATTGAAGGCCAGGGCAACATGGACATGGCCGCTCGATGTGGAGATCTCCGATGCAAACCCCAAGTGATATTTGACATCCCCGGAGATGCTCTCCAGACCCCCGGTGGGGTCCGTTTTTCCCTCGAATTCACCGAACAGGGCGCCGGGATTCTTCCCGAGAATATTCACCAATACGTTGAGGCGCCCTCGATGGGCCATACCGATGGCGATCTCGCGTCCGTCTTTATCGGTGCCGAAGAGTTGAATCAGTTCGTCGAGCAATGGAATCAGACTCTCGCCACCTTCCAGGGAAAAGCGCTTCTGTCCCACATATTTCCTGTGCAGGTACGCCTCGAACTCATTGGCCGCCGTAAGCCACTTCAAGATATCCCGCTTTTTTTCCGGGGAGAACTGCGGTTCGCCGCGCGCACTCTCCAAATGTTCCCGAATCCACTGTTTCTCCTCCGAGGAGGTGATATACATGTATTCGGCGCCGATATGTCCACAATAGATCCTGCGCGCCGTATCCAGGATCTCCCGTAATGTGGCCTGCGGGGGGCCGACGAGGGTTCCGGTATCGAACGTCTCGTCGAGATCCGCCTCGGTGAGATCATGGAAGGCAATATCCAGGTCGGGTACGGGGATCGGGTCACGAAGGCCCAGGGGGTCGAGATGCGCGATACGGTGGCCACGAAAACGATGAGAACTGATCAGGCGTGATACGGCGGCCTGCTTTTTGATGGATGCGGGGGGGAAGTGTTTCCTTTCGGTGCTACCGGCCGATTGGCTGACAGACTGGCTGGCCGGTCGGCGTCGTGTTCTCTCCAAGCCAAGGAAGTAATCACGCCATTGCTGGCCGACGTTGGAAGGATTTTCCAGAAAGGCAGTATGCAGTTGCTCGAGAAATGCCCTATTGCCGGGATCCATTTCGCTGGTTGTCATGGTATTGAAATGTTCCAGTCAGGGGAAATTCCATGCGTTTTCAGACGCATGTCGTCTTCGGTGTATTTTCGATGAGAGGAGGGTAAATTTCCGCGTACCGACCCATTCGAATAATGGGTCGATTCTAACGCATATGGTGGGAAACAGGTAACAAAAACAATGCACAAAAACAACACGAAAACCAACAATGCTTTCTAAACACCTTGCACGGAACCCGTAAAGTGGAATAAGCGCGAGTCGACAACGCATCGAGGATCGGTATGAGATTTCATGCGCGCCGTATTCCACGCGCACAACCTCGGAACCCTCTCGCGTGGAATACGGCGTGCGAGAAAGGATTGTGCTCCGATTCAATCATCGTGGCGCCGATTTCACCCTTCTACGGCTACCAGACCAAGTTAATTCGTTTGGTTAAAACCCTTCAAAAAATGGCTTATGGATTTCGAGATATGGATTTCCTCAAGTTGAAAATCAAGGGCCTCCATGAAACCAAGTACGCTTTAGACTTCATGTTTTAACTTGCTGCGTAACTTAAAAGTGTTAAAACACAAAGTCTGATGTTTTAGACAAGAACTGTGCCAGAAAATTTCCTTTCTGGCACAGTTACTTGCAAGTTAAAACATATCAGTCGGATGAACCGTAATTGATCGTGACATCCCGGTAGTAATCGCCACGCGAGGGCAAAATGTCGAGGAACCACCGCCACCTATTACTGAATTGGTTTTGGGGTGAAAAACGCTTCTCCAGTGGCATAGTGGAGGGCTTTGATAACAAGGCAAAATCGACCACCAGAAAAGCGTACGGCTTTAGAACCTATCACGGCATTGAAATCGATTTATATCATGCCCTTGGCAATTTGCCTGTCCCAAAATCTACCCACGAATTTTTTTGAGGAGGCATCCGTCTTTTACAGTCGACCACGAAGATCGAGGCCGGTAAAGCCTTCCAGATCCTCGTCGATTCCACGCGTCAATCCTATCACCTTGACGATATCGCCCATTTCGCCCGGTAGCGTCAGATATTTGATCTTCTGGGCAAGGGGCAGATATCCCGGGGAGAGTGGGTCGACTTGGGCGCACATCTCGGGCAGTCCCGTAGCAAATAGGAAATCCCGTTGCGTGGTGAAACCGGCAAGTTCCAGATCTTCGGCAACACCGGCTTCGGCGATGGCCGAGAAGTTCACGTGTACGCTGATGTCCTGAAGTCCGGGGAGAAAGAAGGGATCATCGTGCAATCGATGACGATAGTGGCAGGTCAGCGTGCCAGAAGAGCGCTCGGGATGGTAATACTCGGTATGTGGATATCCGTAATCGAATAGCAGAATCAATCCCGCATCCATCCGCCGGGCGACTTCCCGGAGCCAGCCCGCCTGCGCGGGGTGCACTTCGGAGGTGTATTCATCCGGCAGCGCCCCTCCGAGACCGTTTGCTATCCACGCAACGGCTTGCTCCAGCCCAGGTCGGGATGGCGCCAACCGCCAAACCAGGGCATCCTCGGCCCAGCTCACCATCCATTCCCAAACCGCCCCGTCCTCGATGAAAAAACGGCGCACCGGCATGGCATCCAGTAATTCGTTGGCCAGGATCACGCCCTCGAAACCGGGTCCCGGGAGGTCGCTCAACCATCGAAATCTCTCCAGGAACGATGGTGCGCGGGCCTCGATGGTGG
Source organism: uncultured Thiotrichales bacterium (assembly GCA_964610175.1). Classification (GTDB taxonomy): domain Bacteria; phylum Pseudomonadota; class Gammaproteobacteria; order HK1; family HK1; genus CAZSVE01. The sequence continues at coordinate 6,049 of CAZSVE010000054.1, forward strand.
CATGCTGAAGGCGGCGTAGCGCGGCGCTTCGCTCCAGGATCAGGTATTTCCCGGGCAGGGATTGTCCCTTGGGCGATGCCTCCCATAGCGCCTGGACGATGTCTGCCGCCATGATCCCGGAACCGGCGCCGACTTCGAGGATATCCCCTCCCTGGAGCTTCGCCAGGACTTGTGCAACCTGGCGCGCGACACAGCGCGAGAATAGCGACGAGATCTCGGGCGCGGTGATGAAATCGCCCGCTCCCCCGAATTCGAGTGTCTCGGACTGGTAATAACCAAGCCCCGGCGCATACAGGGCAAGCTCCATGAATCGCTGGAAGGAGATCATGGATTGCTCGGCGTCCCTTATCTCCGTGCCAATGAGCGCGACAAGGGCGCGACTTCTTTCCATGGCCTGGGCGTCGGGTTCCGGAAGTGATTCCATGATGGCGTGAGGTTGGTTCATGCGTCTTCGAGATATCCAGGCGATGCACCGCGTTTCGAGGGTGCCACTCTCTCCGTCGATATTTCTCCCGAAGTATCGTCCTGTATTTTTCACCGGGAGCACCACTTCCCAATGCGTGCAAGTGGCGCTTTTTCCCGGTTCTCGCCAGGATCGGTTCGTTTATTTCCCGTTCGGCTTCGCCAACGGCCCCATCATGGCGAAAGGTCTTCGGCGAGACGAAAACCGAGGGAGTTGTTCGCCCCATTGGCGATCAGTCTGCCGCGATGCGCGGATTGGAGATTGGCCGGTCGACTTTGCCAGGCACCGCCGCGAATCACGCGCCAGATACAGCTCCCATCGCGCTCGGAACCCGAAGCATTGCCTCCGGAAAGGGTTTTCCCACCGGCCTGCCAGCAATCTGCCGTCCACTCCTGAACATTGCCGATCATATCGAACAGATCGAATGGATTGGGCTGGTAACTCCCCACCGGGGCGATATTCGCCTGGCCATCGTCACAGGGAAGATGATCCCAGTAATAGTGGTGGGCGCCCTTGGCGGATAGATCGTAGCCATTGGCATAGGTGCAAGTGGATTCCACCTCATCTCCCCAGAAGTACCGCGTAGTGCTCCCGGCACGTGCCGCGTATTCCCATTCGGCCTCGCTGGGCAGGCGATATTTTTTGCCGGTCCGTCTACTCAGCCACTTGGCGTAGGCTACGGCATCATGCCAATCGACATCGATCACCGGCCGTCGACCCCGACCCCATCCCCCGTCGTTGGGCAATTCCCGCCCGGTGGCGCAGGCAAAACGATCATACTCGTCGAAGGTCACTTCCGTGGCGCCCAGGGCGAAAGGTTCAGGGGGCGGTTCGACATGGGATTTCGGGGCCTCTTCGAAATAGAGATCATCTCCTTCTGGAGAACCGGCGTCCTTCCCCTCGGTCGGGACCTCGATCATCTTGGGTTTCTTATGGCTGCTTTGGAGACGGCCGCACAGAAGATCGCGGGAAGGTGGCTGGGCAGTGGCACTGGGCCTTGGCCATTCGGGGGGAAGCCGTCGTTCGGGCTTCGGATCGATGGATGATACTGCGTAAAGCGTATGTCTTTCCCCCGCCGCCAGGGTGATTTCGGTTCCCATGAGTTCACGCCCTCTCGTTTTCAACCGGACCTCGTGTCTACCGGGGGAGAGGGCGTGGAACATGGGGCCGGTGGCGTCCACCGGGTTTCCATCGATGTGGAATATCCCGCCTGGGACATCGGTATCCACGACCAAATAGGATTCCTCCGGTAGTGATTCCAACAGGGCGTGGACGGTCACTGCATCCTTGTCTCTCGCCGACAGTTCGATGCCGACTTGCACGGATTCGTGTTGCTTCTTTATTACCCGAATCTTGTGTTTACCGGGGGAAAGGGTATGGGGAGGTGTGGGAGTCATGCCCGCGAGTTTGCCGTCGATGTAGGCCATGCTCTCCGGGATATCGGCATCCACGATCAGTTTCGGTGGTGGTGTTATCTCCGGCAACACCGCGTATAAGGTATGTTTTTCTCCCGCTATCAGGGTGATGGCAACCTCGGAAGGGAAATATCCTTCCCTTTTTACCTGGATCTTGTGCTCGCCGGGGTCCAGGGTGCGGTGTCTGGTTTTGGTCCGGCCTACCATCTTCCCGTCGATGTAGACCTCGGCCTCGGAAACATTGGCGTCCACGACCAAGTCGGTAAAATCCCCTGACCCACAGGGTGCCAATACCGCATGCACGGTATGTTCTTGTCCCGTTACCAGGGTTATCCGTGTTTCAGCAGGACAAAAACCCGGCTTTTCCACCCGGATGTCGTGTTCACCCGCCGCAAGGCCGAGGATCGTGGAACCCGCCGAACCAACGGATTCTCCATCGAGATATATCATGGTTCCCGGGACGTTGGCACTTACCATGAGTTTCGGATCGGAATTGCACCACACGAGACACGAGATGATCCCGGAAATCACCAGGAAAACGGCGATCCACATTGCATATTTCTTGTAGTCGGTTTTCTTGCGGTCCGTAGGAGGCGATATCTGGTTTTCCCTATCTATTTCCTTGATCTCCATACGGATTTCCTGAGAATTCTCCGGGGGCATGTGTTTGCTATCGGTCTTCATGGTGTTTTACGGGTTTTTCGGTTCTCTGAAACCCCTTTGGATTTCCCGCCCATCTTCACGAATGCGTCGAGTTTTACGAAAGCGCGCTGCACGCGGCAACCACCTATTTGCTTTCCACGACCCGTTTCGCATCGATCTTCAGGGCGCGGAGCTTTCGATATAGATGGGTGCGTTCGATGCCCGTTTGGCTGGCAACCTTGCTGATACTGCCATTGGCCTTGCGGATCTGGTGCTCGAGGTAGGCGCGTTCGAATTGCTCCCTCGCCTCCTTGAGTGGTAAATCGAATTCGGAGAATTTCCCGCCCGATTCCACGTGCGCTGGAGCACTGCCGAGTGCCGCCTCGACCTCTCCCTCATCGATCTCCCGGCCAGTGCTCAGGATCAATAATCGTTGCGTTACATTTTTCAACTCGCGGATGTTGCCGGGCCAATCATAATTGCGCAGTCGGTTTTGACTGGCGAACGAGAAGTTTCGGTATGGAAGGTTATCCCGGGTAACGAGGAGATTCATGTAAAAAGTCAAAAGCTCCGGGACATCTTCGCGATGATCGCGCAGGGGAGGCACATGCACGGGGACGACATTGAGATGGTAGTAGAGGTCTTCGCGAAACCTGCCTGCCTGAACCTCCGTGGGCAGATCATTGGAGGTGGCCGCAATGATGCGGACATTGATATGCACCGGCGCCACGCCGTCGACCCGCTGGAACGACTGATGGCGCAATGCGCCGAGCAACCTGGCCTGCAATTCGGGCTCCATGTCCGCGATGTCTTCGAGAAACAGGGTGCCACCATTGGCAAGCTCCAGGGAACCGAAATGGATCTTGTCGCCATCTTCACTGCCGAATATCTCCACGGGAGGATTATCCCCGGTCATTCCGGCCACGGTGGCCCGCACGAAAGGACCCGATGCGCGATTACTGAGCCCGTGCAGATAACGGGCAACCACTTCCTTCCCCGAGCCCGACTCACCCGTGACCAAGACGGGAGTATCATGTTGGGCGACCCGCTTGACCTGATCCCGCAGTGCCTGCATCAGGGGACTTCGACCCACGGGTTCGCCGACGGGGATCGCCTCCTGGCGTAATTCGACGTTTTCCTGCCTGAGTTTCGAGGCCTCCAGGGCACGACGCACGGAGAGAAAGAGCTTTGCCATGGAAAGCGGTTTCTCGATGTAGTCGTAGGCGCCAAGCCGCGTCGCCTCCACGGCGGTCTCCACGGTGCCATGCCCGGACATCATGATGACCGGCGTATCGAGTCTGCTCTCCGACCATTCCTTCAATAGGGTGATCCCGTCGGTATCAGGCATCCAGATATCCAACAGAATCAGGTCGGGCCTGCGGGTACGGCGCGCCTGACGCGCACCCTCACCGTTCTCGGCAACACTGACCTCGTAGTCTTCGTCTTCCAATATTTCTTTGAGAAGTTGACGAATATCGGGTTCGTCATCCACTACCAAAATATGAGCTGCCGTCATGATGAAATGCTCCGCGAATCGTATCGATACCGATTATTTTGTTTATTTCCCGCTCATCTTCGGAAATGTATCAAATCCTACAAACCATTCATTTTCCTCTACTACGACCAAACCAGGCCTCATCGGTTCGAGCACAAGCTTCGCCAGGGAAAAACTCCGAAAAAAAAAGCTTCCCGCACGGTACAAGGATGCTCCGACATTTTCAATCAATCGGTTTCAAGCGATTGAAAATGTAAGGGACTCGAATCTAGAGAAAAATGCCATGGATGGCTTTTTCAGAGGTATCCCGGATACTAAAACATATCAGTCCGTTACCCGGAAAATTTCGACAAAACGATCAAAAAATTTTTAACCTGTCATTTCGAGCGCAGCGAGAAATCTTCTGCCTCGAAGAAGTTACAATGCACAAGATTTCTCCCTACGGTCGAAATGACAAGGGAGTGGTTAAAATGACGATGGTCTTGGTTCCGGCCAGGCCGGGTTAGGCTCTTCGAAAGAATCCATGGCGAATTTCTCACCTGATCACAGTCGAACCCCCATGTGGATGGCCCAACTATGATCGGGAGGGGAATTGCCCTCGGATGCCTTCGAAGATCCCAAAATACAGTGGGACTTCGCTCGCATGCCTCCCAGTCGGGGTCGCAAAGGCCAGGGCATCGATTCCGATTCCACATCTCACGGCCCCGAAGACCACCATGGAAGATCACGAAAGGGCAAATCGTCGAAATCACGCCTCGGAAAGAAAACGCATCTTGCGACGGCGTTTCGCGGCCTCGTTACGGCGCTTCTGGAGTTCGGTGACGAGCTGTAATGGCGGCACGGGCACCGGTTTGCCGTCCTCCATGGCCACCATGGTGAAATAGCAGGTATTGGTATGACGCACGAACTTCCCGGAAATGTCCTCGGCAATCACCTTGATGCCGATCTCCATGGACGTCTTGCCGGTGTAGTTGACCGAGGCAAGAAAGGTAAGGAGCTCACCGATCTTGACCGACTGCTTGAAGAGGATACTGTCTACCGACAGGGTGACGGCATAGTGGCCGCAATAGCGCGCGGCGCAGGTGTAGGCGACCTGATCGAGCAGTTTCATCAGTTCGCCACCATGCATGACACCGGAGAAATTGGCCTGCTGTGGCGACACCAGGGTGGTCATTTCAATGGTTGTTCTTTGATCCATAATCGATTTTCCTGATAAGGCGAGAGTCGAATATCGTGAAATAGGTTCTGTGGTTTCCGAGGTAGCTACTAGCGAAGCTTGTGCCCCGAACCGACAAGGCACGATCGAGTATCGATAAGGCGGAACTGGCGCCTTGTAAGGCTTGATCCAATTGTAAAGCCGAGCGGAAAATAAACGAATCGACCCGTCAGACGGCCCGTCTCTTTTTGCAAAATACCATGATCTCCTTGGCGGCAGCTTCGGTTGCGCCGAAAGAATCACGCCATTTCCCGGCACCGGTATATTTCGCACATTGCACTTCCAGCCCTGCCTCCTCGCACAGGGTGGTTATCTCCTGCCTTGTATAGCGCTTGTCCACGACGATGAGTTGTTTCGGTAAGCTTTCCCCGCTGGTGAATTGTTCGTTGCGGTAAACGCAATGGGTGTTTTCGTCCACCAGGTAGTGCCTTGGGTCGAATATGTCGCCGGTCTCTTCCATGATCCCGGACGGTTCCAGTTCCAGCACCCTGTTCGGCTCCGAGTCGAACGAGAAGACATGCTGTGCGTTGTGGATAGTGAGTTCGTAGTTCATTACGGTAATCATGGCCACGCCATCCGGTTTCAGGCCACGGGCGATACTAATCAGTATTTTCTTGTTTTCCTCATCGTCCATGAAAGAACCGACCACGTCATAGAGACAAATCGCCGCGTCATAATCCTGATCCAATTCCATTTCTCGACCATCGGCGGTGCGGAATTCCACCGTCTCCAGGCCTTTCTTCCGTGCCTCTTGGTTCGCTCTCTCGGTAAACTCCGGGATGTAATCGATCCCCGTAACCCGTAGGCCCTTTTCCGCCAACGCCAGCGCGTGTCGCCCCGACCCACAACCCATGTCGAGAACAGTGTCCCCTGGCGTCAAACGACAATGCTCGACGATGAAGTCGGTCTCCTTGTCCGCGTGTTTGGCCCATTTGTGTTTCTTGTCGAGCAACATCCGGGAATAGGCCCGCTTGACGACTTGCTCGGACATGCGAATCATTCCTTCGATTTCATCGCTGGTCAACTTGAGCTGCTCTTGATCGTTGAAGGTAAAGGCGAACCACTCCCAGCCTTCCTCCAGATCACCCAATACCCAAGGCGTACCATTGGATAATGCCCTTCGCACCATCTCCGGGATTTGCGAATGATCGACAAAGAACCGGGTATCTATCTTCGAGCCCGTTTTGTCTACCACAATTGGGGGCGACTCTTTATCGATCCCGTAGCAATCACCCAGATTTTCGCAGGCAATATTGAATAGTTTTCGTTGGTTTCTTGCGATTCTTTCTGGAGAGCAGCGTCGCCTCGTGGCCTTTTCGAGCGCCCGGATGGCATAGGGATTGGCCGTCAACAAACCCCAGGCAAAGTCATTGGATAGTGCCCATATGGAAAACAACAACTGCTTTGCGATCCCTTGTTTTCTGTAATCTTCGTGGACAACGAGCTGGGTAACCCAGGAAAACACCCCGTATTTCTTATCTTTACCTACTCTATAAGTTTTATCGTGATATTTTGGTCGGATCGCAATCGCATAACCAATAAGTTTCCCTTTCAGCCTCGCTGTATAAAGATTCGCGTTGTTATTTTCAAGCCAACAGTCTCGTATTTTGTCGGCAGATAACTTTATTCTTTGCCCAGCTTTGGCAGCATGTGGCGCATTTCTACTCCAATGCCCATAATGGTTGGAATAGAGGTCCTCGCACTCCTTTAGGATCTCTTTGTTGACGCGAACAAAAGCGGCGGGTAGCTGTTTGTATTGGATGTTTTCAATACCCATGACCATCACGTCCCAGTAGAACCAAAACCCCTCTCCCCTCTCCGGGAATCCCGCAGACTCTCTACCTCGGCTATTTCCACCCGGATCACCGGTTTGATGACCATTTGGGCAATCTTCATGCCCTTTTTGATGATAAAACGAACAGAACCATGATTGATCAGGATGACAGCAACCTCGCCCCGATACCCCTCGTCGATGGTTCCGGGGGTATTGAGCACGGTGATATTGTTCTTCAGCGCGAGGCCACTCCTGGGCCTTACCTGGGCCTCGGTATTCGGGGGTAGTTCCATGGACAACCCCGTTCCGACCAAGGCAACCTTTCCAGGTTCGATGGCCGCATCGCTACAGGAAAAGAGATCCATTCCGGCATCCCCGGGATGGGCGTAGCTGGGGAGAATAGCGTCTTTGGTGAGTCTTTTTATCTTGAGAAGGGATGTCATCATCATCGTCATGCCAAAATATCATCGAAAACCACCGGTATTTTCTCCTTGAACAGGGTCAGCGCCTCGATGGCGATCTCGCGCATCTGCGGGTGAGCGGCCTTCGCCGTGCGCACCTCGAAGAAGTGTCGCCACTCCCGAAGGTTCATGGTGACCACGATCTCGGTCTTCAAGGAATTGGGCAGCACGCTGCGCGCCTCCTGGGCATTGGCACCGTTCTCGATGAGTTCGAAGTAGTGCCGTTCCGCATCCGCCATGGCACGGACCCACAGCCCCCGCATCTTGTCGTTTCCCTGCCAATAACGGGGTTCGATGACGGTGATTTCGTTGCCGAATTTGTCGTTGGCGTAGTTGCAGTAGCGGGTGCTTTCCTGGGAGAAACTGGCGATGCGATGACGAACCAGCTCATGGGATACGCCCCGGTCGCAAACGATACGCGCGGTGACCTTTTCATGCTCGATGACGGACTCGTGCCCGGAGGAGATGATCCGCTCGATGAAGGCCTCGGCCGTTCCTTGCGCCATTCTGTCTTCACTCTTGTAGCAGGTCCGCCCGGCGGCCTCTATCTTCCTGATCATCTCATGACCGTCGATGTCGTCTTCTATGGTTACGGATGCCGTCGTGATTTTCATATGGCCTTCTCGACAAGACGGTGATTTTCGAAAATGGTGACTTTATGCCGTGCTGACGGCAATGGCGAGGAAAATACGAAGAGGCCCCAAGGAAATTACCCGGGAAAATCACCCGAGAAAATCATGAATCGAGTTGCCGCTTCGGCGCATGGAGTTGGTTCGTTATATTCCAATCTCGGCAACCGCCTCTTCGAGCGGGATGGCTTTTTGCCCCTTGGCATCTTCCTTGGCCTTTCTCAGATCCATGAGATCTTCATGGTCCTGTATCTGTTCCGCCGATGCCTCATATTCCTCGAAGGGGAGCAAGGAGAATGTATCCCTGTTGCTTTTCTCTATTACGTGGGGATGGAGTTCCATATGATTTACCTCCGCGAGTATGCCTCTTTGCGATGTTTTATGTGGTAGATGGTTATCTTGTAATCGTCAATTTCAAAAAGGGCACGATAGTTTCCAATACGCAGTCGATATTCGGGGCTGAAGTTGGTAAGCCTCTTTATGTCTCCCGTCAGTCCATTTTCGAGACTTTTTATTTTTTCGATAATCCTTTTGGCATCCGGCCTGGGTAATTTCTCGAGGTCTTCGATCACCTTCGGCATCAACTCGACCGAATACACAGTTTGCTCCTATTTTTTCACTTACTGCCCTAACTAAAAGTTTTCCGTCAATGTATCAAATTCCGGAATAACCACATCCGGTTTCGGGTCTTCCAATAAATTTGGCTCTGAGGTAGTTGGTGTCGCATTCACAATCGCAGTGCCTACATTATCATCTACCATCCTTGCCATGGACCTAAAATTAGTATGATCTTCTCCAATGTCAGTTCTCATGGCGTAAGTAACGGTAGCAAAAGGAGGGAGTACCACCTTTTCTTTATTTCCCATTATTATCTCCTTCTTTTTAACTAGGTTTAGAAAGAACAATCCACACAATAGCCATCATAGATAAGACAACCGTTATAAAAAACAACCAATAACTATATTTCAGTTTATCGATCTTTTGATCGCAAATCCTACGGTTTTCTTCAAGATAAGATATGTATGCTTCAGAGAAGCCATAATAAATATCATCTATTTGATGGTCCTTAAATACTGAAATCATATCTTGATTTAAAGGGGGCATTTTAATTCCTTCGATTCGAAACGATAGGAAAGCAAAAATGAAGGAAAGTAGAAAGCCGACAATAATTACCAGAATTAATTCTTCAGAAAATTTATTCTGTACAAATGCAGTTAAATGGCTGGATACAATCATTGCACTAAAAATACCAATAAACGAGGCTATTATAGTAATAAAAACCCCTGCTTTGTTTTGAATTCTGTGGAATCGAGAGATTTCTTCGTCAAAAACAGATTTTGAATACTCATATAACTCTAGGTGATTCTTCATTTTTTTCCTCCGCCAACAACCAACTCGCCAGCGCCGGGAGCAGCAGGATAGCGCCCAGCATGTTCACCAGGAACAGGAAGGTGAGCATGATGCCCATGTCCGCCTGGAATTCGAGATCCGAGAATACCCAGGTCAGGACCCCGAGGGCCAGGATGAGCGCGGTAAAGATCACGCTGCTACCGGTGGTTTCCAGGGTATTGCGAAACGCTAGCGCGAAGGGCATCCCCTCCTCCATCGCTCCCCGCAGGCGATTGAAGATGTAGATTCCGTAATCTACGCCGATGCCGACGCCCAGCGCAACGACGGGCAGGGTGTTCACCTTGAGGCCGATGGAGAGAACGGCCATCAGGGCATAGCATAGCAGGCTGACTACCGCCAACGGAATCACGATGCACAGCATGGCCCGGATGGAGCGGAAGGTAACGACGCATAGCCCGATGATGGCCAGGAACACATAGGCCAGGATGGGGAACTGCGCGGCGGAAACCGCCTCGTTGGTTGCCGCCATGACCCCCACGTTATGCCCGGCGAGCAGGTATTTTACGCCCTCCATGGCATGGTTGGTGCGGTACTCCTTGACGGCCTCGATGACCCGCGCGATGGTCTCGGCCTTGTGATCGGCGGTAAAGACCAGAACCGGCATGGCGCTGCAATCCCGGTTGAGAAGCCCCGAGCTCGTGGGCACATGGGCCACCGCCTGGACCATCATGTGCCGGTTGCGCGGCAGTTCGCGCCACTTCAGGCTCCCTTCGTTCCAACCGGCATTGATGACCCTGGCAACCCCGGCCAGAGAGATCACCGACTGCACGCCCGGCACATTGCGCAGGGTCCAGGCGAAGCGGTCGATGTCGCGCATGATTTCATGGTCGATACAGCCATCGGGCCTTGTCTCCACGATCACGGACAGGACATCGACGCCGATGGAGAAACGTTCGGAAATAACCCTGGAGTCCATATTGTAGACGGAATCGGCGCGAAGCTCCGGCACGCCCTGGTGCAGGTCGCCGATGCGGACATCCATCCCTTTCCAAACACCGAACAGGGCCAGCAACACACCCATCGTCAAGGCGACCCGCGCATTGCGCGGATGGGATATTCTCGCCAGCCGATCCCACAATGGCGCAAGGAAAGCCTTTTGGCGCGCCATTGCCATCCGGTCACCCTCGTGAAGGATTACATAGGACAACAGCACCGGCAGCAAGATGAGGTTGGTCAGGAGGATCACCGCGACGCCGATGCTGGCGGCGATGGCCATTTCACGAATGATCCCGATCTCGATGAAAAGAATGATCAGAAACCCCACGGCGTCACTGGCCAGCGCGATCCCCCCGGGCAATAACAGCTGCGCGAAGCTGTTTCGCGCCGCCTCCAGGCCGCTTCTGCCCGCGAACAGCTCGGCGCGCGTCGCGCTCACCATCTGCATGGCATGGCTCACCGCGATGGCGAAGACCAGAAACGGAACCAGTATCGACATGGGATCGAGGCCGAAACCGAGCACGGGCAGCAGCCCCAGTTGCCAGACCACCGCCATGAGCGAGCAGGATACCGTAATGACCGTGGTTGCCGGGGAACGTGTATAGAAATAGACCAGGGCGCTGGTGAGCATCAGGGTTACCAGGAAAAACAACCCCACCGAGGTGGCGCCTTCCCGGATATCGCCCACCATCTTGGCAAAGCCGATGATGTGCACTCGGACCCCGGAACCATCGCCTCCCCCATCGCGCCGATGATCGCGCCAGTGATCGCGCTGGAAACGGGCACGGACCTCTTCCAGCTCGCGCGACACCCGAACATAGTCGATCTTCTCCCCGGTGCGCGGGTCGATCTCCAGCAAAGAGGCGCCGATCATGGCACCGCTGAAATCATTGGCCACCAATCGCCCCACGTGATCGGACTTGAGCAGATTCTCCCGTACCCTGGCCAGGCCCTCCGGGGTCGGCGCGAAATCCGCGGGGACGACTTTGCCACCCGAGATACCGTCCTCCACCACCTCGGTAAATCGCGCATTGGGGGTAAACAGGGAGGTCACCGTGGAGCGATCCACGCCGGGGATGAAAAACACCGCGTCGGTGACCTCTCTCAAGACATGGAAGAACGCCGGTGTAAAGATATCCCCGGATTCCACCGTCATCGCCACCAGGATCCGGTTGGCGGCGCCGAACTCGTGTTGATATTTCAGGAAGGGCCCCATGTATTCATGGGTCAGCGGCAACAACTTATGGAAACCGGCATCCACCTCGAGCCCCTTCATGGCGTACCCGAACGACAGGGTCGCCGCCAGAAACCCCACGATGACCAGGATGCGATGCCCGAAGACGAGATTCGCAACCCTCCCGGCCAGGGAATTTTCCACGGGTCGATGAGATTCCTGCCTCGAACGACCGGGGTTATTTCGCTTCTTCGGTCTCAAGGGTTTTTCCAATGCTTTCGGGATGGCGCGCTATTACGAACAACGCATTTCGGCCTGCTATATTCCGGCCAATTTCAGCGATCGAAGCAACTACGACACCACCGTCACCGTATTACTCGCCTCCCCCTCCCCGGCCTTATTGGCGGCCACCACGCAATACTCGAACTTCTTACCCTCGCCCTGGGTCGCGACACGCGCCTCGGTCTCCATGGCGATCTCCACGAGGCTCCAGGCCGCCGCGTTCGGCTCCCGGTGCTGGATGCGGTAGGTGGCCACCTTGCCGCCGTCCGCCGGTTCCTTCCAGGTAAGTTCCAGCCAGCCCTCGCCCTGGGCCGCGACATGGAGGCTGCGCACCTGACCAGGGATCGCCAGGGGCGTGGCGGCATGGCGCCCGGTCCAGCCGATGCGGGCGAGCTTCGCGTCATCGAAATCCACCGCGTTCTCGGCATAGCGAAAATCCTTCTTCATGCGGCCTTCCAGATCATGGAGGACGCTATCCTTATCGGCAACCGCCTCCTTATAGGCCGCCTTGGTGGCAACCACCGTATCTACCGCCGCCTCGCAGCTTTCCAGGGCCGCCTTGATCTCTTCCGCCGAAGCGGGCGGGGTGGGAAAAAGCTCCGTATTCGCCGCCAGGCCGTCTGCCAGCTTCTTCGCCAGTTCCAGCACCTTGGCCTCTTCGCGAGGGAATTTCGTCGCCATGATGGGATCTCCTGTAATTGTCGGTCTTTCCGATTCATCGTATCGTGCCGCCCATGGTACGGAAACACCATCACGGATGCCAACGCCCCGGCGCCAAAAGCCAGCACCTCCATGCGGCAACGCCTGATCCGAAACAAGCGGCCCGGGGTCTGGCGCGGACCGCTCATGGACCGGATCCGGCGTCTCGTGCCCCGGCCCCTCCGATTCATGCGCTGGAGCAACCTGCTCATGCGCGGAATCATCCGGCTTATGGCCGGGAACAATCCCTTCATGGCCTGGAGCAGTCGGTGCGTGTTCTGGAGTATTCTGCTTTCGTGCTGGTGCACCCCACCTTCGATCCAGTACGAACAATGGTTGTCACAGACCAACCGATGTGCGCGCTAGTGCAATCGTCTTTTGTTCCGGTGCGATTGCCTTGTGCGTGGGTACGACTGCTCGACTCACCCTGGTCGGAGCCAAAGCTTCCCGGTCGACTTGCCCTTTGTCCCTTCCCTTTGCCATTTCGAACGCAGCCAGAAACAATAACCTCTCCAGCGAGGCCTTGCCTCGGACCGACAAGGCATCGCTGATTCTCAAGCCCCTGCTTGGGAACCTTTCCCCTGGAAGCGCAATCTTCCAATTGTCGGCATCCATCGGCACGATTCGATCCCTGTCACCATTGCTGAAACCCAATTTCCATTTGGTGCTCGATTCCATCGCCATGTACAAAATCCCCTTGCCCGTGTAACCTTCGTTTTGAAGGACCGTCGTTATTTCATGCAAAAGATCCTGTTGCGGGAGGACAAGATCGACCGGGACAAGGAACACCTCTGGATCGTGGGGCTTGCCGGCGATAACCGTATCGCTGCTTCACCTGTCGAAGAAAAGAAAGATTCTGGAGAACCGGTGTGTATGCTGAAACCACCCCCCTGTCGGCTTGGACGCGAAGCGCTGACCTATTTAGGTATCGGAAAAACAAAAATCCCGAGAGAACCAGTGCGCCCGCCAAGAC
>CAZSVE010000055.1:0-19194 GCA_964610175.1 uncultured Thiotrichales bacterium
ACCCCATTGCGACAACGGGGAGGGGGTGGCTTTTGCCTCCCCCTTACCCACTAGTGCTCGACAAGCAAGTCGCGTACTGGAAAGAGCAACTCGCCGGCGCGCCGGCGTTATTGGATCTGCCCAGCGACCATCCGCGCCCGCCGGTGCAGCGCTATCGCGGGGCGAGCCTCTCCTTTTCGCTCCCCGATGAACTGACCGCCCAATTGAAGGATTTCAGTCAACGGACCGGTGCCACCCTCTTCATGACGCTCTGGTCCGCCTTTGCCGTGCTGATGGCCCGTTACAGTGGCCGGGACGACATCGTCATCGGTTCCCCCATCGCCGGCCGCACCCGCACCGAGACGGAATCCCTCATCGGCTTCTTTATCAATACCCTGGCATTGCGCCTCGATCTCGGCGAAAACCCCAGCTTCGAGGCGGTCCTGCAACAAGCCAAAGGCGTTACGCTGGAGGCACATGCCCACCAGGACATTCCTTTCGAGCACCTGGTAGAGGTATTGCAACCGCCGCGCAACCTCGGCCATGCGCCGCTCTTCCAGGTGCTGTTCGTGTTGCAGAACGCCCCCCTGCCGGACCTCGAACTACCCGGATTGGAGCTTACCCTGCTGGAGTTGGAAGCCGTTACCGCCAAATTCGATGTCACCCTGGAATTCAGGGAAACCGCCGCCGGGTTCACGGGTCGCCTGGAATACGACACCGATCTCTTCGAGCGGGCCACCATGGAGCGCCTCGTCGGCCACCTGCGAACCTTGCTGCAAGGCATCGTCGCCGCCCCGGATACGCCCATCCATGAACTGCCCCTGCTCACCGAGGCCGAGCGGCGGCAATTCCTCGCCTGGAACGACACCGCCGTCGAGTATCCCCGCGACAAGACCATTATCGATCTCTTCGAGGAACAGGTGGAAAAGACACCGGACGCCGTGGCGGTGGTGTTTCCCTCGACGGGCTCGGGACAAGGCGAGGATGAAGAAGTCGGCTACGGGGAACTGAATGCCCGCGCCAATCGGCTGGCCCATCGGCTGCGGGCATTGGGGGTAGGGCCGGAGGTGCTGGTGGGGCTCTTTGTGGAGCGTTCGGTGGAGATGGTGGTGGGCCTGCTGGCCATTCTCAAGGCCGGTGGCGCCTATGTGCCCCTGGACCCGGAATACCCCACCGAGCGGCTGGCGTTCATGGCCGAGGATGCGGAACTGAAGATATTACTGTGCCATGGGAGGACACGAGATCGGATCCCGGACTGCACGGCACGGATCCTGGACATGGATGCCGAGGCAGCAACGATTGCCGGAGACAGCGTGGACAATCCCGCGCCGCTTACCGGGCCGGAGAATCTTGCCTATGTGATCTATACCTCCGGGAGTACCGGAGAACCGAAAGGCGTTACGATTGAACATCGCAGTACTGTGGCCCTGATCCACTGGAGCCAGTCTCGATACTCTTTGAAAGAACTATCCGGTGTTTTGGCCGCAATTTCTGTTTGTTTCGACCTCTCGGTCTACGAGATATTTCTACCTCTCTCGGTTGGGGGGATGATCATTCTCGTTGAAGATACGCTTGCCCTACCCAATATCGAAACCCGTAACCGGGTAACCCTTATCAATACCGTTCCGTCAGCCATAAAAGGGCTTCTCAATAGTAGTGGAATACCCGCTTCCGTAAGGACCATCAATCTTGCGGGGGAACCCCTCTCTCAAAATGTCGTGGAGAAACTCTATGGATTAATGACCGTTCAGAAGGTCTACGATCTCTATGGCCCTTCCGAGGATACAACCTATTCGACTTGTGCCCTTCGCCAACAGGGTAGTTTTCCGACCATCGGCCATCCGATTTCCAACACACAGACCTACATTCTTGATGGGTGTATGCAGCCCGTTCCCATCGGCATCCCCGGCGAACTCCACATCGGCGGCGCGGGCGTCGCCCGCGGCTACCTGAACCGTCCGGAACTCACCGCCGAGAAATTCATTCCCAACCCCTTCAGCGAAGGGCCCGGTGCCCGCCTGTATCGCACCGGTGATGCTTGCCGCTGGCTGCCGGACGGCACCATCGAATTTCTGGGTCGCATCGATAACCAGGTCAAGCTTCGGGGATTTCGCATCGAACTCGGTGAGATCGAGGCGGCGCTGACGCAGCACCCCGATGTCCAGGAGGCCGTGGTGGTTATCCGAGAGGACGAACCCGGCGACAGGCGCCTCGTTGCCTGCATCGTCTCCGATCTCATTCCCACCCGAGTCCCTTACGAAAGCGACTGCCGGCTCGAATACCAGGGCGGAACCGCATCCCTGCAAACGGTGGATATCTGCACTGCCGGGGCCTTGTTGGCGGGGGATGGTGCTTTCGAAAAGGGCGGGGATGTCCGCCTGCGGATACGGATTCCCGGTGATTCGGAGACCCGCTGGCTTCGGGGCCGGGTGGCCTATTCGCGGGGGGATACCACCGGCATCGACTTCAAGCTGACCCCGGAGGAGCAGACCCTGATGGAACGGGGCGTTACCCACGAGTTGGAGGACAAGGGCTTTGTGAACTTCCTGCAGTACTCGCTGCGGGACAAATTGCGCCGGACCCTTCGGGAGAAGCTGCCCGATTACATGGTGCCGTCGGATTTCGTGCTGCTGATGTCGCTGCCCCTGACACCCAACGGCAAGGTGGACCGCCGCGCCTTGTCGGAGCGGCCCATCCGTGCCCTGCAACTGCCGGAAGAGGACTTCGTCCCGCCTCGGACGGCCGACGAAAAGGCGCTGGCGGCGATCTGGGCCGAGGTGTTGAAGGCCGAGCGTGTGGGTATCCACGACGATTTCTTCGAGTTGGGCGGCCATTCCCTGCTGGCAGTCACCCTGCTCTCCAGGATAGAAGCGCGATTCGGCAGGCATTTGCCCCTGTCGGTTCTGTTCCAGGGGGCGACGGTGGCGGAATTGGCCCGGCAACTGGACAACGCGGCGTCCCTCGGGGGGGGTGCCCAAGGCGCCATCGACCCCGATGCCCAAGGGGCCGTCGACCCCTGGTAGCCATCCGGGCAGGTGGCGCGCGGCTACCCTTTTTCTGTCTCCCCGGCGCCGGTGGCAATGTGCTCTATCTCCATGCGCTGGCCGGCGCCCTGGGCGACGAGCAACCCTTCTACGGCCTCCAGATGGTGGGGCTGGATGGCGAAAGCGAGCCGGATACCCGGGTCGAGGCCATGGCCGCGCGCTATATCCGGGAGATCCGAACCGTGCAGGCCGACGGGCCCTATCTCCTCGGTGGACATTCCCTCGGTGGCTGGGTGGCCCTGGAGATGGCGAAACAGTTGCGGCAAGAGGGCGAGCAGGTGGCGCGGCTCGCCATCTTC
The DNA here is from genome assembly GCA_964610175.1 of uncultured Thiotrichales bacterium. Classification (GTDB taxonomy): domain Bacteria; phylum Pseudomonadota; class Gammaproteobacteria; order HK1; family HK1; genus CAZSVE01. Next base: position 3,323 of record CAZSVE010000055.1, read on the forward strand.
GACACCACGGTGCCTTTCGGGTAAGCCATCGGCGTGGATTGGCATGATCCAGACTGGATCATCGATATCGCCCACATCGCAGGGCGCCTGCTGGGAAGGGAGCTGGTATTTCCCGAGGCGGAATTTCGGCGCCTGGATAGCGAGGCGCAATTCGGCCATCTGCGTGACCTGTTGGCGCAAGGCGGTTGGCCGATATCCAGTAGGCAACTCGAGGCCCTGGTGGGGATCTTCAAGGCCAATTGCCAGATGGATTACACGCCGCAGGATATCCCGGCGATACCCGTCAGCCTCTTCAAGGCCCATGATGTGCCTTCGGCGAGCCGCTCCGGGGCGCAAATGGCGGCCTTCAGTCGGCCGCTGAAGGCAGATCCCACTTGGGGTTGGGGACGGTACGCGGCAGGTCCCGTGGATCTCCATGAGGTCCCCGGCGATCACTATACGATGATGAGCCACCCGAATGTGGAGGTGTTGGCGGAAAGGCTGCGGGGGCGTTTGGTTACCTGACCCGGCCTGGCCGGAACCGACAATCAGGAGAATCTGCCGGGAACAAGGCTTTTCGTGCCCGGAGATCGCCACGCCAATCGAACCGATGGGAGTTGGGAACCCTAGCGAAGCTGAGCGGAAAATAAACAACTAGCGAAGCTTCGCCTCGAACCGATGAAGCATGATTCGGTATTGGTAGAGCAAAATCAGCATTTTGTAAAACTTGGCCCATTTGCGAAGATGAGCGGGAAAACAAACAAATTAATGGGTGAAATCTTGAGAGACCTTTGGGCGAGTCAAGGACGATATCGCCAGGGAGAACCATTACAGTTTGGATGCGTTGGTTTCGTATCTACGGTCCAAATCAGGGAGAATCCTCTTCCAGGAAGGTGAAATGGAATCGTTTGTTTATTTCCCGCTCATCTTCGCGAATAAGTCGAGTTTTACGAAACGATAATTTTTCGAGGAGGCAATTTTTCAGGCATTCTGTCGTTATTCGAGCTGTTTGATTTGGAGAGAATCCCATAATTGGTAATATTCGACATCTCGACAATCATGACAAATGCCAAAATCACCGAGAAACGACCCTGGTCCGATGACGAGGAAAGGGAAATCATCGAAGAATTGGAAAAGGCGCTCGAGGAAGGGACGTTGCTTTCACAGTCGACACCCGAACGCGGGACGGAACCATGAGCCTTTGCATGTTTCACGACATACCTACCGAAAAGCGGAGAATCCATACATGACAACAGTAACCGCGGATGAAATACTGGGTAATGCCCTCAAACAACCCGAACTCGATCGAGCACGTATTGCACAGGTCCTCATTGCCAGCCTGGATACTCCCGTCGATAGAGAAAACGATTTGGCTTGGGAACAGGAAATAAACAAACGTCTACGCGAGATCGATACGGGAGCCGTTACGTGCACCCCCTGGGAAGAGGCTAGAGAGCAACTCTACCGGAACGCCCATGTTCAGCGTTGAGATACATCCTGCTGTTTACGCCGAACTGGAGTACTCACGCGCATGGTACGAAGAACGCGCCGATACTCTTGGAATCCAATTTCTCGACGAAGTAAACAAAGCAATCGAGATTGTTCGCGAATCACCGTTGATGTGGCCCCGTGATAAAGACCACGATATCCTGTTCACCGATTTCCATACGCCGTGATCTATCGGGTTAAGGTGCGAACCATCCAAGTCGTCGCCATAATGCATTTACGACGCCACCCGGATTACTGGCGAGGGAGGATGGCGTATTGGAACAGCGACGACAAACGATAGCCAATGGATAGCGCAATACCCTTACAGGCCAAAGGACTAAAAAAGGCCTTCGGCGCCAGATCGTCCTGAATCGATTGGATCTCGAACTGCGCCAAGGCGAAGTCGTCCTGCTGTGCGATGAAAACGGTTCCGGCAAGACCATCCCTGCTCAACATCCTTACCGGCAACCTGGAACCCGATGCCGGGACTCTCCATATTTTTTTATTTCCCGCTCATCTTCGCCAATAAGTCGAGTTTTACGAAACGATAATTTTTCTGAAGAGCCATTTTGCTCTGCTAATACCAAATCATGCTTCATGGGTTCGAGGCAAAGCTTCGCCGGGGGGTTCAATCATGATCGAACGGTATGGCCACTGGGTCATCGACAGGCGTTACTGGATTGTTCTGGTGACCTTTTTGTTGGTGGGCCTGACCACGCTGGGTTTTCCGCTGAAGTTCGATGCCGACTACCGGGTATTCTTCAGCGAGGATAATCCGGAACTCCTCGACTACGAGAGGCTCCAAAATACCTATAGCAAGGATGACAGTGTGCTCATCGTCCTGGCCGCCCAGGGATGGGGAGATCTTCACTCGCAAGACCTTGATGGCCGTGCAATGGCTGACAAAGGAGGCCTGGCAGATCCCCTATTCCCTGCGCATCGATTCCATCACCAATTTCCAATACTGTCATGCCGATGGGGATGACGTCATCATCGGGGACCTGATTCCCGATGCCGCAAGGCTCTCCGAGGCCGATGTCGCCCGCGCCAGGAAAATCTCCCTCGATGAACCCTCCCTGGTGAACAACCTCATCTCGCCCACTGCCCACGTCACCGGCATCGATGTCACTATCCAGTTACCGGACAAGGCACTCGATCGAGGGGTGCCGGAAGTGGTGAAGTTCATCCGCGAACTGGAACGTGGCTTCGTCGCCAGGTATCCCGATATCGAGGTATACCTCACCGGGACCGTGGTTTTCAATAATGCCTTCCCGGAGGCATCGAAACGGGATATGGCCACCTTGATTCCAATCATGTTCCTGGTGATCGTGGCAGCGTTGTGGCGAGCGCTGCGCTTTATTTCCGGTGTTTTTTCCACCATTTTGGTCATCGGCTTTTCCATTGTCGGGAGCCTGGGGTTGGCCGGATCCATGGGCATCTCTCTGACAGGGGTCTCGAATGTGGCGCCCATCGTGATCTTGACCATAGCCGTCGCCGACGGTGTCCATATTCTAACGACGCTACGGTTGCAGGCTGGAAGAGGAAAACACGCGGCTATCGTGGAGACCCTGCGCATTAATCTTCAGCCCATCTCTCTGACCAGCTTGACCACGGCAATCGGCTTTTTGGGCGTGAATTTCAGTGGTGCTCCTCCTTTTCGGGACTTGGGCAATATCGTGGCGATGGGTGTCATCATTGCCTTCGTCTTGTCCATTACTTTCTTACCTGCCCTCATGGCGATATTACCCTTGCCCGATGCAGTTTCCGCAAATACGACGCGGGCAATGAATCGACTCGGTGAATTCGTCGTAAAAAGATACCGTGTCCTCATCATGGACCATGACGGGAACGGCCCTGGTACTGATCGCTTTTCTGCCACGCAACGAGGTCAACAATGCATTTTTGGAATATTTCGATGAAACCTTCGATTTTCGCATCGCAACCGAGTTCACGGCGGATAATCTTACCGGTCCGTATAGGATCTATTATGGATTGAGTGCCGGTGAGCCGGATGGCATCAATAGCCCCGGGTTCCTGCGCAAAGTGGAGGCATTCGCCGATTGGTATCGGAGTCAGCCCGAGGTCGTGCATGTCGACAGCATTGTCGATACCTTGAAGCGATTGAACCGCAACATGCATGGCGATGATCCGGCCTGGTACCATCTACCGGATCGACGAGAATTGGTCGCTCAGTACCTGTTACTGTATGAGATGTCCCTGCCCTATGGGTTGGATCTCAATAACCGGATCAACGTAGACAAATCGGCCACCCGCCTGAAAGTTACCCTGAAAGGATTGTCGGACAAGGAAATACTGGCCTTGGAAGGGCGCGCCCAACACTGGCTGGCGGAAAACGCCCCGGTTTCCATGCGGGTTTCGGGAACAAGCAGTACGGTGATGTTCGCCTATCTCAATCTTCGTAACCTCGAGGGTCTGCTGTTCGGTGCCGTACTTGCCCTGGTCCTGATCTCCATTATCCTCATAATCGCGCTGCGTTCGCTGAAATTCGGATTGATCAGCCTGATCCCCAACCTGCTACCCGTGGCCATGGCCTTCGGGGTGTGGGGTATCCTCGTCGGTGAGGTCAATTTAGTGCTATCCGGGGTAGCGGTCATCACGATAGGTATCGTGGTGGATGACACCATTCATTTCCTGAGCAAATACTTGCGGGCTGGCCGGGAACGAGATCTCGCACCCCCCGGATGCGGTACGCGACGCCTTTCGTGGTGTCGGCATGGCGTTATGGGTAACCTCGGTGGTACTGGCAGCCGGTTTTTCGGTCCTTGGCCTATCCGACTCTTCGTATCAACGCCAGCATGGGCATCATGACGACCGTGACCATTGCCTTGGCTTTGATCACCGACTTTTTTCTGTTGCCGCCCTTGTTGATGAAAATCGATAACGAATGAATCCGGCGAAGCTTCGCTAGTGGAAATAACTCCCGAAGAAGCCAGGAAATCCTGTTACAATCGGGGCATATTTCCAGCGATTCCAATCCATATCCGATAAGGAGAGATGGTTATGCACATCGAACGAATCATCGATTTATCGATTCCCCTCGAAAACGCCAATTACACCGGTTTTCAGCCATCTATTCACTATTTCGACCACGCCGAAGGCGCCAGGGGGCTCGGGAAGGCCCTGGGCCTGGCGCAGAATGATTTCCCGGATGGCATGGCACTGGCCTGGGAAGAGTACCAGGGGATTACCCACATGGCCACCCACCTGGACGCGCCGTGGCATTTCGGCCCCACCAGCGAGGGGAAGCCAGCCAAGACCATCGACCAGGTACCCCTGGAGTGGTGCATCAACGACGGGGTGCGCCTCGACATGCGGGGGTTCGGCAAGGGGGACTCGATTACCGTGGATGATGTCAAGGGAGCCCTGAAGAACATCGGCTATACCATCAAGCCCATGGACATCGTCCTGATCTGGACCGATTCGGATAAACTGATGAACGATCCGCGTTATAGCGAGGCGAATCCAGGGATGAGCGCGGAGGCCACCCTTTGGCTGATCGATCAGGGGGTAAAGATCATCGGGACGGATGGTTATGGTTACGATATGGGATTTGCCGAGATGGCGAAAAAATATCGGGAAGGGGACAAGAACGCCCTATGGCCGGGACACTTTGCCGGTAGAGAAAAGGAATATTGCCACATCGAGGCCATGGGGAATATGGACAAGATCCCCATGGATTATGGTTTCACCGTCTCGGTTCTCCCGGTGAAGCTGGCCAAGGCATCGGCAGGCTGGACCCGGTGCGTGGCGATCATTTGGGCATAGTGGCAACCGGGCATGATGGCAACGTCGTCCCGACTTCATGACCATTGGACCGAAAACGAGAACCTCGCCATGCGGGACATCTACACCGTCAGCCGTCTCAACCAGGAGGTACGCTACCTCATCGAGGCAAATTTCCCTTCCATTTGGGTGCAGGGAGAGATCTCCAATCTGGCGCGCCCGCGTTCCGGGCATCTCTATTTTTCGTTGAAGGACGAGAACTGTCAGGTGCGGTGCGCCATGTTTCGGATGCACAATCGAACCGTGGATTTTGCCCTGGAGGATGGCACCGAGATCCTGGCCCGCGCCCGTGCCAGCGTGTATCCGCAGCGGGGGGACTTTCAACTCATCGTGGAATACCTGGAAGAGGCCGGCGAAGGCGCGCTGCGGCAGGCCTTCGAGATCCTGAAAAAGCGGCTTGCCGGCGAGGGATTGTTCGAACTCTCCAGCAAAAAAAACCTTCCGGGGATACCCAGGCAGATCGGGATCGTCACCTCCCCGAGCGGGGCCGCAATCCGAGATATCCTGACGGTGCTGAGACGACGTCTTCCCGGCGTTCCGGTCTTGCTGTACCCGGCCTCGGTACAGGGGCGGGAAGCCGTGTCGGACATCGTGCGCATGATCGAACTTGCCGATCGTCGCCGGGAATGCGACGTGCTCATCCTGGCGCGCGGTGGCGGCTCCCTGGAGGACCTCCAGGCATTCAATGAAGAGCAGGTGGCGCGTGCTATTTTCAAGTGCCGGATCCCAATCATAAGCGCCGTGGGCCATGAGATCGATTTCACCATCGCGGACTTTGTCGCCGATGTGCGCGCCGCGACGCCTTCCGCCGCCGCCGAGCTGGTGGTCCCCGATCAGCGGGAGTGGCGACAAAGGATATCGGCCTCCCATGATCGCATCCTCGCCCTGACGCACCGCCGCCTGGCGAACAAACGACAGGAACTCGTCTGGCTGGGCAAAAGGCTCGTGCATCCACGGCGTCGCTTATCGGACAATGCGCAACGCATGGACCACGCCATGGGGCGATTGATGCGATGCACCCATACCCTGTTACCTCCCCTGCAAAGCCGTCTGACAACGCTCATGGCAAGGCTTTATCGCCACGAACCTTCGGCAAGGTTGCTAGGCCATGATGCGCACCGGCGACAATTGGCCAAGCGATTGATCGGTGCCATGAGACAAGATCTCGCGATCCGCTCGGCACGCATTGCCTCCCTGCGGCGTGCCTGTGATGCCATGGGTCCGCAACAAACCCTGGAGCGGGGATACGCCATCGTTACCAAACAGCCCGGGGACGAAATATTGCGCCATGCAGGGTCCGCGGCAGAAGGTGACCGCATCCATACGAGGCTCGCCCGGGGGGCACTGGTTTGCTCTGTCCTGCAGGTAGAGGGGGAGGAGCGCGAGGAATAAGGATTATCGGACCTCATCCGCCGCTTTTTCGGATGAGGTAAAAGAACAATATCCATTGAGCGGAGTGATGCCATGAACAATACCGACACGAGCACGCAAGCCCCTTCCGATGGCGACGCCAACGCTCGGCAACCGATGCATACTCGGGTCGCGTTACGCGACCTGCTAAAGGAAATCAAGGAACGGGACGACAATCTGATAGCTCACATCAACAAGCGTTACGAGTCCGAGAAAAAATTGATGAACGTCGTCCTTGTGGCAGCGGCGGTCGTGGGCATCGTGATGGGAGCGGTAATTTGGTCCATGGCGAAGAATATGACCACCATGGCCGAAGCAATGGGCCACATGAAAGGGGATAAAGAAGAGGTCATCGCCAGGAATCCCATGACGAAAAACATGGATACCATGGCCGATAGCATAAAAGTAACGACGGAGAACATGAAAATCATCGCCACTCTCATGGAAGACATCTCCGAGGTCATGGGAAAGGTCGAAGACCAGGGCAAGATCACACCCAAGGCCGAAAAAACCATGGCCATGAATATCGATACCATGGCTGAAAAAATAGGGGAGATGACGGATCTGATGGGTGAGATAAGAAAAGACATGGCGGCAGTCCCGAAAATGCAACACGACGTCAATATCCTGACGCGGACCGTCGGCATGATGCAGTACGACACCGGTTCGATGCGCATGGGCGTTGGCCAAATGTCCAACGACACCGGTAACATGAGTCACCCATTCCGGGTCATGAACAGCATGATGCCGTGGTAGGGCGAAATGATTCATTGCGAACAGGAATCCCGACAATGAGTTCCATTAGTTTGCATGTCTTGGATACGACGGAAGGCGCCCCTGCCAGCGGGCTCCTCGTGACCCTGAAACTTCTGACCGAGCCGAGCCGGGGAGGTGTTCTCATCTGTCAAGAAATAACCGATGCCGATGGCCGCATACGTGAATTGTTGCCACAGGGAGGCCAAGGCGGGTTGTACCACATAAGCATAGCTCCACGGGACCACTCGTGGCCTTTTTATCCCAACATCGAGTTCGAGATTATGGTAGATGAAGACCGACACCACCATATTCCTTTGGTGCTCTCCCGATACGGTTTTTTTTCGGCTTGTATGCCCAGTTGAGATAAAGATGCATCCATGATGAATATTTCAGTCCATATACTGGATATGGCGGATGGACGGGGTGCGACGGAAGTGCCGATCCGGCTGGAAAGGGAGATTTCCCCCGGTCAATCCATCGTTGTTTTCGTGGGAACCACCTTGCCGGATGGTCGTCGCATGGATCTCCTTCCCGGGGAAGCACCCATGGGCATCTACAGGATGATCATCGATTCGGGCGCCTACTTTGCCCGACGGGACATCGTGGCGCGTTTCCCACGGATTCTGATCACATTTCGTGCGGACCAAGACGTCAATTATCATCTGCCCGTCTATATCGGTCCTCATGCATTCCAGACGTATCGGGGTAGTTGAGTACCCGGCTTACCGGCTTAAGAGGCGATAATTACCAGTGGCAGATAAAGCTTATTACAATGCTTTGATAGGTTTTTTTTTGGCGGTACTCGCTTCGTTCTTTTTTGGAGTCGGTAGCTTTGTTGCAGGAATCACCGCGCAACACTATGCCGATGATTCCACTCTGGCAATTGCCAGTTTGGATATCTCTCTGGCACATTTCTTTAGTGGCACATTGGTTTTGTTTGCCGTAGCGGTTATATCAAACCCCCGGAAGATGTTTTTTGAGCAATTCACGAAACTGTTTTTCTCGAGACGCATCATGCTGGCCGCACTATTCAAAGGGATAAATGGATATATATTTTGCGCATCCGTAGCATTCATCAATGCATCGCTATCGGCAACTATCGAAAATTTATATGTTATCTGGGCAGGAGCGCTGGCATTTTTCATGACCAGGAAGACACCTGAATCTACATGGGTATATTCCGGTATTGCCGCGCTGATGGGCGTGTTCTTTATTATGAACCCGGTAGATTTAGGGCACATCGATTCAGTGGTGGGTGTTTCATTGGCACTTATAGCCAGTATTTCGTTTGCTTTATTTTTACTGTTCTATAGAAACGATGAGCTCGATGAGCAACCGATGCATATTCGCGCATTGAACTCAGCAATGTTTATGCTGCAGACTGCTATCGTGATATATGTAATCCATCTTATTGTCGGCAGACATATTTTTGGAGGAAATGTCATTCCATTCACAACCATCGATTTCGCGCATCTTTCGTTACAATTCGTCAATGGAATATTCAACATCGGAGCCACCTTTTTTTTGATTGCGGAGGCTTTGCGTGCAGCGAGGAAAGCAGGTCCCTATGCCATTTTCCTTGTCGGTATCGGGCTTTCATACGCCGTATTTTTCACGTTCGTGTCGGAGTATGTATGGGAGTCTATAACGATAACGACGTTCCAAATGATAGGCGTTGCGCTGTTTACAGTTGCAATCGGCATTATGCAGATATCGGAAAAACAAAGATCCCGTAGGATTCGGAACACGAGCTAGGAGCTAATGCCTTCGCTTTGCCCATCCTTTGCTATGAGGCCGCGTTTGTTTTTCGGGAATCATTCCAGCCTTTCCGATATCCAGTCTGTACTCCGGCGACAATCCAGAACGGCTCGAACACGCGCCACGCCGTCGTCGACTCGATAGTACACGGCGAAGGGAAACCTCTTGGAGAGAAGACGATGGTAGCCGTGGTGGATGACATGAATGCCGCCGTATAGGCGTAGTGACTGAATATCCGACCACAGTGAGTCCAAAAAGTAATCACCCAGACCATCGGCCTGTCGTTCATAGAAGCGAAAACCATCTACCAAATCGGCGGTTGCCTCTTCAAGGATCTCAACCTTCACCCGATTCTCTCACGTACCGCTTGTTTGGCCTCCTGAATATCCAGGAAACGCGATGTCCCATCGGCTATGCGTTGCTCCCGAGCGCGCAGGACATCAGTGTGCCAGGACGGCGAGGGGACATTTTCGGATTGACTGGCGAGATCGGTCCAGATCTCCTCTATCGCCTGCAACTTGTCCGTGACGCTCATCTGTTCCAACGGAATGGCTATCTGCATGATGGTTTTCCCGATGCGTTTGTTTCGCCGGAAGTTTAAGTACAGTCGCTAAAAGTATAATTGGAGGCAAATGCAAAAGTTGAATTGTGCTTCATAACAAGGCGAAAACTGACGAGAAAGCGGAGTTTATATGGAATGGATGAGCATTTCGAGGAAGTTTTCAACACCGTTAGGGAGTACAAGGCGACTTTTGCATACAGCTCAGTGGAATGAACCACCAGGGAGAGAGACTCGGATGCTAGCCTTCCCGAATCCCGGTCAGCGCTGCGCATGCAGGACTTCCTGCAAGGCGGAAGAGACGCCCATTACCTCCAATCCGGGTAGAGGGATGGAATATTTGGGTGCAAGATCCGCCCGGGCAAGCATTTCCGCCGTCATAACCGCTGCCGCGATTCCATCGATGACCGGGAGCGGGACCTGCTCCCGGATCCGTGAGGCTATACCAGCATGGACGGCACAACACAGGACGACGACTCCAGAATCGGTTTCCGTCGCCAACTTCCGGACTTTTCCGATGATGGCTTCCTTGGAGTCCTTGGAGGAAGCCGAACCGAGAAAATCCGTACCCCGAAGTTCCAGAACCTCCCAACCGGCTAGCCGGGTTTCGGCTCCATAGCGCCTCAGAAGATCCCGATAGAGGGGGGTGGTTTCACTGCCCAATGTGATCAAGCCAAACCGTTCGCTGATCAAACCGGCAACGGCAAAGGAGGCCTCCGTCATCCCCAGAATGGGCACGGGGAAGAGCTGCCGGGCGGCAAACAACCCTGAATCGAGGGAAATGGCCAGGATGGCGGCATCATAGCTCCCCTGGGCTTCGGCGAGAACATCCAGCACGGCATGGGCCGCAAGGACTTCCTCCGGGCGGGAACGGACGAGATTGGCGCCGAATCGGACTGTCATTCCCTCGATATGGGTTTGTGCGCTAGCGGCCTGCCGGGCAGTATCGACCACCCGCTGGGTTACGGCTTGTGTGCTGTTACCGTTGACAATCAATAATCTCATGGCGCACCAGTAGTTTGTTTATGAGCTGTCTGCCGAATGGCCGTCACCATTTCCTCGGGTGTCTCGACAACGCTGACCAATTCTTGGTGGTCGGGAGCATATCCACAGTGGGCCAGAGCCCTGAGGGACTCCAGGAAATGGCTCCAAAAGCCGCCGGTGTTGAGTATCACGATGGGTTTATCGTGCAGGCCCAGTTGCTTGGTCGTCAATACCTCGAAAAACTCATCCAACGTTCCATAGCCTCCAGGCAGAATGACGAAGGCATCGGAATGTTTCATCATCGAACTCTTGCGGCTGAACAGATCGTTTACCACGATCAGCTTGGATAGGCCTTCATGCTGGCGTTCGCGCCTGGCCATATCGTCGGGGATGATCCCGATCACCCGTCCACCGCTTTTCAACCCGGAATTGGCCACCATTCCCATCAGTCCCAGATCTCCACCCCCATAGATCAGGGTCCAGTCCTGTTCGGCGATCAGTCGACCGATCGTTTGGGTAATCTGTCGAACGGCTGCCTCGTGGGGATTCGATGCCCCACAAAAAACGCATACGGAGAAGGTTTGATCAGAAATCAGGCTCATCGAATTGCCTCAGGTTTTCCAGGTGGTGTTCGATATCGTCCCGGTAAAGTTGACCGGTGATACCGTTGATCAGTCGTTGCAATGTGTACCGAAATCCCGTCAGGCCGGATGTACCGAAACCGTGGCTAATCAGGCTGCCGTAATTGTAGTTGAAGACGGCCTGGACCTCCGGCGCCTCCCCAGGTTGTTTTTCCTGGAACTCGAAGTGTTTTCCCAGGTAGGGATGGCGGGCGATCGCGGAATCGATGGGATCATCCCCGAACAGAGTCATCCGATCCCCCCAGCGCGCGATGTTGGGCTCCAGCGCCGCCAGTTCCGAACGGAGTTTCAGATCCGTCACGAATCCCGTGGCAACGATGACGAAGTCCGTGACGAACGAAGCGCTTGGTGTCGATAGGTGAACACCATCCTCCCCCATTTGAATCTTTTCCCAGGGCGAACCCGGATGCAGAAAAAAATGCTTATAGCGCGTTGCACGCTCCCAGCTATCCCGGGTCGGGAGCTGTCCCATCCGGAGAATGTGCCGGATGAACCGGTAACGCAACGAATCGTCGAGATCCACGTGGTTCCTCAGGAATCCTGGAAAGTCGGCCCACTGGAAGGCATCCACCCGGACGATCTCCGGGCGTCGGAAGAAAAGACGAACCTCCCGCACGCCGGCATCCAGGGCCAGACAGGCATTATCGAAGGCCGAGGCGCCAGCGCCCAAGATCGCAATCCTTTTCCCGTTCAATTCGGAGAAGTCGATGGGATCGGATGTATGGGCCAGGCATCGTTCGGGAAGGGCATCCCGGATCCATTGTGGCATGTGCCAGGCCCCCGCCCCATCGATTCCCGTGGCCAGGACCACCTTGCGGGCAAAAAGGGTTTCCTCTTTGCCATGGGAAGTCACGGTAACGGCAAAACAGGCATCCGTCGCTTGCCATTCCATGCGTTCGACCCGGGTCGAGTGGCGCACGGATAAACTGAGAACCTCCTGAAACCACTGGAGATATTCCGCCCACATTTCCCGGGGAATCCTATACAGTGCCGCCCAACTTTCTTCTCCCCATTGGGCTTCGTACCAGGCGCGAAAGGTCAGGCTGGGTATGCCCTGATCCAGACCGGTCAATTCCTTGGGGGTCCGCAGGGTTTCCATGCGGGCGAATTTGATCCAGGGACCCGCCTTTCCGGGTGGGTTTTCGTCCACGATCAATACGCGGTCCACGGATTCCTGCCGCAAACCGAATGCCACGCCAAGCCCGCTTTGCCCGCCCCCAACGATCAATACGTTCAGGATGGGCGCTCCCGTCCCGGTATGGCGCTCCGGGATCCAAGGGCGGGTGGTCGTTCCCAGTAAATCCAGGTCTCGCACCACTGTTTTATCGAGCGCGGCAAGACCTGATAGATTTTTTGTAACAGGCATGATATTTCCTTAAGGTACCGGCTTGGTTCCGGATTCAACTTGACTGAAACAGCTTGAATAGTTTGTCCCGCATCAATAACCCGGCGCGATCGGTTGGAATATGTGCCTCCCTTGCCGGATCCAAGGGAAGATTCGGATCGATGGACTCGATGACCCGGCGATCCTCGGCAACAATGCGTCTTTCAAAGGCAAGGAGCTGTTCGACGGAAACTTGTTCCTCACGGTCGTTCCGAAAATGAAATTGAAGAATTTTTATTTCTCCATTTTCCATGGGGACAGCGTTATTGATGATGACATGCTCGAGGCCGCTGGAATAAGAAATGGCCAGACGAATGGTGAAAGGGATATACCATTCGATCGCCATGGTACGGCACGATTTTCCCTTATCCATTTTTGTATTGGCGGCTTGCAGATCATCCGCTTTCACATCGAGCACCGCATGCACTCCCACCCCCTGGGAGCCTCGGTCATAGACTTCGTATTCGATAGGATTCACCGCCGCGTTATCGCCGAAGGTTCCATCATGGACAAAGGGAAAATGCGACATATCCAGTTCATTTTCCATAACCCGGATCGGATTGGCATTCCAGGTTTCGTAAAAACAGTGAATCCTGCGGAATCCGGGGTCATGCTCTTCGGGGAAAAAGGGTATTTCGGATCGGGGCTGGCCAAGACAAACCCATGCGTAACCATAAGCGGCCTGACAGTGGAAGGGGTTGACATCACAACGGGAGACCGTTTTCTTGGCTTGGGGAATATTTATACATTTTCCCATGCGGTCGAAGCGCCAGCCATGATAGGGGCACAGAACCAGACCATCGGCCGTCTTCCCAAGAGAGAGTTGGGCATAGCGGTGGTTGCAGCGATCACGAATCGCGGCTGGTTGACCCTCCGCATCCAACCATAAAACCATTTTTTCGCCCAGCAACGTAAACGCCGAAGGCCCGTTTTCCAGATCTTCGATAGGTATGACGGGATACCAGAAATCCCGTAAGGCCGATTCCTCGATGATGCTGTGCATAAATACCCCCGTAGGCATTGTTTAGCTCCTCACCGAGAGGAGCTTCGACAAAACGATCGAAGAAACAGACAATTCTTTCAACTCACCTCTCAGCCTATTTCAGTATCGTTTTTAAATTAGAAAATACCCCAACAAAATCAATCCAATTTCAACGACGACAAAAACCGCGACGAAATCCCCCGACAAGGCAAACGGGAATCGTCAACGCCTAGGTGTCTCGACGGATATCTCGAAGCGGATTTCCCCGAGTTCTCCATAGTCGGCCCTATATTTTCCCGATTTTGCCGGAAGCATCTTTCCGAGGGCTCCGGTCAACAGGATCTGTCCAGGTTGCAAGGTCCAACCCTGGGCGATCATGGTGTTGACGAGCCACAGTGCCGCCCGCCATTGATCGCCAAGTGCCTCGCGACCCTTGCCACGGTTGATTTCGTGTCCATCGAGGAACAGGACCACGTCCACCGCATTGGGATCGACGCTATCGGCCGGTTGGGGATCTCCCACGATGAATTGTTTCGCGCAAGCATTGGCGGCGATGATATCGGTTCCGATGAGGCGTTTCGTCTTCGAAAACCCGAGATCCGGGAGTTCGATTACCGGGGCGATGGCCCGGATGGATTTCCGGAGGGTGGCCGTATCTTCTACAGGCTGGGGCAGCGGCGTTCCGATGATGAAGCCGATTTCGGTTTCCACCATGGGGCGGCGAAAGCCGCTGCCCTGAACCACCGCTCCATCGGTAAGCCTTCCGGAGTCGAACAGCGCGCCGGCGATGGGGGCATCGAGCCCGAATTTTCGTTGGCCCTTTCGGGAGGTAAGGCCCGCCTTGAATCCGGCGAGGGTATCGTTGTCCAGTCTTTTCGTGACATAGGCCCTTTGAACGCCATAGGCCATGTCCACATCCATGTCCGAGTATTCCAGGGACAAGACGGGGATCGGGTCATGGGTGACCTCCGCCCGGAGGATGGTATCGGCGAGCCCTGGCGCCATATCCCCCACGGCGATGCCCATCACACCAAGCCACAACGCGATGGTAATGAATAGTTTCTTCATGATTCTCATACCCTTATGTGTCTGACTCGTAACCGGATATTCGGGAATGGACTCCGACAAACAGTGGATCCCCATAAACCCGGGCATCCCTTTCTATACAACTTCTCCTCGGCAATGGACGCTATAGCCCCTTACTCGAAAAATCTCGAGAAAAATGCACAAAAATTTGTGGTTTGTCATTTTTCGCTGCGCGAGAAATCCTTCGCGTTCGGGGTGTCCGCCAAGTCGGAAGATCTCTCCCTTCGGTCGAGATGACAGGGGAGTGCTTGGATTGATGATGGCATCATCGAAATGTTTTGGTTTCGGCTTGTCCGGGTTAGGCTTTGATTCGGAATTATCCTTACAAATGGATCGAGTTTCACGAGAAATCAACTTTGCTCGTTGAAACAATGCACCTATTGCCTGATCCAGTTTGTTCATGGCGTTGGCAATGGCTCGATTAGGGGATTCAGGGCAGCCACCCCATGATTCCGAAAGACCGGGTCGTGAAATACGAGAGTGAATCTTGGTGAAAAAGAAAGCAACCCGTGTTCCCATTTCTGTCACCTGATAGCGATGAGTATGGGGAATACGTTCAATCGGGCCATGCAGACGCGGACGCCGTAAGTCATAGGTCATTCGACCGGATGAGTATTGGTCGACAGGGATATTTCATTGCCGTATGTCCCCGATTCCGTGGCACCCAAGTCGATGGAGGCGGGATATCGGGTGCCCCCCAAGACTTGAAGAGCCGGCCGCCAGCCCCTCGGCGTCATGGGCAAAACGCGGACTGCGGGTGATCTCTCGGTTGGCCGTCGACACCGTGGTCGTATCACCCACTGCATCGAAGGGCTTGCCGGGATGATTCGTCATCGGCAATTGGTCGCTCGATTGTCGGAGGTCTTTGTCGATCGAGGGGAACCCAGGTCATGGGCTCGGCCTGGTGCAACCGAATTCGGGCGGCGAGAGTTCGGATGGCAGGGGTTCGGGCTGTGATAATGGACCGCGATCACGGTTGCGATCATGGAGTCCTTTCCAATTGAGAGATGAGCCTGAAGGGGTGTTGGAGAGGGTGAGCCG
>CAZSVE010000056.1:0-19143 GCA_964610175.1 uncultured Thiotrichales bacterium
GGCTCACCCTCTCCAACACCCCTTCAGGCTCATCTCTCAATTGGAAAGGACTTTTCCCGTTCAGCCTCATAAATGAGTCGCCATTTTACAGAGCAAAAATTTTGCCTTACCGATGCCGGGTCATGTCGCTAGTGGGTACACGACCCCTCCCGGACTCTACCTGCCTGGCCCCTCTTGTGGCCGCCGGTCGCCCTCCGACGCTGGCTGCGTACCCCCACCAAAAGGTGAGTTCGAGCAAGCAGTTCTGTACAGATACGGACCCGCACAGGTAGGATTAGACCCAGTCCATTACATCCTGTATCGGATTGGCCGCACCGTTCGAGACCAAGCCGACGATGCCCGCGGCTCACACTGCTCCCAAGCTCTGGCTTGGGAGCATGGATCGTGGAAGTTCCAGCTTCCGGAAAAGGGTTTTTTCTCGGCTTCGAAAAATGGGATTGTTACCGATGAATGATATTCTCTTACCCTTTTTGGTTCTGGCCAGGTCGGTCGGGTCGAGATGCGGATTGCATGATAAGATACATCTGGTCTTACCCATCTCCAGCGAAGCTTCGCCTCGAACCGGTGAAACGTGATTCGATATCGGTCAAAGCAAAATGATTGTTTTGTAAAACTCGACCCATTCGCGAAGATGAGCCGGAAATAAACGAAATCGATGAAAGCCACGGTTCTCCATGAAACCGAATCTGCGTCACTTCGATGAACCGAGATGCGCACCGACACGGTAAGCGGGACTTTACCATGCCTTATGTAATGAGAACCGGGAAATCGAGACTGTACCTGCGTGGTATCGGTCCGATTTTCGTGCTTGCCTTGTTGTTGCTGATCTCGCTTGCCTTCATGAGCCTGGCGATCCAGGAACCAAGCAGGTTCGGAGGCGCCTACGCTGTGTTGGGTGTCTTCAATGCCATTGCATTGGTGCCCCTTGGAGTATTGATCGGATGGAATCTGCTGCGACTAAGGCACCAGGTACGAAACCGTATTCCCGGTGCTCACCTTACGATGCGCATGGTGGGCATGTTTGTCCTCCTTTCCGTAACCCCGGTATTGGTCGTGTACTTTTTCTCGCTGACGTTTTTGTACCAGGGTATCGATAGCTGGTTCGAGGTACGCATCGAAGAGGCGCTGGAGGATTCATTGGCGCTTAGCCGTTCGGCGCTGGATATGCGCAAGCGCGAGATCCTGAAACAAACCAGATCGATCGCCTCCGATCTCACGGATGTTCCCACGCCCCTTATCGAACATCGTCTGGAGGATATCCGTCGCCTGAGCGGGGCTTCGGAGCTGACGGTGATAGCGGATCACGGACAATTTTTCGTATCGAGTACCCTGGATCCCATGTCCATGGTGCCTCGTCATCCCGAGAAGAATGTTTTATTCCAGGTACGCCGAACCGGGCTCTATATCAGTCTCGATCCCATCGCCAACGAGGGATTGCACGTACGGGTCGTGGTCAGTTTCCCGGATGTGGAGCTGGGTTCCGACCCTCGTCTCCTCCAGGCCCTTTTCCCCTTTACCCGGCGGGTAAACGAGTTGACCGATAGTGTGCAAGAGGCCTATACGAGCTATGGGGCTCGCGCGTCATCGCGCCAGGAATTGAAGGGAAGTTTCGCCCTTACCCTATCCCTGGTGCTGTTGCTTACCGTGTTCGCTGCCGCGTGGGCCGCGTTTTTTTCGGCGCGCCGCGCCGTGGCTCCCCTGCGCGATTTGGTCAATGGTACCCAGGCCATTTCCCTGGGTGATTACGAAACGCGGCTTCCGCCGTCGGGGAGCGGTGAGATTGCGGCGCTGATAAAGTCGTTCAATTACATGACTCGCAAACTTGCAAAGGCGCGGGACGATACCTGGCATAGTCGCCAACAGGTGGAGGGGCAACGCAGGTATTTGGAGGCCGTGCTGGCGCGATTGTCCTCGGGGGTAATCACGTTGGATCATGCGCAATGCATATTCAAGGTGAACAAGGCCGCGCATCAGATCCTGGGGGCCGATCCCGAGGCGGCACCGGGCGGTACGCTCGCCTCGCTCGGCGAGGCTTATCCTCATTTGCAGCCTTTTGTCCAGGTGCTTTCGGAACGCCTGAATACCGGCGGGGAATGGCGTCATGAGATCAACCTGTTCGGGGCAGGTGGTCGTCAGATCCTGTTGTGTCGCGGCACTCCCCTGGCCCCGCGCATCACGAATTCATCATCTCCGACACCACACGACGCGGATTCCCATGCCGATATCGGGAATCGCGACCAGCCGGAGCATTCGGGAGACTCGCTCCCGGGTCATGTGATCGTGTTCGATGATGTTACCGCCCTGATTCAGGCACAGCGTGACGCCGCCTGGGGCGAGGTGGCAAGAAGGCTTGCTCATGAAATCAAGAACCCCCTTACCCCGATTCAACTTTCCGCTGAACGACTGCGTCATAAATATCTGCATAAGATGGCGCCCGATGAGGCCAAGACCCTGGATAATCTGACACGTACCATCGTGCAGCAGGTGGAATCCATGAAGACCATGGCCAATGCGTTTTCCGATTATGCCCGTCCGCCACAGATGAAGCCCCGGTTTTTGGATATAAACGGATTGATTCGGGACGTCCTCGAGCTCTATCGGGGCAGTGGCTCCGATGCCATCATCGAGACCCGGCTCAATCCGAAACTGCCCAAGCTTCACGCCGATCACGACCGACTGCGTCAGGTGGTGCATAATTTGGTGAAAAATGCATTGGAGGCGAATCAGATCTCCGGGAAATCGACGCTCATCGTAGAGACTCGCTGCGCCGCCGACTCCGGCCACCACCATATCGAGATTGAATTTCGAGACCACGGGAACGGGTTTCCTCCGGAGATCATCGAGCACGCATTTGCCCCTTATATGACCACGAAACCAAAAGGGACCGGCCTTGGCCTCGCTATCGTGAAGAAGATTGTCGAAGAGCACGGCGGGGTCGTCTGGGCGACCAACAACCCCGGTGGCGGTGCCAGTATGAGTATGCGTTTTCCCGTAGCGGCGGCGGGGTGCGAGGCGGTCGTCGCCGACGATGATGGGGGCCGCCAATCCGAGGAAGATGGAAATGCCATGATGGATTGGAATTCGCGGTCATGATCTTGGGGACGATCGACAGGGGGGATCATCTCGGCAGCCTATGGTTGCTGGGATTGTTCCCGACAATGATATTCGGCGAAGCTTGTGCTCGAACCGACAAGGCATGATTTGGCATTTCGCTGGTTCCCAAGCTTTGGCTCGGGAACCAGCGAAACCGGCGTTCCGTAAAACTCGACCCATTGTGGGAACGTCGATCGGGAAATAAACGAACTCGTGGGACCCTTTTCGAAGTACCGGCCAGTTCGGGTTGGAAGAAGCCATGAATAAAGACACATCCGTTGTTTCCGAGAAAGTCCCTGCTACCTCCTCCGCGGGGCATCCCTCCGAAAAAGGCAAATCGGAAAAGGCCAGGCCAATGGGGAGTTCCACCTATCAGCCGGATGAATCGAAGTCCGGGGAAAACCTGGCCCGAGCCATCCGGCAGGCGGAATCATTGATCGCCTATGCCGCCAGAGAGGGCCATGCCCTGGATCCGGAACTCCTGGAGATCCTGCTCGACGCCAGGGAGTCGTTTCGTGATGGCTCCTTGACCGCAAAACCAGAGGTAAAGTTTTGGCTTGCCTATAACCGGTTGGTCAGGGAGCTTGCGCCGGTTACCGTCGAAGACCTGAAAGAGAATCCGTTCTCACCCGCGAAGGGCGGAAAAGGGCAACTTTGGGATCGGGGGAAGACCCTGGGTACCGCGAACAGGATGATCCGATACTACCGGTTGTTTGCCGCCTTTTCCCTGATACTTCTCTTGATCACGCAAATCTACTGGTTCATCGGATCGGAGGTCTCCATGAAACTGGAGAGGATCTACACCCAGTACGATGCCGCCAGGACCGAACTCGTCCAATATCGAGTCGAGAGAAAACTATCAGCCAACCAAGGGGGAATGGCCGGCGATACGACACTGATGCGCCTGGAAAAGCAACGCGACTTTTTGAATGGCCTCGCGGACACACATTACGAATTGTTGGAGAGTTGGAATAAGGTCTGGCAGACAATCCTGTTCATGGAACCTTTCGAGGGGAAAATAACCCCCTATGACAATTTCACATTCGAAGCCGATCAGCGACAGCTTCGGGAAGAATTGGAGCAGATCGATGAAAATACGCCCCTCGGAGGCGCGGGCGCCGGAGCCGGAGCCGGAGCCGGAACCAGCACCCTGTCGAAGCGAAATGAGATAATGGGGCGGATGGATAAAGCGATCCGTGGATATAAGTATAACGAAGCGGTGAATCGCCTTTATCTCAATCGAGTTTCCGCGGGCTTTGTCCTCAGTGCGCTGCAAGGTTATTTGTTGCCACTGCTCTACGGCCTGCTGGGCGCGGCGGTCTATATCCTGCGCCAGCTTTCCATCGCCACCCGCGAAATGACATTCACCCAGAACACGGCGCTTCATTTCCGCCTGCGTCTTTTACTGGGTGCGTTGACCGGTATGAGCATCGGTTGGTTCGTGTCCCCGGAAGGCACTTCCAATCTGGCCATTTCGCCATTTGCCCTGGCCTTCCTCGTGGGCTATAACCTGGAGATCATGTTTATGCTCATGGATAAATTCATTCACTCCGTCAACGGTATGATTGGGGATCGTTCGAACGAATCGAAACGGACGACCCCGCCTGAAAATCACGGGCCGACACCGAAAGTCGCACCGCCGGATCGGGCCTCGGCCACGAGCGAGGCAAAGACGGCAAAAACCCTCGCCCCGCCGGAATCATCCGCTACGACGTAAATGAGGGAGATATAATAGAGTTGGAGGAAGTAAGGATCCGAAAGGAAGCAGGAATCATCGAAACAACATGAATTCTTCATGAATTCTCGAGGAGAAAAATCGAATGCCATCGAAATCCATAATAACCTCGATCCATGGGAAAACCAGCATTCCCGAAGTTCCATCCCGAAGGGGTGCCATGTTTCTGCTTATGCTGCTCTCGCTCCTTATCGCGCCATATGCGCTGGGAGATCCGGCGTTGGAGAAGATAGCCAGCGGGTTGAATATCGACGACAAGGAGATCTCCGTTTCCGGCATCTCTTCCGGAGCCTTTTTCGCGCACCAATTCCATGTGGTTCACTCGGAACACGTCATGGGCGCCGGAATCGTGGCCGGTGGCCCGTATTACTGCGCGAAAGGTAACGTTCTGGACGCCATCACCAGATGCAGCAAGTTCGTGGGGATCATGTGCGATAAGTTCATGGGTCGCCTGGACCAGGAAGACACTGGCTGTGGCGACTACTTCCCGGAAACTACCGAGGAATCCAGGAAAATGGCGGAGGATTCCCTGAAGCAGGCAAGGAAGGAAAATACCCTGAAAGGTATCGGGGAGGATAAAATATACCTCTTCAGCGGCCTGCATGATGACATCGTTCCAATCGGTGTCATGGACGCCATCGACCATTTCTACCAGGGTGCGGACGTGAAGGAAGGGAATATCGAATATAACAAAACATTCCCCGCTCGCCATTCCATGGTACGGGACAGTTATGACAAACCCGGTGAAGACGCCGTTACCGAGTGTGCCGTCCCACCGGCCTCGCCTCCTTCGACAGCCGAAGATACATTCATCCATGACTGTCAGAGCCAGGCTCTCGAGGAAAGGGAAAATCATGGTTGCCCCTCGGACGACCCGGAGAAGCAAGAGAAATGTGCCGATCTGAAGGACGTGGATCTCGCCGGGGCGATCCTGAAGCACATTTACGGCGACAGCATACGGCAATGGAACGGACGGAAGATCGTGGATGAGGACAAGGAAGTACAGCCCTTCGATCAGCGCAAAGTCTTCAAGGGGTTTTCCGACGATCCGCATAATGAGCTGCAACTTGCCTCCATGGCCAGAGAAGGCTACATATTCGTTCCCAAGGCATGCAAAAACGAGGGCAAGGAATGCAAACTCCACATAGCGTTCCACGGCTGTCTGCAGGGCGGAAGAACCGACGATAGGATTGGAAAGTCCGGGAACCTGTATGCAAAGTATGCCGGATACAACGAATGGGCCAAAGGGAATAATATCGTGGTCCTCTATCCCCAGGTCGAAAACCGGAATATGCCTCCGCCACTGAATCCAATGGGTTGCTGGGATTGGTGGGGCGAGGCCTATACCGGCGAAAACTATCACACCAGGGAAGCCCCTCAGATGAAGGCCGTGGCGCACATGATAAACATTCTCGTCGATGGGAATCTTCTCGAAGTGTCCGGGGGTCGCTAAAGGGGCCGGGAAGCGTCGAAAATCCCTCCGACCACTGCCTCCGACCATTGCAAGACAGCCTCCGCATGATGGGGATGGAACGCACCGACGGAGGGACTAATACGACGTGGGGAATAAACCAGCGAAGCCTCGCTTCGAACCGGCAAGGCATGATCGAGAATTGGTAAAGCGGGATTAGCGCCTTTTATAAAACTCGATCCAATCGTGAAGCCGAGCGGGAAACAAACAAAACGATACAACGAAGACAGGAGCAGGAAATGAAGACCATCGATAATCAGCTTACGGATTTCATAGAACCTCTCATGAAGCTGGATGTCACCAAATGGACCGATGGATTGTTGCAGATCGTGGCCAAAGCCCCGGTCCCCGGTATCGATATGGATACCCTGGTAGCCAGTTATCGGGATGACCTGGAAGCGCTGGCCGCTACCGGTCGCGAAGCGGGTAGCGGCATGCTATCCATCATGGAGCAACAGAAGAAGATCATGGAAGACCTTTCCGAGGCGCTACAGGAATCCTACAAGGCCGCCACCAGCATCGACATGACCGATTCACCCCGGAAAATAATAGCCAAGCAGGCCGAACTGACCAAAAACGCCTTCGAAAAGGTCACCGACAACATGAGCACACTGGCCAACCTGTTGAACGAGGTCAACCACCGGGTCAGCCAACCTATCATCGAACGCGTTCCCGATGCACTCGATGATATCGAGGATGTATTGAAAGCCAAGTAGAACCCCCGTAATACCCCGCCCCGGCCAGGCCGGAATCGAAAATCTTCGCTAGTGGATAAGGGAGAGGCGAAAACCACTCCCTTATCCGTTGCCGCGAAGGGGCAATTCCCCCCATTTACTGGCGTGCCCGTTTCGGGCATCGGGTGGCCCCGTCCGCCACCACCTTTGCCAGTCCGGTCATCATGACCGAGTGCGGGATATTATCGAAGAACCCTTGAATGTCGGCATTCGGGACCACGTTGTGGCCCTGCTGCCAAAGATCCGACATCCGCTCCAGCGCCATGTGACAGTTTCGCCAAAGCAATTGCGCTTGGCCGAAACCCGAATAAATCCTCATGGAACAGAGGCTCGAAAGCAGGCGACAGAAGTTGCCTTGGCACCTCCTGTGCAATTCGGTCGCGTACTACGGTTGCGTACTACAGTTTCGATGTAAAACTTATTTCCATATCACGGTTCATTACTATCAACGCATGATTCGGCATCGGTGAAACAAAATTGGCGTTCCGTGAAATTCGACTCATTCGCGAAGCCGAGCGGGAAAAAAACAAATCGATTCGATGCATCGAAAACAACAAGATTCTCCGGAAACCTGCCCCCAAGGGGCGTCGTATTTCGATCCTGGTCACGGCCATTGGCCACGCCGTATCGAATCCAGGTTTCCGGTATTTCACGATATCATCCTCCTCGTTATCGTGGCGGTGCTGGCGGGTTGTTGTTTGATCTACGAATACTTGATCTCCCACTACGCGGGAAGGGTGCTTGGCGCCCTGGAAACGGCTATCTACGGCATCATCGGCCTCATGATCGTTTCCATGGGGGTGGGTTCCTTTTTATCCCGGATCATCCGCTGTCCGTTCACTGGTTTTGCCTGGCTGGAGGTATCCATCGCCCTGATTGGCACCTCGGCGGTGTTGCTCATCGGCGGGGCATTCGCGGTGGCCCACCTTTTCCCGAGGATATTGGCCAATACATTCGACTTGCCCCCGGATCTGCTGCCGAGCGGGAACCTGGTACGAGGGGTGGGGCGAATGGCCGAAATGAGCCCATATGTAGTAGGCGCGGTGCTCGGTGTGCTCCTGGGGATGGAGATCCCCCTGGTGGCGCGGGTGCGCCAGACCCTGTACTCGGCGTACCTGGAGCACAATACCGGGTCGATTTACGGTGTCGATTACCTCGGTGCCGGTGTCGGGGCGGTGTTATGGATCGTGTTCATGTTGTCCATGGATATCTCCACGGCGGCGGCATTGACGGCAAGCGCCAATATTGCAGCCGGACTGTTTTTCTACGTGTTGTTTCGCCGAGAGATACGCTGGAGTGCATTGTTGCTGGCCAGCCATGGCCTTGCCGCTACCCTGGTCGTGGGCGTGGCCACCTTCGGCGCGGATTGGGATGGCACCATGGAGGATCTACTGTATCGGGACAAGGTTGTTTACCGCACCGACACGCGCCACCAACACTTGACGGTCACGGAACGTGTCGTGGACCCGGCAAAACCATCGATATTGTCATTTTTCATCAATGGCCGCATGCAATTCACCAGCGCCGATGAGCATATCTATCACGCCATGTTGGTCTATCCGGCGCTTGCGGCCTCGGGGCGACAGAATAGTATTCTGGTGGTCGGCGGGGGAGACGGCCTGGCGGCGCGGGATATCTTGAGATGGGATCCAAAGCGTATCGTATTGCTCGATCTGGATGGGAAATTGGTGGAGTTTTTCACGCATCCCGAGGAAGTCCACGGGAATACGGTGAACGAGCGTTTTCTTGCCCTGAATGAATACTCGTTTTCGGACCCCCGGGTATCGGTACGGATCGGGGACGCGTTCGTCACGGTAAATGAACTGCTGCGCGAAGGAAAAATGTTCGATGCGATCATCGTGGATCTGCCGGACCCCAATCATCCAAACCTGAATCGTCTCTATTCCACCCGATTCTATGCCAAGCTGAGGGCACTCCTTGCCGGAGACGGCGCGATAACCGTGCAGTCCACCTCCCCCTATCATGCCAAACATGCATTCCTCAGTATCGGCAAAACCATGCGGCACGCGGGTTTTCTACACGTGCAGCAATACCACCGAAATGTGCCCAGCTTCGGAGAGTGGGGATGGACCATCGCCACCAAAAGCGGTGCGCCCCCGATGGCCCGCCTTGCCGCATTGAAGGCCTTGCCGGTAGACGCCGATTGGCTTACGAAACCCTTGATGTTGGCAGCCTTCCAGTTTGGGCGAGGCTTCTTCGATGATCTTACCGACATCCGCGTAAATCGGCTGGGATCCATGGTTGCTTATCGATATCACCAGCACGATTGGGAAAGAGAACAAGGGATCTACCAACCCACGCCCTGAGGCCCATTGTTGGAATCCGGCCACGGGGTTCTATGTTCGCCGGGAACATGCCGGGACATGAGATCGTTCGAGGCCATGAGCGCCGTGGGGATTGGGTGCTTTGTCTATGATGCTGCTCTGGACCACCTGGTGATGATATGGCGCATCCTGAATAGCGGCTTGCTGGTTTGCTTCTTTTTCCTGTTGCCTTTCGCCGCATTCCTGAAGGTGTTTTCACCCTGGGTCGTCATACTGTTCCTGGGCTCCGAGCCAAAGGCCCAGGCGCTGCTTCCCATCGCCTCTCCGCTGCTCGTCGTCGTCGCCTCTTTCATCCTCGCCGATGGTCTGCGCGTAATCGCAGGCCAAGCCTTGAATGGGTTATCGGATATGAAGATGCCGGCCCTGATGATGGGGCACGGCCACGCGGGAATTGGCCACCAAGGATGATATCCGGGATCTCAAGCGGGAATTCGCCGCTTTGGATGGAAAGATGATTGGTTTGGAGGGAAGAATGACGGGCTTGGAAACCAAGCTAAACGCCATGCAATGGGTATTGGCGCTTCTCGTCGTGATATCGAGTGTGCCATTGGTTCAACAATTCTTTTCCTAGTCCCTCACAGGGGACACCTTCGACGAAACCATCAAGAAATTCTCGGTTGCCATTTCGAGGGCAGTGAGAAATCTCGTGCATTCGGAACATCTTCGAATCGGAAGGTTTTTCACCGCACCCGAAATGACAAAGGGCAAGTCGGGAATCTTTGGTTCCGGCCACGCCGGGTTGGGTTTTCGGGGCCTGCAACCGAAACCGTCAGCGCCTGAATAATTCCATTCTCTAAAAGACCCCGTACCGAAAAACCGGACGGGGTTTTTTTATTGAAGCCCTCGAAGATATAACCTGGCGAAGCTTTGCCTCGAACCGACAAGGCATGATTGGGCATCGGTAAAGCAAAACTCGTGTTTCGTAAAATGGTGACTCATTTGTGAAGATGAACAGGAAATAAACAAAATATGCCTACCCAACGCCCCGGCGCTCCACTCGCCCCCACAAGAGGATATCCATCGCCATGAACGCTGTGCCCAGTCCACTGCTTCCCTTGTTCCTATCCATGGTGCTTATCGTCATCGTTTTTTTCGCCATACGCGCCCTTTTCGTGTGGTGGCGGCGGGAACACTACACCCGCGAGCGCTTCGCCTTTTTGGGGTTCGCTGCCATGGTGGGATTGGTGGGGTTGTTCCTGATGCAACTCTCCCTGGGGATTTCCCCCGCCACCATCGCCATGGCCCTGGTTTCGCTCTTCGCCGAATCCCTCGGCCTCGAATCCGCCAAAGCCTACACCCCCAAGCCGCTCACCCCATTGGCCAGCGCGCTTTCCATGCTCGTACTGTTCGGTCTGGGTCTCCTCTACTGGCGTATCCATCGCAATTGGGGCGGCGCTATTAGCCGCCGACAACAGGAACGCGACGAGCGCCGCGAGCCGCCCAGTATTCTTGCGGATGTGGTATTCCGGGTGAGCGCTTTTCGAGAACCGCAATTACTGGAATCCTACGGAAGCACGCCCGATGTGCCGCAGCCCCCCGCTGGAAGGCGCGGTGGATACCCGGGCCTGGCACGAAAAGGCCCGCGATCTTTGGTTGCTTCGCCAGCGCAACCATGAATTCGATAGTCACAGTCGCAAACATATTGATTACGCAACAAGTCTTTTCCAAGTACAGAGATGAGCCTGAACGGAAGGTGGAAGGTGATAGAGAGTGATGAAATTCAGGCGGCGGATTTTTGGGATTCGTTGATAAAACGAAATAACCGACTCCAAGGCCTACCGAAGCTATCGGGGTCCCTCGACCTTTGCGCCATCCCCGCCCCCTGATCCCAGTGCTCCATGACGGGAAGGCACTTTGCCCCGAAGTGGCCACACTAAAGAGAGTTCATGATTGGCGAAACGTCGGGTGGCGAATGGAACTACGATTCGAAAAATATCCCGCCCCGCAGAATATTTCCTGATCTCTTTTCCATAACCGAACTTTTGGTTCCCCTTCAGGCGAGTCGGAAAGCGGTCATCCGCTGCGCTCTGAAGAATCGTGGAGGTCCGACCGCATCGGGGGGCATAACCTGGCATCCCGCACGTCCAGCCCTTGATGATCTTCAGAAGATGTAGTAGAAATCGGCAACAGGTTTTCCGGTTTTTACTGCGGTGCCAACGATCCCGGTTACCAAGCGTTTTTACCATGGGAGAAGGCCTGTGTCGGCGTGCTCGCGTGGACCAGGTTGCCTGTAATAGTGGGAATAACGGGACATGGGAAACATCGACAAAACCGGAAGCCCCAACAATCCTAATCCCAATCAGGAGAAGCCGATGAAAAATCAGTTGATAAAAATAACTACTCTCGCGGTGTCGCTATCGGTCGCCGGTTGTTCCCTTCTCGAGTCGGAGCCCGAGTATGCCTACACCGGAGGCGGCAGGGTCAATCCGGCCGGGGCCGTGCAGATGCTGCCCTCGTCGGTATTCGAGACATTCGATCTGGCCGTGCTGCTGGGCGAACCCGCTTTGACTAGCAAGAACTACAACCAATACAAATGCGAGGAGGGTGACGATCCCAGCAGTGATGGTTGCATCATGGCCCGCGACCGCTTGGACGAAGCCTTTAAGAAATTCGGCGTCAAAAATCCTGGACCAAGAGGTAAGCAAAGGCGTAATGAGATCCAGGATCGATTGATGGCCGCCTCGGAACAGCGCTGCAACGTCTACAAGGTCTACCTCAAGCGCCTCCACGGCAAGGGCAACTTTTACACCGGAAGCCTGGCAACCATCCTGGGCGGCGCCGGCGCCATCGTCACGGGTGTGGATGGGGCCAGGATATTGTCAGGGCTGGCGGGCATCACCAGCGGCGTCCGGGCGGAATTCAATCAGGCGGTTTTCTTGAACCAGGTGATTCCAGTGATTACCAAGGGAATCGAGGGCCGACGCAAGGACATCAAGACGGAAATCGGAACGAAAAGGGCAGGCGGCGACCTGACAAGCTATACGGTGGAGGCGGCCATCGGAGACGCCATACGCTACCACGGCGCATGTACCATAGTAGCGGGCCTAAGTCAGGCCGAGGTTGCTATTCAGGAACTGGATAATCCGGGACTCGAAACGATGAACAAGGTATCCAGCAAGATAACGAAGCTCCTTTGCCAGCAGCGCTACCAGCAGGACATGATGCTGCAAACAACCGGTGATCCGGCACAATCCAAATGGAAGGCCTGTGCGGAAGAAGGTAAAGCGTTACCACAGGATCAACAACCAGGAAGCGATGGATAGCGGTAGATAGGGGTGGAATCGGCGTACGTTCAATGGGTCGCTATCCGATATGAACATTGGCCGCACGCCGTATTCCACGCAAATCCACACACATGGGCGCCGCGCCTTCCATCTCTCGGAAGCGATGTGACACGGGATAGCTGCTCTTGACCAGCGTTACAGGCAACCAACCACGCAGCGTTTTCCATGCGTTCGAAGAAAAAACCAATGAAAAATCAGTATCTAAGATCGGGTGCTCTCGCGTTATCCCTATTGGTTGCCGGTTGTGCCCAGTTTGTCGAGGAACCCGCTGGGGGGACCGTCATATCGTATCCGGTTGCGCTACTGGGCGCGGATCATCCGGCCGCCGCTCGGTGCGCCGACTACGAATGCAAGGAAGACGACGCCCTCGATACCGAGGGTTGCATCGGGGCCCGCGATTGTTTGGATCTGGCACTTCGCGATTTCAGCACGGAATATCCCGGCGAGAGAGGAAAACAAAGGCGTAACGAGATTCAGAAACGGCTCATGGACATGTCCATACGGCGTTGCGGTCTTTATAAGGAACATCTTCGGCAGGCCGGTAAAGACCTTCTCAGGCAAGTCGATGTCGATGCCGATTTCCCGCCTGGGGTCCTGATGACCGTGTCGGGCGACGCCGGTGCCATCGTAACCGCCGAAGATATCGTCAGGGCCCGAGTGGAGCCGGGATGCACTGCCGGTGACGTTCGCCCCGAACTCAAAGAGGCGTATCTCGCGAACCTTGCGATCCGTGTAATCACCGGCGGGATCGACAGCCGACGCAAGGAGATCGAGCAGGAAATCGACGCACGGAGAGAACGCGATCCGACGAATTATACGGTTCAGGCGGCCATCGGCGACGCCATACGCCACCATGGCGCATGCACCGTGATGGCGGACCTGGCGCAGGCGGGGGATGCGATTCGGAAGTGGGAAGACCCGGGCCTGGAAGTGATGGATAAGCCCCACCCGCAGGGAACATCGGAGGTCGACCGGCTATCGAAAGATAGCCCGACTTGCAGTGAATCATTGTTGGTGGCCGAGTTGTTTCTCGACAACCAGGATATCGGGGATCGACTCGAAAAATATCTGAAAAGACAAAGCGCGGAATTGAAAATCGACGGCAATTCGGGCAACTTTGCCGTGGCAAAGGAGCTGGACGCAATCGCCGAGAAGACCACGGCAGAGGGAAAACCATACTTGTCCGAAATCCAGTCGAAGTATGATGCGTACGTAAAAGGGCTAAGAGCCAAGGCGACGGAAAATGCACACTTGGAAACCGAAATACGGACCCGCCAAAGGTCGAGGCAACCGGCGCCTGGTGACGATTGGGAACTGAAGAGAATCAAGCGCGAAAGTCGGGACTGGCTGACACGGCATGAAAAAATCGAGGTAGAGATTTCCAGGATACTTCATGCGGCGGGAGACCCGATTGCCACGGTAGACTCGATCAAGGCTATCGAAAATCTTTATCGGTCTCTTCTGGAAGCGATCCCGTCAATATCCATGTAACATCGAAACGATTCCTCTGGCCGAGAGCCGTTCTCAGGGACGGCTTATTGGTAGGTGCGATAGGTAGGCGAGTAGGGGGGAGCCGGGTAGAATATACCTCTTTGCTCGCTCCCAAGATCCGGCTTGGGAGCGTAGAGCCCTTGGAAGCTCTAGCTTCCTAAAACCAAAATAATACCCCCCTCAGAGGGCCTCCCCCATGATTACCCTCCTCGACTACGGCGCCGGCAACGTCAGAAGCGTCCGAAATGCCATCCATGCCCTGGGATTCACCCTCCGGGATGTACGAACCCCCGACGATATCCGGCGCGCCGAGCGCCTTATCTTTCCCGGCGTCGGGGCCTTCGGCAGCGCCATGGAGCGGCTCCGGGCCGATGACTACCTGGAACCCCTGCGGGAATACCTTGGCTCCGGCAGGCCGTTCTTCGGGATCTGCATTGGCCTGCAGGCGCTATTCGAAGGTAGCGAGGAATCCCCCGACATCCCCGGCCTCGGCATCATCCCGGGGAGGATACGAAGATTCCCCCGCGGCGTGCTTTCCGTGCCCCAGATCGGATGGAATGGCATCCAGCGCCAAAAAGACTCCCCGCTGTTTTCGGGCCATGGCGGAGAAAAACTCTATTTCGTCCATTCCTACCGGGCGCTCCCGGAACCGGCCAACCAGGACTGGATACTGGCCACCACCGATTACGGATCGAGGTTCGTGAGCGCCGTGCAACGGGGGAATGTGGCTGCCGTTCAGTTTCACCCCGAAAAGAGCGGTGCGCCCGGATTGGCTATCCTGAAAAACTTCCTCACTGCCGGAGAGCTATCGCCTTCTCGTCGACCCGCCGCGCCCGTGGCGACGAAGACCAAACTGGCGAAACGCATCATCGCCTGCCTTGATGTGCGGGCCAACGACCAGGGGGATCTCGTGGTCACCAAGGGCGATCAATACGATGTCCGCGAACCGGCGGATACCGGCCAGGGCGACCGGCGGGTTCGCAACCTCGGAAAGCCGGTGGATCTTGCCCGACGCTACTACGAAGAGGGCGCCGACGAGATCACCTTCCTCAACATCACCGGGTTTCGCGACTTCCCGTTGGCCGATCAGCCCATGCTCGACGTGCTGCGCATCACCTCGGAGCGCGTCTTCGTCCCCCTGACCATCGGGGGCGGCATCCGCGAATACACCGACGCCAAGGGGAAACATTATTCCTCCCTGGATGTCGCCAGCGAGTACTTCCGCTCCGGGGCCGACAAGATCTCCATCGGCGGCGATGCCGTATACACCGTGGAAGAATACCGCAGGGCGGGCCGCGCCTCCGGCAAGAGCGCCATCGAGCGCATCGCCAGGGTATACGGAAATCAGGCCGTGGTTATTTCCATCGATCCCAGGCGGGTGTACGTGTCATCGAGGGACGAAGTTCCTTATCACACCATCGAGACCACCATCCCGGGGCCCCATGGCGAACGATACTGCTGGTACCAATGCACGGTGCGCGGTGGACGGGAGGGCAGACCGGTGGATGCCAAGGAACTGGCTGTGGTGTGCGAACGACTCGGCGCCGGCGAGATCCTGTTGAACTGCATCGATCGCGACGGCACCGGTCGTGGTTTCGACATCGAACTCATCGAGCTGATCTCCGACGCCGTATCCATCCCGGTCATCGCCTCCAGCGGCGCCGGGAACGTGCGGCATTTCTCCGAGGTTTTCAGGGAAACCGACGCCGAGGCTGCTCTCGCTGCCGGGATCTTTCACCGGCGAGAGGTGCCCATCGGGGACGTCAAGGCACACCTGGAGCGTGAGGGGATCGAGATCCGGTAAAAGGGGGTGGCACCTCGAAAGAAAGGCTGGTTTATTTCCCGCTCGGCATTCCCGAATGAGCTGCCATTTAGCCGACCCATGTCGAGTTTTACAGAACAGCCATTTTGCTTTATCGATGCGGGGTCATGTCGGTTCGATGCAAAGCTTCGCTAGTGGCCAAGGGCAGCGTCAGGTGCCGCGGTGGATTGATATGGATTTGGCGGGGTGATGAAAGGCGAGGTTTTTTATCGTCTTGGTATGTTGTTTCGAAAGGGAAGGGTGCGGAACCGGGGCGGGGACTCGACGAGATTTCCCTTCAGCGACCCGCGCTTCAGGAATCCTCAGAACAAATCTTTGAGTTGCGGGGCAATAATGGCAACGATGAGGATCGGCAGGATCCAGCGTGTGGAGTCGATCTTGCTTTCCAGTGTTCCGATTCGTCCCCCGAGATCGGAACGCAGCAGATCGATATCGGTCTTGGTAACTGGCCTCGATTCATGTTGCGCATCCTTGAATGCCTCCGCGGTTGCTTCGGCGAATTCGGGAGAGGCTCCGGCCTCGATGAGGCGCTGGGTGAACTTCAGCGTATCGAAGGTAGTTGCGGCCATGGTGGCTTTTGCTCGGGTTTATTTTGTTGATTTCCCGCTCAGCTTCACAATTCGATCGAGTTTTACAAGGAAAAAGGAAATATTTCTTGGAAAGGCAGCGGAATAATAGTTCCCGAGCCTACACACGTCGGAAAGTATTGTCTATTCCATGTTGTCTATATTCCAAGGCCCTTCCAATGCTACGGTTCTCCTTCAAGCTCATGCGTCATTGGATGGAGAGTTGTCTCGTAACATCGATTTCAAGGGAATGGTTTCCGTAAGCACGAATGATAATATCCTAGTAAAACAGAATTAGCTCTGCTAAATCACAAGGATGTGGAAAAGAATCTTGGCGGAGAAACTGACTTGGCTTCTCGATCGGTTTCCCTGCGTATGTATTCTCGGGGCGCGTCAGGTGGGAAAGACGACATTGGCCCGGATGGCCCTGCCGGATGCCCCCCATGTGGACCTGGAAAGCGCCAGTGTACGGGATCGGGCGGAATTATCTCCGGAATCGTTCCTGGACCGGGGGCGTTCTCCGCTGGTGCTGGATGAGATCCAGCTGTTGCCGTCCCTGATGCAGGCCATCAAGGTGGCCATCGATAAGGCACCGGATGGCAATGGTCGCTTCGTGATCCTGGGTTCGGCGAGCCCGTTTCTGTTGCGCCAGGCGGCGGAGACCCTGGCCGGTCGGGTGGGCTTTCTGGATCTCGATGGTGTTGTGTTTCGTGAATGCAAAACGGCGGACCCGGGGCTGGATCTCGAGGAGAGCTGGGTCCGGGGGGGATACCCGAGGGCGGCCAAGGAGGCGGATGCCGAGGCGAGGTTGGTTTGGCTGGATGCCTATGTAAGGACCTTCATCGAACGGGATCTGCCCCGCATGGGGATCGGGGTGCGGCCGTCCCTGATGCACCGCTTCATGATGATGATTGCCCATGGCCACGGCGGGGTGTGGAATGCATCGCGGTTCGCCGCCGCCGCCGGGGTGAGCTATCACACCATGAATCGCTATCTGATGGCGTTGGAGGCCGCCTTTCTGGTGCGCATTTTGTGGCCCTTTCATGCCAATGTGGGTAAGCGGTTCGTCAAATCCCCGAAGGTCTACCTGCGCGATAGCGGCCTGTATCATTATCTGATGAATCTCAAGAGTCGCGAGGAGATCGAAAGCTCGCCATATTGCGGACAGAGCTGGGAGGGTTTTTGTCTGGAGCAGATCATTCGCCAGGGACAGGCGGAGCGCCTGCCCCCGAAGTACTGGTTCTATCGCACCCAGGCAGGTCTGGAGGCGGATCTGATCGTGGAGGGCCGCGCGGGGAGAACGGCGGTGGAAATCAAGTTCGGATCGCGGATGGAGAAGCGGACCATCAAAAATCTCCACCAGGTAATGGTGGATACCGGCTGCGCTCGCGGGACTGTGGTGTATTCGGGCCTGGATAGCTACCAGGTGGATGATGGTGTCCGGGTGCTGTCGGCGATGGATCGGGGATTTCCGGAGGATGTCCTCGCCCCTTGGGCCAAGTGACCATGGAGCAAATGATGGTTACCGTCAAGTCTTGACTTGGCTTCCCGATTTACTGATTTATTTGGCCGATTTATTTGTCATCGAAAATTTCAAAGAAGGCATTTCCCCATGGCCGTTAAGATCGACAAGAAAATCGTTGGCTACGAAGTCCAGGCCAGCGAAGCGGATGCAGCCATCGATATCCCGGAGCACCCGGAGCAATCGGATAAATCGGACAAAATGGATAGAAGAAGCGCCGATGTAATCCATATGCACGAGCGCCTGGAGCGACCCGAGACCCTGTTCGGCAGCACCTATAAGGTGAAGACCCCGCTGTCGGAACACGCGCTCTATGTCACCATAAACGACATCATCCTCAACCGGGATACGGAGCACGAGCAACGTCGACCCTTCGAGATCTTCATCAACTCCAAGAATATGGACCATTTTCAGTGGATCGTGGCACTTACCCGGATTATTTCGGCAGTGTTCCGCAAGGGTGGGGATGTGGCGTTTCTGGTGGAGGAGCTGCGCTCGGTGTTCGACCCCCGTGGTGGTTATTTCAAGAAGGGCGGTAAATTCATGCCATCCCTGGTGGCGGAGATCGGAGATACCATCGAATCTCATCTGCGCACCATCGGTCTTATGAAGATCCAGGAGATGGACGAGCATCGCAAGGCCATGCTGGCCGAAAAGCGCGCCCGAATCAAGGCGCGGGGAGATTTCTCGCAGCCTGATAATGACTTTCCGGAAACGGCGCGATTTTGTACCCAGTGTCACACCAGGGCCGTGGTGCTGATAGATGGTTGCATGACCTGCTTGAGCTGTGGGGATTCGAAATGCGGGTAGGCGACCCCGGCCCCTTGCCGCATAGCCCGAAGGGGCGAGTTCGTACTCCGAAACCGCCGAAGGAACGGCTCCGGCATTCTGAACATCGCGCAGGCTTTTCGTGAAAGAATTACGCTAAAACCGGCCGAAAGGGGTTCCCGGCAGGGGTGGAAGGAAGCCATGTCCGGCAAAACGATGCCTGTCGGTGAATCGTGAACCTTGCACCCTTGAATTTCCGGCTCTTCAGAAAAATTCGTGGGTAATTTTCTACGAATCTTGGCGTCCATGTCG
>CAZSVE010000057.1:0-18642 GCA_964610175.1 uncultured Thiotrichales bacterium
GCCCTTGGCAATTTGCCTGTCCCAAAATCTACCCACGAGTTCTTTTGAGGAGGCCGAAAAACTAAAATCTTTGCCCCATGCCGAAAGCTACCTCAAACCAGGATTATCCTTCCAGGAGGTTGATAAGATTGCTTGTAGCATCACCGATAATCAGGCCGCCGAGCAGATGAATCAGGCCAAATCCAAAATCTTCCAAACCATCAACGGACAGGTCACCCAAGCCGCTTAAAGACTATTTTAGTATTTCCATTTGAATATCGCAGACCCGTCTCGGGGGAGTGGGATGGACAACCAGTGCTTGAATTTCAACCTACCTCTCAGCTTATTTCAGTATCATTTTTAAATTAGAAAATACTCTTGAACCGCTGTATCGTTGCGTAGTCGCCCTGGATGTTCACCAAGCCAAGCTCACCGTGTGCGTTTTGTATGAGGACGAAGCTGGAGAGCCCCGAATGGAGTTACGGGAGTTCGGTAGTTTCAAAAGGGACCGCAAAGCGATGGCGGAGTGGGTCGCATCGTTTCGGCCACGACAAGTGGCAATGGAGAGTACCGGTATCTACTGGAAGGGCCCTTATGCCGCGCTGGAGAAACAAGGAATTTACGCCTTGGTCGTGAACGCCCGTCACGTCAAGCAGGTTCCCGGTCGCAAGTCCGATCTTGCCGACGCACAGTGGTTGGCCATTTTGGCCCGTAGCGGATTGCTTCGGGGTGGATTCGTTCCTCCGCAGGACCTACGCACTCTGCGCTTGATATCCTGCCAGATGCAGAAATTGACGAGTATCCTATCCGGCGAGAAGAACCGCGCGCACAAGGTGCTCGCCGATAGCGGAATCCGATTGGCGGTGGTGGTCAACGATATTCACGGAAAATCGGCGCGAGAGATGATCGAGGGATTGTCGAGGGAAGAAACACCCGAACAGGTGCTGCAATATGCCAGCGGCCGACTCGAAGCAACCATCGATGCGCTTCTCGATGCCTTGGCCGGCGAGTCGACCGCCGATCATACCTTCGTGCTCTCCGAGACGCTGGACCATATCGAGGATCTGGAAAGACGTATCGCAATCTTTGCCAGGTAGTTGCTGAGCCGGCTCGATCCGTGCAAAGCGATGCTTCAAGCGCTGCAAACGATCCCCGGCATCGACAAAATGGGAGCGGCTATGCTGCTCGTGGAGATTGGCGACGATATGGCGGCCTTCGGTACAGCAGAAAAACTTGCCTCTTGGGCCGGGGTCTGCCCAGGCAATCATGAATCGGCTGGAAAGCGGGTAGCTGGCAAGAAGCGCAAGGGCAATCCACACGTCCGGCGAATCCTATGTGAAGCGGCCAACGCGGCCAGTCGCACACGCTGCCTGCTTCGGGAGAAGTTCGAGTCCTTGCTCGTCAGACGAGGACGAAAGTGGGCGATCTTTGCCCTGGCAGACAAAATATCGAAAATCGTTTTCGTATTGCTCTCGCGTGGCGATTACTACCGGGATGCCACAATCGATTACGAAGCACTGAGCGTAGAGCTGCCCCACGCTGGATGAGAATGCTCGAAAAGTACGGTTACATCACCGCCGTCTGAGCATCGTCGACAACGAAGGACTGTTTTTCGAGGCCGGTTTCGGCGAGGGAGTGGTATGTCTTCTACCACAGGGTGTCTTTCATAGTAAGATTGTGGTTTCTTCACTACACGACCTAACCTTGCTCGTTGCTGTTGAAAGAAACCCGAAACCGCTTCTATGAGCTCACGACGGATTGTGGGCAAAGGGTGAATTGTTGAGTCTAACTCGTAGACAATTAGGCAGTGAGGTTGCTTACGGATTGTCTGCACGTCCATGTTCCGAAGAGCTGAGATCGGTCCCGAAGGATCATTCACAAGTCCATAGCGCGATAATCAAGAAAACTGAAAATATCGGGTTGTCCACAAGGGAGAATCCGGGTACGGTGGGATGGTTATCCACGGATTTTTCGAAGAACCCAGGGTGATTTCTTCGAATACCTTCGAGGTTGAAAATGGCAGGGGAATACAGTACGTTTGCATCTTCGAGAATCTAAGATATGCGTTTTATACATGTTAGGAGGGTCGAACGATGTCCGGACTTTTTTCCGATAAATGGATGAAGGCTTTCATGGATGAGTGGAACAAAGAACCCGAACTTGCCGACGCCTTGGCGGCAATCAATTTCAGCTCCGTGATTGGCTATGGTTTTTCCGGAGAAGACAAGCCTGTTGGTGTGCTGGTTGTCCAAGATGGCAAAGCAACTGATGCCGGTGAATATGCCGGGCAGGATCTGAATTGGGATCTGCGAGCAACATCTGACAACTGGGAAAAATGGATTGAAAAAGGTATCAAAATGGCAGGGCTTGGAATGGCCTACACGACAGGAAAGCTGAAGTTTTCCAAGGGCGACTACATGGCGATGATCAAAGATCCGCGAATGGCTGCTCCGTTTATCAAGAGCTTTTCGGTGATGGGGCGCGTCAAGGCCTAAATCGCACTAGCGTATTGAAATCTACAGAAAAAGATTTCAGATGAATCAAATCGTTCCCACGCGGTCGACGTCGTTATTTCACCTGGAATCTTTTTCTGAATTGCCTTGTTGCTCGGATTTCTCTATCGAAGAACGTTACTTGGCGGTGTTTCCCAGAACCTACCAACTTTTCCATACCACGTAATGCATATTCCTTTTATGATTAAAATTCCTGCTTACGCCGTTGTTGTTTCTTTTCTCTTGGCATCGGTGCAGGCATATGCCACACCATCCTGCAGCGGTTATGGACGTTATGCCGTTCAAACGGTTCAGAAACACCCCACAGTGACCCTGGGGGGGACGGTGGTTCCTTTTCGGGAAGTGACCTTTCGGGCGGAAGTTCCCGGGCGCGTCAACTATATTGCCGGGGATGAAGGAAGCGCGTTTGCCAAAGACGATACCCTGGTAGCATTGGATGAGGAAGAGCTTCGCGCCCAACATGCCGCCGCTATGGCCGATCTCCGAAATGCTGAAGCGGAAATGCGTAATGCACAAGTGATGTATTCGCGTGAGCTCTGGAATCCACAATCCGCTCCTGTGAACAAAGCTCCTGGGGGAATGGGAGTTCCTTCCATGTTTGATCAATTCATGACTACTTACATGCAAGGAATGACAAAGCAGAATCATCCCTGGATGGATCGTTACGCAGACATATATAGTTTCGGCACTCGTATCGAACAGGCTCGTAATGCTCATTTGCGCGCCCAATCCCAATTGCGTCAGATCGAGGCGAAATTGCGTGATGCACGTTCCATTGCACCGTTCGACGGAACGATTATTCGAAAGCATGCCGAAGAAGGCGATACGGTACAACCAGGTCAACCATTGCTGGAGTTTGCTGACATGAGTCTTTTACAGCTCGAGGTGGATATTCCAGCTAGGTTGATGTATCAGGGTCTACGAGTCGATGATCGCGTCGATGCCAAATTGGATATCGGAGGGTATCGTCCGGTACCAGCACGTGTAGCGCAAATATTCCCCATGGCTGATCGCCAACGACATACAGTAAAGGTCAAATTCGATCTACACCCAAGTGCACCGGCAGCCCCAGGCATGTACGCAGAGGTTATGGTTCCCGATCCGAATGCTCTTGTACGAGAAGAGTTGGTTATCCCATCGGATGCCATCATTCAACAAGGCGATCAACCCATGGTTCGAATATTACCGAGTAGCTCCAAACCCAATGATATGAGCGAAGAAAAGGGAGAATTGCAATTGATCCGCCTCGGTGAATATGTGGATAGAGACTATGTTAGTGTCCTATCCGGCTTGAAAACCGGTGATTGTATTCAAATTCCTCCTAAAATTGCGCCACTCCAAGACAATAATAGGGGATTTTATTAACAAAAAAACTGCTTTCTTCAGTTGTTGACCTTGAAAATCCAATTTGGCGACAAGCCGCCGAACATCGGTGCGTGGGAATTCTTCAAACCAAGGGACAAATAAAATAGTTCGAGACTTTGGGAAATGGATTCCTAACCGGAGTGGCTCCCTAAGTGAACTAAGGCTTTCATCGCATTCGGTTAATGTATCCGCCCTGTTATATTCCTGAAATGAACCTCTGATGTAACGGAGATCTCGGATATTTCCCCTCATAGGTACTAAAATCCCAGGGAAATAAGGTTTTTCGGGTAGCTAAAAGCGGAGATGATGCCTTGTGATAGCACTTGTTCAGCTATGAAATACACAGAATTCAACACCATAAATTAGGGTAAGGGTTTTATGATTCTGGGTACTTTTGGGTAAGCAGCAGGTTTTATTTGCAATATCAAGAAAGGGCGGTGTTATTTGACTAGAGCAACTTCCGGTTGTTCTGCAAGCTATATTCAATCGATTAAATGACCGACCAAAAAATATCACAAGCGGGTTCTCAAGCACCTTTGGGCCCCGACAGCGAAAGCGAAGAACAGCTCGGAGTTGCCGGTCGCGTAACCCAGGCATTCATTGATTCTCCCCTCTCTCCCCTCCTATTTCTTGCCATGCTCCTTATGGGGATTCTTGGCTTGATATTGACGCCTCGCCAGGAAGATCCCCAAATTTCGGTACCCATGGTGGATATACTGGTAAGCTATCCGGGGGTGTCTTCTCAGCAGGTGGCGCGCCTTGCCATGGATCCGCTGCAACGCATCATGAGCGAGATCCCCGGGGTCAAACACGTATACGCCGCGAGTGGTCGTGGTCGCGGCATGGTCACAGTGGAATTCGATGTCGGCGAAGAACTGGGGCCTTCCATTGTCAAGGTGCATGACAAGATCCAGTCCAACATGGACAAGATCCCGCCCGGTGTATCCCCGCCATTGGTGCAACCCAAAGGCATCGACGATGTGCCGGTGGTGACCCTTACGCTTTGGTCCAAGAGGAAAAACGATGGCGAGCTACGCGCGCTCGCCCTGGACGTATTACAGTCCCTGAAGGAGATCCCCAATACCGGCACTGGTTTTATCGTGGGGGGGCGCAGGGAGCAAATTCGCATCGAGGCCTATCCCGAGCGTCTGGCCGGGTTCGACATCAGTCTTGATCATCTGGCGAATCGTATTCGCGGCGCCAACGTGGAAAGCGACTCCGGTTTCGTGGAAGGGGGGGGGGTCCATACCAACATCACATCCGGTTCATTCTTTACCAACGCGCGCGAGATAGAGCGTCTGGAGATCGGTAGCCGAGGTGACGTTCCCATCTATGTGCGAGATGTAGCGCGGGTATTTCGCGCGCCGGAAGACGCCAACCAAATCGTCGCCTACTATACCGGTCCGGCGGCAACCGATGATCTCGTGGCGGATGGCGCCGCAGCCGTCACCATCGCTATCGCCAAGAAGGAAGGCGCCAATGGCGTGGCCGTGGCGAAAAACATCCTGGAGCACGTCGGGAATCTCAAAGGTCGCCTAATCCCTTCCGACGTCGAAGTGGCGATTACCCGTAATTACGGCCAAACCGCCAATGATAAGGTTTGGGAACTGATTCTCAAACTCTTCATCGCTACTGGTTTGGTTTTCTTATTGGTTCTGCTTGCTTTCCGCGCTTTCCGTCCGGCCATCGTCGTTCTGGTCGTCATTCCGGTCGTAATTCTGATCACCGTATTTTCGGCCTGGGTCATGGGATATACGATCGATAGGGTCAGTCTGTTCGCACTCATTTTCTCCATCGGTATTCTTGTGGACGACGCCATTGTCGTCGTGGAAAACATCTATCGACGCTGGCTGGAAGAGGACAAAACGGATATCACGACCGCCATCGATGCGGTTCGGGAGGTCGGTAACCCGACTATTCTCGCGACATTCACCGTGATTGCGGCCCTTCTGCCCATGGGGTTCGTGCGAGGCATGATGGGGCCCTACATGGAACCAATCCCGGCCTTGGGTTCCGTTGCCATGCTGTTTTCTCTCATCGCGGCCTTTGCTTTCACGCCATGGTGGGCGGCGCGCTTGAAACCCAGCATGGCCTATCTGGAACGCGCCCACGTGCGCGAACACAAAACCAGCGAGCGACTGGAAGGTTTTTATCGTGGGTTGTTGGTGCCCCTCATCGATAACAAGAAAAAGCGATTTCTGTTCCGATTCGGCATGTGGGGGTTGTTCGCCGCCGCATGCTCCATGTTCTATACCACCCATGTCAGGGTAAAGATGCTACCCCTCGATAATAAACCCGAGTTCAGCGTGACGGTGGATCTTCCCGAGGGCAGCGCCCTGCCCAATACGGCGAATCTGACGCGCCTGCTCGCCGAGGAAGTGCGGAATAATCTTCCCGAAGTGACCGCCGTGCAAACCTATGCCGGTTGCCCGCGTCCTTTCGATTTCAATGGCATGGTGCGCCATTACTATCTGCGTCAGGAGCCGTGGCAGGGAGAATTGCAAGTGCAACTCTTGCATAAGAATGATCGAGCGCGATCCAGTCACGAAATCGCCGTCGAAGCCAGAGAACGATTGACGCCCATTGCCCGCGCCCATGGCGCCCGGATTGCCGTCGTGGAAATGCCGCCGGGTCCTCCAGTCCTGCAGTCCGTGGTGGCGGAGATCTACGGGCCCGATGATGAAACGCGGCGGCGTGTCGCTAACCATATGACGGATTTTTTCAGTCAGGCGGAAAGCTTGACCGATGTCGATAATTATATGCAGGAACCTTATTCCTATTGGCATTTCGACGTGGATCGGGACAAGGCCGCGCGTCGCCGTATCTCCGTGGATACCGTCAATCGTAGTATCGATATGGCCATGGGAAATTACCAATTGGGGGATATCAAGGAACAAACCGTCTTGGAGCCCACTAATATCGTAATCCAAATACCCCTTTCTTTGCGTTCCGATCCGACGCGACTCTTGAATCTCCCCATTCCCACGGAAGATGGTAGAACTGTGCCTTTGGCGGAAGTTGGGCGTTTTCGGCGTGTAATTCAAGATCCGATTATCTATCACAAAGATTTGCGTCCCCTTGAATATGTAGTCGCAGAAACCACGGGAAGATTGGCTGCGCCTATCTACGGCATGCTTCAGGTTCAGGATTCCCTGGATGAATACGTGACCCCGGATGGCGTCAAGATGGATGCCTATTACATGGGGCCGCCCCCCAACGATGGGAAATCCGGCTTTGAATGGACAGGGGAATGGACAGTTACCTACGAGACCTTCCGTGATATGGGACTCGCCTTTTGTGCTGCCTTGGTTCTGATCTATATCCTGGTAGTTTGGGAGTTTGGGAACTTTCGTATTCCAGCCCTCATTATGGCACCTATCCCCTTAACGCTTCTCGGTATCATCCCTGCCCATGCATTGATGAATGCTGAATTCACAGCAACCTCCATGATTGGTTGGATCGCGCTTGCCGGTATTATCGTACGTAACTCTATCTTGCTGGTGGATTTCTCGGCTCATGAGGTTTGCCATGGTACTTCCGTACGTGAAGCAGTAATCCTGGCATGCAAGGCCCGTACCAGACCTATTTTGATTACAGCGTTTGCTTTGGTGTTTGGTGCCGGCGTTATTCTTTTCGATCCCATTTTCCAAGGCATGGCCATCTCTCTAGCTGCTGGGGTTTTGATCTCTACTTTATTGACTCTTGTCGTTATACCGTTAGGTTGCATCGAGGCAAGTGATTCGTTGCGTGAAGTTGCCAGTAAATATGGTATGGTGGTAACCGTGCCCCCAACGGAAATGTCGAAAGTTATCGATGAAGTCCCCGAGGAGTCGAGATCCGAGGAATCTTTCCAGGGATCCCGATTAATTACCGTGTGGGGAAAGCTAATTGCAGGGATAACACTTCTGTTTTATTTGATTCGGGCCGTATTGATTATGGCTAAGGCGGGTATGCAATGGGTAATTGGTAAATTTTCGCGGCAAGCTGCTCCTGGTATTCGGGAAGGTGTAAAACCCGCAGGTGTGCAAGAACAACGCTCTGTGCCGCCCGAGCCTACCATTGTTGTATCCAAGCCTTCTGAAGATGAACATCCTCTCGAAGGTGGATCCAAAGAACTGGAGGACGAAGCATTAAAAGTTACCTCGGCAGAGAAATCTTCATCCATCCCTCCGGCCACAGGAATTGAACCAGGGACTTCTTCGGATATCAGTGTAGCCATCGACTCCGTAACTAGCGCAACTGCTGATGTAACCAAGGTTCGACGGAAAACCAAACAAGCTCCTCGCAAGAGGCGGCCTATTTCCATCCGAGTAGAACAACAGGATATTTACGCTCTTATGGGCAGTAAGGATTCGGTGTCCATAGCAGGAAAAACCAAAGATAAAATCGAAGATAAACTTGCATCAGGTCAGGAGAAGATACTCAAGGAGACAAATCGGTCGAAATCTGAACCACTAGTAACGAAGAAGGTGCGACCATCGGCAGCGAAGAAGATCTCTTCGCAACAAGAGGATAAGCAGTCTGCCACCAAAAAGCGTAGGGGTATTCGTATCAAAACCGATGTTCCGAAGTTCTCTGTCGAGAACTGGCGCGCTGATGACAAAAAGAAAGAAAAATAGCTATTTATTTGATCATGGCCCACTGAATACAATCGTTTTTTCCGTGGATATTTCCAATGCTTGGCCCATCCTTGCGTGTAATTCCTGCTTGTGTTCGGATTGCGATAAGTTACTTGGAATCTGATAATGAAATTTCTGTTGATTACGGAGTGACATTACGCATGGTCAATACTTCTTCCTATAGGTTTTTATCTTCATTCCTCGGATCTACAGGTGCGTTGCTAGTAGGTACGGCCATGGGATTGGCTGCTGAGGCATCCGATTATAATTATGCAGGATCGCGGCAAAGCCAATCATGGGATAGGCAAGGTAGCACCACCGCTGACTATGCTACTCGCTGGGGTCGAGGAACAAAGCCCTGGTTTAGAGAACGATCAAATACGGCACGGTCTGGATTCAACGATTGGGGAAACAGGGCT
The DNA here is from genome assembly GCA_964610175.1 of uncultured Thiotrichales bacterium. GTDB lineage: Bacteria > Pseudomonadota > Gammaproteobacteria > HK1 > HK1 > CAZSVE01. The sequence continues at coordinate 8,896 of CAZSVE010000057.1, forward strand.
TCGATGGATTACGACACTCCAAGAACAGAAAATGTAACCCCGATAAACAGACGAAATTGGCAAAGAGAGCAAAGCACTTCGTATTCAGACAATTTGTGGCCATCGACCGCTGAACGTCCTCATGTCCCGGCTCGTGAGGAACACCGTGTAGGAGAAAAGCAAAAAACAGAACAATGGATCTCCTCCGACGGACAACGTAACTCTTGGGAAGACGCGGGAAGTCGGCGCAGAACCGATCCATGGGCAAAAAGATCTCAACCATCCTTCAAGCATCGAAATAATCGACGGTCGACAGGTGCGTCCTGGCCAAAAGATGCTAAAGCTAGGGATTTTTCTGGTGCCTATTACGGCGATACTAAACCTCGGTGGCGTGATTGGTCACGATTACCGATATCCGAGAAATCCAGTAATCATTCTACTGACAATTACCAATCGCCAGCGACACAAAACCGCTGGACGGGGAATAACTCTCGGCGTGATTCCAAACCTTACATGTCGGCCCCCGACCTTTCACGACATGAAAATTGGAAGCGTGATCGGGAGAATTCCGGGGAGAAAAAGCAGTGGAGAGCACACAGCCATACAAACAGTTCCCAAAACAAACAGCAATTTAGATCCAACCTGATTGATAATACGAACAATACTCCGCCCGTGAACCCCATACAGCAAGGATACCCCGAATATCCAGGATATTACTCCGGGTATTCGTATCCCTCGAACAACCATATGCCCTTCTACTCTGGCGTCGGGGGAAATAGGCACTGGTATGGTCATTATCCAGGATACAATTATGGATGGTTAGGAGATCTGTATACGGATCAGAATTTCCCCATGTTAGACGACTCTCCATGGTTCTTATTCTAAAAGAAGTCTTGTTGGGCTAGCCTTTTTTCGACTAGGTTCCATCTGTGCATTCCCATGCTCGTTGGGGAGACTTCCAAATCCATCTGCGTTTTCACGATAAAAGTGAGGTATAGCGATGCATAGAGGATTACAGTTTTTCTCCCGAATCATTCCGGCTACTGCAGTATTGGTGTTTTGTATGTGGATGGATGTGATTTCGAGTAATGTTGTCGCCAATGATGAAATCATTGAATTTTCGGCTAATACGATTGAGCAAATCCCGAATCGGGCTCCGATTTCAGGTAAACTCTACGTAGCTAAAGATAAAATACGCATAGAAATGGCCATCGAAGGGAAACGTAGAATTGTAATTAGGGATTTTTCGGCCAGAAAAACCCTACATCTCAATCCGGCGGCCAAAGAATACATGGAAGTGCCATGGCCTGCGACGAAATCCAATCAATTCCATTCTGGTGTTAGGCGTCCACCTCTTCCCGGTGATTCGGATCACCATTGTGAGAAATTTGCCCAGTTAAAGTGCAAAATGCTGAATAAAGAAGGGGAAATCTATAACCGAAAAACCGAGAAGTGGGAAATTATTCAGGAAGTGCCCAACAAACAAATTCAAAGTGGTAAAAGAGTGATACGCTCACTTGTATGGGTAGACCGAAGGCTTGGTGTAAATATACGCGAAGAGATGTTTTTCGACGTAAACTCTAAAAGCTTGAGGGAACTGCGTGATATCAAAGAAGGCCCTCAATCCGAAAAATTGTTTCAGATACCCACAGGTTACCGGCGTGTGGAAATAAGTGCCAAAACCGAAACTTCGCGCACTGATAACATGCAACCTGCCAAGTAGGGTCGTTTCCACAAGACTAATCTGATGCCTCGCCAAACTAAAAAGCTTCTTGATTGTTTTTCCGAAGGTTTTCGGAGACTAAGTATTCATGAATCAAAGTAAAGATTCGTGATCATTGTCACGATAATAGACTTGGTATCACGAGGAGAATTGATTACGTATGATTACGGTCATCGGTAACCTAAAAGGCGGATCCGGAAAAAGTACAGTAACGTTCAATCTTGCCGTTTGGTTGGCAAAGGCAAAACGCGACGTTATTTCCTTTGACCTTGATCCGCAAGCCACCCTGACGGACGTTGCTGAAGTTCGCGACGAAGAAGGATATCTCCCGAAAATTACGGTATTTCGGCCCGATAGTGATCCCGGTTCTCTTATCAAAAAACACCCAGGTGATGTGTTGATCGATGTAGGGGCATCGAATCTGTGGGCAGTGCGAGAGGCCGTAAACATGGCAGATCGCATTTTAGTGCCAGTGACACCAAGCCAAGCCGACGTATGGTCCACCCAGCGTTTTCTTACCATCGTCATGAACGCCTTGAAAGGCCCGATGCCTGAAGTTATCGGGTTCATCAATCGCGCCGATACGCACGCATCGGTACGTGAAAGTGACGAAACCGAGGAAGCGTTGGCATCTCTTCCGGGTATTACAGTATTAAAGAGCCGTCTTTGCCAACGTACCGCATTTCGGCGTTGCTTTAGTGAAGGGCGTGCTGTATTCGAAGCGGGCTCTTCAGGTAAGGCTGCCAAAGAATTCCGCCAACTTGCCAAAGCCTTGTTTGGGAATGCCAATGCCGCTCAGGAGAAAAAGTAAAAACTAGTTTATAAATCATATTTTCACATTTTTTCGAAATTATCCAAGAAGAAAGTTAGAGTTTTGAAAAAACCTATATCTTTGTGATTATGAAAGCGTACTTTACTTTCTCTAAAATTTCTTCGACATTCGGAGAGCAACAAAAACCATAAGTCAGAATATTAGTAGACTTTGTTGTTACCAACATGTTTGTAGCAACCACTAAGAAGCTATCACCCTATTAGTGCTAACAGAACATTTGTAAGAGGTGAATGGTCATAAACCCAATTTCGGAGCTCAGTTGATACCTTTCTTTTGCACCGAAATTGCCTTCCTTTCATTCGCCGATACATGATTTTACCTTTTCCAGGCTTTCATTCGTTGGCGCTGACATAAACGAATTCTTGATTATTCTCAGTGCCGATAACAGCAGACTTAAGTTATTTTGCCACTTCATTTCCCTACTTCGGGGTCCGCATCTGCCTTTTTAGCAAAATTTTCTCACCACCTTGCCACTTCGAGCGCACACCCGATTTAGGAAAGAACCAACATTATCACTTTGAGAGTTATTTACTGTCGGTATAGGGGACAAATTTACTCCATGCGTGTAACGTATAGCGTTGTACACTCCCTATCCTATACATCCCAATCATCGATCCATTCTGGTTATCTCCGCACCCGGAAAGCCGTGAGGGTATATGTTGTGAGTAATGCCATATCTCATTGGGTGCGCTTTTGCACCAGACAGATGATCTGTTGAAAGGAGAAAGGAAAATAAACGTATCGGTCCATTCGATCTCCGAATCTGCTACTACTCTCGGTACTTCCGACAATAAGGAGTACAGCGAGAGATCGAAGGGTTGGCACCAGGAGTATTGTGTGGGAACATGATGCGGGCTGCAGAAAAACATGTCACCCATAAATGGCGGCAATTTACATTCGGTTCCGGTATTCTACTCGCTTGTGTCGTGCTTCTAACCCAGTACACATGGTTCCATCCCGTCGATGTGCTGCAGTATTTTCCGGACTTGCGTCCGAGTATGGAAATATTTTGCCGAAGCACTGGATGTCGGATACCCATGCAACGTGATCCGGCGCGAATTCGAGTCATAAATCGGGATGTTCGAGCTCACCCTAAATACAAAAAGGCATTATTGGTATCGGCCCGTTTGGTTAATACGTTACCAAATGCACAGCCTTTTCCTCGCATGCAGCTTGCGCTATTCAACGTCAACGGACAAATAATTGCCGCACGGATCTTTAAGCCAAAAGAATATTTGGATAGTGATATAGACTTCGCGGCTGGGATGAGATCAGATAAACCAATTCAGGTGGTATTGGGTATCCTGGCTCAGGAAGAGGCAGCGGTAAGCTTCGAATTCACGTTTTTGTAATCGTATAGATCCGTTTGTTTGGAAGTTTCTTGCTCGGAGGCCTGAATATGACACCAGTTGGAAAAGAACATTGGAAAGGAAGTGATTACATACAAGGATACGATGACAAGGAACCACAACCACTGCGTGAAAGCGTACGAAATGCCGTCGAATCCTATTTCCTACATTTGGATGGCCAAATGCCTTCCAAATTGTACAAAATGGTACTCAATGAAGTAGAAGTTCCTTTATTGGAGGTTGTATTACAACAAGCGCGTGGGAATTGTAGTCGTGCTGCAGATTTACTCGGTATAAATCGGGCAACCTTGCGTAAGAAACTGAAACAACACCAAATTATCGTATAAACCACAAATATCTCGAAATCACATATGTCACCTGTCCGACATGCGCTTATCAGCGTTTCCGATAAATCCGGTATCGTGGAATTCACACGGGCGCTCCACGAACTTCCCGCTTCCCTCCCTATTCAATTTCTGTCCACCGGCGGTACCGCACAATTACTTATCGAGCATCATATTCCGGTAATCCAAGTTTCCGATTACACGGGGTTCCCGGAAATCATGGCGGGTCGCGTAAAGACATTACATCCCAAGATCCACGGTGGACTGCTGGGCCGTCGGGGTATCGACGAGGATGTAATGGATAAACAGGATATCCAACCCATCGACTTACTGGTCGTAAATCTATATCCATTTATGCGCACCGTAGTGGATCCGAACTGTAGCTTTCTCGATGCTGTGGAAAATATCGATGTCGGTGGTCCGGCCATGCTGCGGGCAGCCGCCAAAAATCACACTGATGTCACTGTAATCTGTGATGTGGCGGATTATGATATGGTACTGGCCGAGTTACGGGCTAATGGCGGTGCAACCACCGAAGCAACCCGGCGTTACCTTGCCGCTAAGGCCTTTGCACATACTGCGGAGTACGATAGGGCAATCGCCGATTACCTCCATCGGCTTGGAGATAGGGCGATATTCGAGTCATTACCTGAAATATTATCTTTACAATTCCAAAAGGTGCAGAAAATGCGCTATGGAGAGAATCCGCATCAGATAGCTGTCTTCTATCGAGACTCGCAATTCACGGATGTGTCCATAGCCAGCGCCGAACAGATCCAAGGAAAAGAACTTTCCTACAACAACGTCGCCGACAGCGATGCTGCATTGGCATGTGTCAAATCCTTCGAGGATCCGGCCTGTGTAATCGTCAAACACGCCAATCCTTGTGGGGTCGCTATAGCTGAGCACTCCCTTGATGCATATCTGGGCGCGTTTGCCACGGATCCCACCTCTGCGTTCGGTGGCATCATTGCATTCAACCAACCTCTCGATAAACAGACCGCCGAAGAAATCGTAGGGCGTCAATTCGTGGAGGTCATCGTAGCGCCTGCGGTAGAACCCGAGGCTGCCCGGGTACTCGCAACCAAAAAGAATATCAGGGTATTGGCAACAGGAATTTGGCAAAAAGAAACCGAAGTTGCTTACCAAGATTCCTCTTTGCAACTCGAAGGCTTGGAATACAAAGGAATCACCGGCGGTTTGTTGGTCCAGAGCCGGGATGCCAGGACCGTAGAGGAAAGCGATCTTCGAACTGTCACCGATCGCGCACCCAATGACCGTGAAATGGCAGACCTGCTATTTGCCTGGAAGGTCGTCAAGTTCACCAAATCCAACGCCATCGTGTACTGCAAGGATGGTCGCACCATCGGCATTGGAGCAGGTCAAATGAGCCGCGTGTATTCCGCGCGGATTGCTGCTGTCAAGGCGGCCGACGAAGGCCTTGACATTCGGGAATCCGTTATGGCATCGGATGCATTTTTCCCCTTCCGCGACGGGATCGATGCGGCAGCGAAACACGGAATCACGGCAGTTATCCAGCCTGGCGGTTCTGTGCGAGATGAAGAGGTCATCGAAAGCGCTAATGAACACGGTATGGCCATGGTATTTACCGGCATGCGGCATTTTCGACATTAGTTCATCAGCATCATCAGCCAAACTTACAAGGAAAAATCGGATCAAAAAGTCCTTCCTAGCAAGGCTTCGCCTCGAACCGACAAGGCATGACCCGGCATTGGTAAAGCAAAACTAGCGTTTCGTAAAACTTGACTCAATTTGCGAAGATGAGCCGGAAATAAACAAATTAATGGCTTTCGTGGTTCTTTCAAAGAGTTCTGTTATCCTATCCGAATCCAAATAAATCCCAACTTATTGCAAGCGTTGATTCCTAACGACGGTTCTTAGAACAAAATTTGCGCTTCCCGGTGCCACACCGGCTTTACCTGTCAATGTTTCCTCGGAGCCAATATTCAACGGGCGTCTGATTATTCGAACATCCTCCACCATATCAATCTGGGATAGTGCCTTCGCGAGATCTTCCACCAAAATTATCGCCCTTCGGTAATCACCGGAAAACGCCGCAATTCGCCCTTTGATCGAAGTAATCTGATACGTATCTCCGAGCGTCTTGTCCGAACTTGGCATTGGAGACGCAGGCGATGATCCCATTCCTATCTCAGGTTTATCCTGCGAGATTGCATGGGTACCGACGGAGAAATCGGGATCAGCGCTTACCGACCATTCGATCTCTTCTATTTCCAAATCACTTTTTCGATCAAGCACCTCACTTAGTACCAACAACATTCGATATGGTGTGGTCTTGGATTCCCGCAATGTAACGGCGGTTTCGACCGCAGCTTTCAAGGTTGAACCGTCAACGGAAACTCCAGGAGAATTAGCGCTCGTATGTGCATAATGATCTTCATAAGCCTGGGCTTGTCTTGCCAATACAGTGGTTTTTTGTCTGATGATCAGGATATCGGAAAGTTGCAACATACCCAGAACAATACCCATGGTGAGTAGTACCAGACCGACTGCGTACATAGCCATACGTATTTGTGCGGATCGGAAATAGCGGATCTCGTTTGGCGGAGCATAGTGGTTGGCAGGTACCGAACGAAGTAGTATTCCCACAAAAAGTGGATCGGCATATGGCGTATCGAGCCCACCCAATATGCCGATTTCAGCCCCCACCTTTTTGATGTCGACGAAGTGATAACGGATGTTTGGACTATTGATTACTTGCCGTTCCAGTTGTGTCCACATCCTGGTACGGCCTAAAAAATACACCTCCAGGGGATGTTCCGAAGGCAGTAAACGCAGGCTACCCAAATAACGACGAATATTTTCCACTTCCCCTGGAATATAACCGAAAACGGCATCGTCTTCTCCAAACCGTGGTACGGCAGCCAGTCGACTGACTTTTAGATGTTGCCGATAGAAAAAACTCTGCCGCAATCCACCATCGGCATTACAATGAACCAACAATACGTGGTCGGAAATACCTGTACCCGGGATCGCTTCAATATATCGAAGCAACCTTTTACTCAGGATCGATAATGAATAGAGACCGATAAGGGGGATCTTGCGTTCGGCAATTGGGTGAAGCCAGCGCTGAACCACCTCCGGATGGGTTACGGCCGCAAATAAAATGTTGTCATCACGCCGCCCGCCAATCTCCCTATTCTGAAGCACCGTATGCCGGTAGGGAGTATTTCGAAATAACCGACGCTCCCTATTCATCACCAATGCACGCCGATCCGATCCGAAAACGTGAGGAATACTCTCTACTCGGAATTCTTCCTCCATAAAATCCACTAAAAAACAGACCGGCGTCCACGGATCTTCATTCAGGTAGGTTACGAACTCTTGCAATCCTGCTTGGTTGTTTTCAAATACATAAGATCGAACGAGTTCTTTTGCTTGCTTTCGATAGACAGCAAGGGTAGCACCCGTCAAGAGGAATACGCGTTTCCGAGACATCGTAAATCAGAATTTCCGTATTACTGTCCATTTTCAGGGAATAGGAATTCTTTGTTCTACTTTACAATTCGTCATAACGGATATGGTTTTGACAGCAGCTACGCGCCAAGTTCAGCAACTCATTCACGGCGCTTACCCGAAACTTCTGTTCCCGATAGACGAATGAAAGCGGTTTCTTCAACGATGGCTCCAGCTTTATAGTCGCCAACGTTTTCAAAGACAACTCCTTCATAACAGCGATGCGCGGAAGAACCGAGATTCCCATGCCTACTTCGATTGCACCCTTGATTGCCTCCAAGCTATCGAGCTCCATGGCAACGCTCAGATTATTGGTATCGAGACCCGCTGTTCTCAGATAGTCCAGCATTGTTCCCAAGTCACCCTTACGAACGATGTAGGGATATTCCACAAGCGTCGTCGCTGTAATCGATTCCCTGCCCACCAGATCATGTTCATAGGGAACAACTATCATAAGCTCATCCATGTGGCATGGATCTACGACCAAGTTTTTGTTGGCTACCATGTCTTCCACGACACCGAGATCGATCTCGCCGTGTTCGACCATGGAAACAACTTCGCTCGTACTTGCCATCCGCAGACGAATTACCACGTCAGGGAATCTATTCTTAAACTCCCCAAGAAGAAGCGGCAACATATATTCCGCTATCACCGTGCTTACACCGAGCATCAGAACGTTCAATGAATGGCCGGTAATATCCCGAATCTGATTCTCCATCTGCGCATAGATAGTAAAAATTTTGTCCGAGTATTCATATACCTGCCTGCCTACATACGTCAGACTGATTCGATGATGAGTCCTATCGAAAAGGCGCGCGTTGAAATGCTCCTCCAGCTGATGTATTTGGAACGTTACGGCAGGCTGGGTCATATGCAATGCCTCTGCCGCCTTCGTGAAACTCAGCATCTTGGCTACGGTGTGAAAAACTTGCAGTCTACGGTCGGCCATAAGAAAACAACCTCCGATACATTTTGTATATTCGCAAAATCTATTATTTCATCATCATATAAGTTATCGTATCGCTATATCGTTTGTGACCTTCGACCACCAAAGAGCCCACGGTTTCATATCCTTTCACCATACCTATGGTATATGGTGCCCATTTCATGTAGCAAGGTGCTGGTGGAGCGCGTTTTGCCGTTTTACGGGTAAAATCTTCTATTGGACAACACCTCATCAATGGAGCTTCAGCGTTTTATGGAAACGCATTTTGTCTTATCCGCTTTGGGAGAAAATCGTTCCGGCATCGTCAGTGAACTTTCTCAGATGATCTTCGACTGCGGTGGCAATATCAAAGACAGTCGCATGGCCACGTTAGGAAGTGAATTCGCGATCATCATGCTCATTTCCGGAAATTGGAGCGCCATCGCAAAAATCGAAAACGCCCTACCGCGCATAGCAGATAAACTGAAACTTGCCATCCAGAGCAAACGAACCACACCGCGCGAAAATTCACGAAACATCATTCCCTACGGGGTCGAGGTAGTCTCGGTGGATCACCCTGGGATCGTCAAAGACGTAGCGAATTTCTTCTCCCAGCGCGAAATCGGCATCGAAGACCTTTACACCATCGCCTATCCTGCTCCCCACATGGCCACGCCCATGTCCTCGCTTCATATGACAGTAGGTGTGCCTGCAGACACGGCCATTGCCCCCTTACGTGGGGATTTCATGGACTTCTGTGATGATTTGAATTTGGACGCCATGTTAGCACCGGTCAAATAATAGAACACCCTGAAGTTACCTGACGCCAAGTTCCCATGGCACGAATCGATTCATGCGCATGGTCTTTTTGTTCAGATATCGGAAAAGCAAAAGCCCATATAGATGCGGTAAGGAAATAGACCGCATCTATATGGGCCTGCTATTACCATAGACCCTGCTTTTTTTCCGATCTCGAAACCGATTCCAAAGGAAAACAGCGAAAGAGCTATCCATACGACAAAATGATGACACCATACGAAAAACGGCTCTTCAAAAAAATTTGTGGGTAGAAGTTTGCCATCCCAATAGCATTTAGG